>JAITXJ010000012.1 GCA_031284745.1 Acholeplasmatales bacterium | reverse complement strand
ATAATACTAGATACAATTGATAATAAACAACCTTTTTTTATTACCTCTACCTTTTTAAAAATTAACTACACTATGATTATATCATTTAAATTAATATGAGCTTAAATAGTTAATGTAATATTATTTTTTAAAGAATAGCTTATTAAAAACTTTTTAGAATAGAAACTAAAAATTAAAGTATTATCACCTATAATATATTTTAAAGCCAATTTAAATTCTTTTTCTTATAAATCCATTTAATTAATAAAATACTTCCGGAATATAAAATTAAAAGACCAATTAAAATTGGAATAAAGATGACCGGCATAATCGCTAAATCAATGGCGCTTCCAATAATCGTAAAGCCAATCAATAGCACCAAAACCACCACCGATAAAGAAGAAATGGCTAAAGATAGGGAAGGTTTAGATTGAATAAATGGAATCTTTTTCGTACGAATAAAATGAATAATCACAATTTGAGAAATTGTTCCAAAAATAAACCAACCACATTGAAATAATGCTTGGGTAGCTAAACTTTGATAGCCAAAGCCAAACCAAAGAATAATAAAGCATAAGATATCAAAGATGGAACTAACTGGTCCTAATATAAGCATAAATCTTAAGATTGACTTGACATCCCACTTTTTAGGATTTTGTAAATAATCATTATCGACATTATCAAAAGGCATCCCAAGTTGAGAAAAATCATTTAGAAGATTTTGAACAAGGATGTGAATGGGAAGCATTGGAAGAAACGGCAAGAAAATTGAAGCAATTAATAATGAAAACATATTACCAAAATTACCAGATGCTGCCATTTTCAAATACTTAGTAATATTACCAAATGTTTTTCTTCCTTCAATAACTCCCTCTTCCAAAACCATTAAATCTTTTTCTAATAAAATAATATTGGCCGTCGCTTTTGCAATATCAACTGCGGTATCCACAGAAATAGAAACATCCGCTTGATGAAGTGGGGGAGCATCATTAATACCGTCGCCCATATAACCAACAGTATGTTTGTTTTCTTGTAAAAGTCGAACTACTCTTTGTTTTTGACTAGGATTTAATTTCGAAAAAAGATTACATTTTTCCACTAAACCTTTTAATTCTTCGTCGCTATAATTATCAATATTTTCGCCTGTAATGGATATTGTCGTTTCAATACCCACATAGCTACAAACCTTTTTCGCTACCCCTTCGGAATCACCGGTTAAAACAATTGTCCGAATACCATGTTGTTTGAGGGCCGCAATCGCGCTGGCTGCTGAAGGTTTAGGAGGATCCAAAAAGCCAATTAAGCCTAAAAAAACCAATTTACTTTCATCGTTAATATTAAATTGTTTAGTTATTTGATCATTCTTTTGCGCGATTGCTAACATTCTTAAGCCTTCATTATTATATTTATTGTAGACCCCTAAAATCTGGTTTCTAACCTCAGGAGTAATGACTTCTACCTGGCCATTGATATCATAAAAATCGGAGATCTTTAAAATCTCTTCCACCGCTCCTTTGGTAATTAATTGCTTTTTATGATTATTATCTTCTAAAATAACACTCATTCTTCTTCTTTCAAAATCAAAAGGTAATTCATCGATTTTTGTATACTTACTTAAAATCGAAGCCATATTTTCTTTGACTGCATGATTAATCACCGCAATATCAATTAAATTTTTTAATCCTGTTTGAAAAGAAGAATTTAAATAGGCATGCCGAAGGATGCGCATGTCTTCTTCCCCTAAGGGATTTAAATATTTTTCTAAAATAATTTTATCCTGGGTGAGGGTTCCCGTCTTATCCGTACAAAGAATATCCATTTCTCCAAAGGTCTGAATGGCAGAAAGATTTTTAATGATAACTTTTTTCTTCGAAAGTTTTACCGCTCCTTTAGCAAGAGTGGAAGCTAAAATCACCGGCAACATTTCTGGAGTTAAACCAACAGCAACCGTAATAGCAAATAAAAAAGCATTTAACCAACGATTGTCTCCTGTTTTAATTAAACCATTAACCAAAAAAATAATTGGTACCATAATAAAAGTAATAATCATTAAAAGTTTGGAAATCGCTGAGGTTCCTTTTTCAAAACTATTTTTAGCCTTTTTATGGGCGATAGAGTCCATAATGGAGGCATAGAAAGTATTATTACCACTAGCAACTACAATACCGTAGGCACTTCCAGAGATGACATTGGTACCACTAAAACCAATATTATTAAAATCTAAAAAATTGGTAATATCCCGCTCATCAAACACTACCTTTTCCACCGGAGTGGATTCACCAGTTAAGGAAGCTTGGGAGAGAAAAAAATCTTTCGCTTTAATAATCCTTAAATCCGCTGGTAACATATCACCACTTGATAGTTTTAGGACATCTCCTTCAACAATTTGACTTAAAGGAATACTGATAAGCACGCCATCTCTTAACACATCAGCACAATTAACGATCATTTTTGCAAGTTTCGCCGCCTGCAAAGCCGACTTTTCACTTTGGATAAAGGAAATAATACTCGATACCAAAATTAAAGCAACAATAGTGATAAAGGTAAAATAATCTTTTTTACTGGCAAAAATAACGTCTGTTAAAAGCGTAACAACCGCAATAACCATTAAGATAATATTAAAGGGATTAATAATCGCTGCAAGCAACCTCGTAAAAGGATTCGATTTTTTTTTCGATTTGATGATATTTGGCCCCTTAATTGCTAATATTTCTTTGGCGCTGGTGGTGCTCAGTCCCGCTTCGCTAGAATTCAATTTTTCATAAACAAGATCTAAGCTCGCGTTTTTATAAAAAGACAAGTTATTTTTGATGGTAGTTTGTTGATCTTTTTTCATGATTTCCTCCTCTTTGTTATCCTAATTAGAACCTTAAATCTCTAGGCATTGCTAATTGCACCCCTCTAAAAGGATTATCCCACGCCTTTATCTTTCCATCGCTTTAATTCTGGTTGGATTGTGGCTCTGATTTTACTGAATTTGGTTTTATTCAATAGGATATTTCATTTGTTCGTTGCTTTATCATACGACAAATATATTATATCAAAGATTACCACTTTTTACAATTTTTGACCCTCCACTTGCTCCATAACCAAGCAATTTTGTGAAGCTTAGGTTAGGCTTTTGTTGACAATCTATAACATATTTTGGTTTCATAAAGTAAGAATATGAGGTCAAATGACCATTTACCATTGCTTAACATGATTAAAAATAAAATTTATTGTATAATCATTGTAAGAAAGATATTTTGAAGGAGTACCAATGGGCAAATTTATCAGTAAATATTCTTATATCTTATTAATTGCTTTAGGGGTGGCTAGTTTCCTTGTTTTAGGTTTTAGCAAGTTATTTTCCTTTGATCCAGGATACGAAATTATCAACGCTTACGGCTTTGCTTTATTGTGGGCTAATTTCTATGTCGATGGCTTTGTTTTACTTATTTTTGGCTTAATCTTCCTTAGCTGCCTAACTCCCCTTTTTCTTTTCAAGAGATATTTTAAGCTCTTTGTGGTGGGCATTACGCTCCTGGGGATGGTGACCATTTTATTATTTTTCTTTCCAAGTTTGTTTTCTTGGGAGAAGAGTCGCTTCATCATTGAAGATGCTAAATTTATTAGGGCTAATTTATCCTTTACCCCAACTTATTGGATTGTGGGAATTATTTGTCTCATCAATTTTTTAACTAGCATAGTTATTGCTGTTTATCAATTTAAACATGTTGATCCCGCTTTAATGAGCAAATTAGATCGTGGATTAATTATCGGCTTAAGCGCCGCTTATTTAGCCCTCGTGATTCCTTTTATTCTGCTGGCTTTTATCGCTACTAGTTTCATACCCTATAGTCGAATTCCGTGGGCGGAAAGAAAACAAGCTAGTCAATTAGTGGAGCACGGATATGATTGGACGACCGCCTACTATACTTTAGAATCATATGAACCCTACGAACCATTATTAAGTGATTTTCTAACTTATGAGGATTTATTAACCTTTAAAAATTACATAGACGATCACTATGCCAAACAATGGGGGATTTATTTTACGAAATATCTCGGTCAAGAGGTTATTGTCATTAAAGAAGGAACCCGGGTTCTTAAAGAATGGTGGATTTATAATGGTGCCTTGGTAAAATTTAATCAGTATGAAGATTTAAAGATTTTTACCTTTGTTGCCGTGGGGCCGATTCATTGGAATAATATCATCTTCACCATCGAAAGTAACTATCACGTGACCATTGATCCCCAATTTTTTCAAGAAACCGCCGATGATAATGACCGAGGAATTTTTATTAAAGTTACGAGCACCAGTCCCTATATATATGAGTGGGAGTATAAGAATTAATTAGTTTATTTTCCTTCTTCCTTAAGGTGAGTTTCGAAAACAAAACGCCATTGACATCTAAAGCTTTGCTTAGCTCTTTAGTCACTAATTTTAACCGCTAATTTTGGTCGCTTTTTATAGCAATTTTAAATAAGTTCACTGTAAAAATGGCGTTGTTTAAAACTTAAATAATTGATTGTGGAAAACTTATCCCTAAAAACGATGCTAATGTGGATTGTGGATAACTCAAGTTATGGCTTGATAACCAGATAATACATAAAAAGTTATCCACAATTTATTAAATTTATAATTAAGTTATCCACAATTCGTGTGGAAAACATCTTTATCTAATTAACAAAAATTAACTTAAAATTTGGTAATATATTAAAGGAGAAATTTGAGATGGACGATGTAAGTAAGTTATGGATTAAAACCATAGAAGAATTAAAAAAATATGTAGATGATGAAAGGATGGAAGAAATCTTTAAGCCTCTAACCAAAAGCATTCATCGTTTCGCGGACGGAGTTTTATATATCATGTGTCCTTCGGCCTTTTGTAAGAACCGAATTCTTTCCATTTATTATCATCGATTAGATGAAATCATCAATAATTTTTCTTCCAGTAAGATTGTTTTAAAATTTATTACCGAAGATGAAACCAAAGAGATCGGTGAATCAAAAGATAAGACTCATTTAGCGCGTTATACGAAAGCTAATATTAATCCCCTCTATACTTTTAGTAACTTTGTTTCCGGTAAAAGTAACTTCTTTGCCATGCGTAGCGCCATGATGACCGCCGAAGAACTAGGAGCTAATAACCCCTTATATATCTTTGGGAATGTCGGCTTGGGAAAAACCCATCTCATGCATTCCATTGGTAATTATGTTTTAGATAAAGACATCAACGCGAAAGTTCTTTATGTTTCGGCCTCCGTCTTTTTAGAAGACTTCCACATCATGTTAAAAAACAATCAAATTGAATCCTTTTATGATAAATATCGCGAGGTCGACTGCCTCTTAGTCGATGATATCCAAATTCTCGCTACCGCTCCCAAAACCCAAATTGAGTTTTTTAAACTCTTTGAATATCTCGACAATAATCATAAACAAATTGTGGTCACTTCTGATAAACCCGCCAATGATTTAACCCAAATCATGGATCGGTTAGTTTCCCGTTTTGAACGCGGTTTAATCGTAGATATTGGAAGTCCCGATTTAGAGTTACGAATAAAAATCCTGAAAAAGAAATTAGAATTAGAGTATCCTGAGAATACAAAGGTTAGTGATGAAGTCTTAACCTTTATTGCTTCCAACTTTGTTTCGAATGTGCGCGAACTCGAAGGGGCGCTCAAACGAGTTATTAATTATTGTTTCTTTAATAACCTTCCCTTTACGCAGGATGTCGTCTTAGAAGCCCTAGATTCGCTTTTAAAATCCAAAAAGAAGATTGAAGATATTAGCCAATCCTCTTATTCCAAAATTATCAGCATCGTTGCGGATTATTATCATTTAACTAGCGATGATCTGATCTCCAAGTCACGAAAAGAAGCCATCGTTTGGCCACGACATGTGGCGATGTATCTAATTAAAAAGGAACATAGCATAACCTATACAAAAATTGGCGAAATCTTTGGGGGAAAAGATCACTCCACCGTTTTATCAGCAATTGAAAAAATAGATTGGGAAATTAAAAAGAATGAAACCTTCCGAAAAACGCTCGCGATAATTTCCAAAAAAATCAACAATCCCAGCAAACCATTTTAAAAAAAAGGAATATTGTGGATAATTTAGTATAATATTTATGGTAAGTAACATGAAAAATTAAGTTATCCACCAATCCACCAGTCTTAATAATAATAATTAATTAAAAAAGGAAAAAAGAAAATATGCATTTCATCATCAACAAAGAAGTTCTCTTAAATAGTCTCTTAATTGCTTCCAAAGCTCTCCCTAGTAATACTAATGTCGTAGTTAATCGTAGTTTAGTTTGTATTAAAATCCAAGCCAAAAATAACACTTTAACTTTGATTGCTAATTCTAGTGAAATTGCCATTTTAACCGTCGTTAAAGATGACTCTTTATTAATTAAAGAAGAAAATACCATCGTAGCCCCCGGTAAATCTCTAATTGAAATGATTCGTAAAATTGACGATATTTTAGTGGAATTGCTTTTATTAGAAAATCAATTACTGATTAAATCCCATAACTTGGAATATAAATTAAATCTTTTTAATGTGGAGGATTATCCCGAAGTAGAATTTCTCGAGGTGGGAAATAAGATTATCTTTAATGCTTCGGTGATTAAAAATTCCAGTAAAGAAGTGGGTTTTAGTGCCGCTACGATTGATAAGCGTCCCTTATATCAAGGAATTAATTTTAAATATAATAACGGCATACTAGTCAATAGTGCTACTGATGGCTTTCGTTTGTCGACCAAAAATACACCCCTTAATTTAGCAGTTGCTAGTTTAGATTTTACGATTCCTTCGAAATCGATCGATGAACTAGCTCGTCTTTTAGATTATTATAATGAAGATATTGAAGTCTTTGTCGATCGTAATTCCGTCTTATTTAAATTTCAAAACACCATGTTTCGCACCAGATTATTAGAAGGAGTATTTCCTGACATTGCGAAAATCATCCCCACCAATTTTAATTTTGAATTATATTTTCTCCGAGAAGATATCTTAAGAGCGATTGATCGAGTGAGTATTACTTCGACCAAGGATAATGGCTCGCGACTTAATCAGGTCGATTTTAAGGTACGTTTAGACAAAGTGGTAGAACTCAGTGCGATCAATGAAGCTGGTTCTTCAAAACAGGAAGTAATCCCTTCGCGGGAAATTGTGGCTAAACAAATTGAGATGCTCTTAAACTTAAAATATTTATCTGATGCTCTTCGTTCTTTAGCTGGTCAAGAAATCGTTGTTTGCTTTGTGGATGTCCGCAGACCTATTGTTATTAAAGACGTCAACAATGATGACCTCTTACATATCATTATTCCCCTAACTAATTAAGATTAAGAAAAAACTTCCAGTTCTAAGGAAGTTTTTTTTATTTATGGCCAAAAGCATTTTTTTCAAAAAAGCCGAAAATATTGCACTCACTTCATTTTTCATGTTAAATTTTTTCAAAAATTGAAAAAAATCCCTTTTTATTAAATTAACTAATAAATTTAACTTGCGTTTTATTTAACACTTTTGGCGGGTAGATCCAAGATTAGTGATAAAATTTTAACGGGAGGAATTTATGGTACCATTAAACAAGACTATCTCAGATCTGCACTTAACTTCGACTTTTGAAACCCCGATAATTGAAGTTCATAATGTTTCGAAGACTTTTCATCTTTCACGAAAACAGGTGGCCATTAACCACCTAAAAAATAAAGATAAAGTCGCTTTAAATGATTTAAGCTTTACTGTCTTTAAAGGCCAAGTCTATGGTCTTTTAGGAGCCAACGGCGCCGGTAAAACCACTTGTTTAAGAATCATTGCTACTTTATTACAACCTGATCAAGGAACCATCTTGGTCAATGGACATGATGTTACTAAAGACTCCACCCTCGTGCGTCAAGAAATTGCTTTTTTGACGACCGATTTAAAACTAGACCCCTTTTTTACTCCTTCTTATCTTTTTGATTATTATAGTGCCTTGCGGGAGGTTCCCCTCGCCCTGAGGAATGAGCGAAAAAAGCAATTATTTACCCGCTTTGGAATTAGTGAATTTAGTGAGGTTAAAATTAATCAATTAAGCACCGGCATGGCCCAAAAAGCCTCGCTGGCGATTGCTCTTTTACATGATCCAGATATTATTATTTTTGATGAACCAACCAATGGCTTAGACGTGCTAACCGCTAAATTAGTTATCGATTATATTTTAGAACTCAAAGCCCAGGGAAAAACGATCATTATTTCTTCGCATATTTTTTCGCTAATTGAAAAAACTTGTTCGAAAGTCGGGATTATTATTGATGGTAAAATGGCTCTTGAGGGAGATTTGAAGCAATTGACCACGAAGGAAAATCTGGAAGAGGTTTTCTTTAAGACTTACCTAGCTTTGGAGGACAAAAATGAATAAGATTCTCACGATTATGAAAAAAGAACTTCGCCGCGTCTTTACGAATCCTTCCATCATTGTGATGATGTTTATTATGCCGGGGCTTTTATTATTTTTGGTCTATCAATTTATTGGCTTGGGTTTAGAAAATCGGCTAAAGGATAAAATAAATTATCAAGCCAAGGTGAGTGTGATTAATGCTTCAAGCGATGTTCAAAGTAAGTTAAACCTTTTAACTGATCCCCACCATCCCATCTTTACTTATTTGGATGATTCGGCTTTCCTTGAACAAAAAGAACTCTTAGCCCAGGGGAAGATTGATTATTTAATTTATTGTGATAATTACCTTTCGCAAGCCACCTTCTATTATAATTCGCACAATTCCCACAATGATATACAAATACCATTAGTCCAGGCCCTGGTGGAGGAGGCTTTTATCGCTACCAGGTATTATAGTTTAAGTGCTCAAGTGGATATAATCCCGGCTAGCGAACAAGGTATCTCTTCGGATATGTTGATTATGGCCTCGTTTATTCCGATGTTGATCATGACCTTTTTATTTCAAGGGGCGATGAGTGTGGCGCCGGAGTCTATTGCGGGAGAAAAAGAGCGGGGGACTATTTCCACCTTGTTATCAACGCCAGTTAAACGCAGTTATATTGCGATTGGGAAAATTTTGGCTTTAATTATTCTTTGTATTCTCTCCGCCACTTCCTCTTTTTTAGGGTTATTTTTTTCCTTGGATAAAGTGATGGTTGGAGTGGAGTTTTCTTATGGCTTATATGGTTTTGGTTATATTGCTTTAATGTTTGTCATGATCGTTTTGACAGTGGCTTTAATCGTCACCATTACCGCCAACATTAGTGCTTTGTCGAAAACAATTCAACAAGCATCGGCGATGTGTTTACCTTTGATGTTCTTATCGATGTTTGTTGGTTTATCAACCATGTTAACTAATGGGGCGAGTGCTAATAATTTCTTATATTTAATTCCCATATATAATTCTTCCCAGATTTTATTTCAATTATTCACTATTGATTTAAATGTCACTCAACTAATCATCACTTTAGTGGCTAATTTAGTCTATATTTTGGGCTTTATTTTCCTCTTAACTAAGTTATTTAATTCCGAAAAAGTGATGTTTAATAAATAAGTTATTATCGCTTTGGACCAGACTTTATCTCTTTAGTCTTGGCTGGAGGTAATACACACTAGTTTAAGGAAATTTTGCCAGCTGCTGGGCATAAAAATAGGCTTTTTTTGTTGTAAAAGAGGACAAAATATTCATATTATGATATAATAATAATATAGTATATATTATTATGGTAAATAATTCCAAGGTCTTCATAAAAACTGAATATATTACACTCGGAGCTTTCCTGAAGTTTGCAGGAATAACGCAAACCGGAGGAGAAGCCAAGAGGTTCTTAGATTTTCATCTTGTAAAAGTCAATGATCAACCGATTGCTAGTCGAGGTTATAAAATATTTAGAGGTGATAGTGTAACGATTGAGACGGATAAATATCTTATCTTAGAAGATTATGAATAGCCTCACCTTGGAAAACTTTCGCCTTCATACTTTTTTTCATTTAGATTTTATCAAGAACTTTATTCTTATTACGGGAGTTAATGGTAGTGGGAAAACTTCTATTTTAGAAGCAATTAATTTATTATCCACCACCAAATCCTTTCGAACCAACGATGACTTAGACTTAATCAATAATGATGCTCGAACTTTGTTTAGCAAGGTTAGTATGAACTTAGATGATAACAAATACGAAATAGTTTTAACGAAGAATTCGAAAAGAGTTTTTATCAATGAATTAGAAGTTAATAAATTTTCCAATTATTTTGGCCAATTTGGCGTCGTGGTTTTTTCGAGTGATGATTTACATTATATCAAAGGCTTCCCCGGGGAAAGAAGAAAGTTTTTTGATATGATGTTTAGTCAATTTGATCAAGAGTATCTGCGATGCTTAATTGCTTACAAAAATATTATTAAACAAAAAAATATTTTATTAAAAGACGGAAGTAACAATTTTATGACGATTGAAGCGATCAATACCCTAGTTTTAAGAAAATCAATGATCCTTCATAACTATCGTCAAAAATTTATTGATTTAATTAATTTAGAACTTAATAGTGATTTTAATATTAAATATCTAGCAGCTTTTGACGAGGAAAGAGAGTTGGAAAAAACTTTGATTCATGAGCAAAAGCGCGAGTTCCAATATCGCGTAGCGATCTATGGTGCCCATCGGGATGATTATGCCTTTTATTTTCAAAAGCAAGAAGCTAGTATTTATGCTTCGGCGGGGCAGGCGAGACTTTTAATGATTAATGTAAAGCTAGCTTTCTTGAGGGTCTTAAAAAAAATAACTACGAAAAGAATCTTGTTACTTTTAGATGATATTCTTAGTGAATTAGATAAAGCAAATCAAAGTTATATCTTATCGTGTATTCCTAACGACACTTATGTCTTCATCACGGATACGAAAAACATACGTTATAAAAAGGGGTTTCCCGTACAAAGGGTTAATCTCAAAGGAGAGTTAAAAAATGAACAATAATTATGATGCCGATAAATTAATCGTTTTAGAAGGATTAGAACATATTAAATTACGACCAGCGATGTATATTGGATCGACCGATATTCGCGGAGTTCACCACTTGGTTTGGGAAATTGTGGATAATTCCATCGATGAGGTGCTAGCAAAATTTGCTAGCAAAGTTATCGTCGAATTATTGCCGGACAATTATATTAGGATCACCGATGATGGACGAGGAATTCCGGTAGATATTCATCCAGAAAAACATATTAGTGGTGTCGAGGTGGTTTTTACGATCCCTAATGCGGGCGGAAAGTTTGATGATAACGTCTATAAAGTTTCGGGGGGTTTACATGGTGTCGGAGCGACCGTGACGAATGCCCTTTCTTTTCATTTACTAGCCGAAGTTTATAAAGATGGTTTTAGCTATATTCAAGAGTTTCAAAAGGGAGTGCCTTTATATCCTTTAAAGAAAGTTGGTCCAACCAATAAAAAGGGGACGAGTGTCACTTTTAAGCCAGATAAAGCGGTCTTTAGCGATGATCCGCACTTTGACTATGAAATAATTAAGAATCGCCTCCGTCAAGCGTCATTTTTAAATAAAGGGCTTTATATTGAATTATATGATTTAAGATCAAGCGAAGAACCGCAAAGTGATTTTTTTCATTGTGAAGATGGACTAATTGATTACATCAAGTATTTAAATGAATCAAAAAATATTAAAACTAAGATTGCTTCGGCGAATAAAAAAGATACCGAAGATATTGACTTTCCGATTTTCTATGTGCATGAAACCGCCACCGATGTGAAAGTTGGTGATCGAATTGAGGATATTGAAGTGGAGGTCGCTTTTCAATATAGTGATTCCTATGATACCAATTTTGTGAGCTTTGCTAACAACGTAAAAACCTCGGAAGGTGGTGAGCATTTAGAAGGCTTTAAAACGGCAGTATCGAATACTTTAAAGAAATACTTAACTGAGATTGTTAAGGAGAAGGAAGATATCAAAATTTCGGATACTTTGGAGGGTTTAACCGGGGTTATTTCGGTAAAACTTTATTCACCCGAATTTGAAGGTCAAACAAAATCAAAATTAGGCACTAGTGCCGTACGTTCCATAGTGCGAGATTTGGTCTCGGATAAACTTAATACCTATTTAATTGAAAACCCAAAAATAGGTCGAGCTTTAGCCGATAAGGTTTTAGGAGCGTTTAATGCTCGAAAGGCCGCTGAACAAGCCAGGGAAAAGGTTCGAAGGAAAAATCCTTTAGATAATATTGGCTTTGCTAGCAAATTAGCGGATTGTCGAAGTAAGGACCCCAATATTTCGGAATTATATATCGTCGAGGGTAATTCCGCGGGTGGTAGTGCTAAGCAAGGAAGAGATTCGGAATTTCAGGCGATTTTACCTCTACGGGGAAAAGTCTTGAATGTGGAAAAAGCCGAGGATCGAAAAGTCTTCGATAATAATGAATTAGTTTCCTTAATTAAAGCGATTGGTACGGATATCAAAGATGCTTTTGATGGTAGTAAAATTAGATACAAAAAAATTATCATCATGACCGATGCCGATGTGGATGGCTCACATATTCGCACCTTATTATTGACCTTCTTTTTCCGAAAAATGCGACAACTGATTGAACTTGGCTATATTTATTTTGCACAACCACCACTCTTTAAATTGCAAGGGGGAAATAAAATTGAGTATGTTTATAGTGAGGGGGAATTAGAAAAAGCCAAAGAAGCCTTTGCTAATAAGTATAATATTCAAAGATATAAAGGTTTAGGTGAAATGGATCCCGAACAGTTATGGGAAACCACCATGGATCCTAAGCAAAGAACTATTTTGCGAGTGACGATGGAAGAAGCGGAAGAAGCCGCCAAAGTATTTGAAATGTTAATGGGCGAAGAAGTTCCTCCAAGAAAACAATTCATCCAAAATAATGCTATCTATGTGAAAAACATTGATAGTTAGGAGGACAAAATGAACGAAGAAAAAACTAGTATTGAACAAGATCTTAAAGATTCGAAAGTCAGGGATGTGGAAATAACTCAGGAGATGAAGACATCGTTTTTAGAGTATGCGATGAGTGTCATTGTTTCTAGAGCATTACCGGATATCCGCGATGGCTTAAAACCTGTTCACCGCCGTATTATTTATGGAATGAATGAATTAGGGGTTTTTAGCGATAAGCCTCATAAGAAGTGTGCCCGTATTACTGGTGATGTCATGGGTAAATATCATCCTCATGGTGATGCTTCCATTTATGATGCCTTAGTGCGGATGGCTCAGGATTTTTCTTATCGTCATCCCTTGGTTGATGGTCATGGAAATTTTGGATCGATCGATGGTGATGAAGCGGCGGCGATGCGATATACGGAAGCACGTCTATCGAAGATTAGCAACGAATTAATACGTGATATCGATAAAGATACCGTGGATTTTATTGATAATTATGATGCTTCGGAAAGGGAACCAGTGGTTTTACCCGCGAAATTCCCTAATTTATTAATTAATGGTTCCACCGGTATTGCGGTGGGAATGGCCACTAATATTCCTCCTCATAATTTAGCAGAAACGATTGAAGCCTTTGTGGCTTATATCAATAACCCGGATTTGAGTGTTTTAGAATTAATGGACTATATTCATGGACCAGATTTTCCGACTGGTGCTTCGATTATCGGTTTGTCAGGCATAAAACGAGCTTTTGAAACTGGTAATGGTTCCTTTATTATTAGATCAGAAATACATAAAGAAGAAAAGAAAAATAAATCTTTAATTGTCATTACCGAGATTCCTTATGAGGTTAATAAGTCGAAATTAATTGAAAGAATTGCCCAAATTGTCAAATTGGACAACAGTCCGTTGAAGGGAATCATCGATTTAGCTGATGAATCTAATCGTAGTGGTATTCGGATCGTCATTAGTGTCAAAAAAGATGCAAATGCCGATGTGATCATCAATAATTTGTATAAACATACTCAGGTTCAACAATCCTATAGTTATAATATGGTAGTCATCGATGGAGGACGTCCTAAAACAGTTAACTTAATTGATATTTTCCGTAGTTATCTGAAATTTCAATTAGAGATCATTGTTAGAAGAACCAAATTTGACTTAGAAAAGGCTCTCGCTCGTAAGCATATTTTAGCAGCCTATACAACAGTTTTTAATGATTTAGATCATGCTATTGAATTAATTAAGACTTCCAAAGACGCTAGCGAGGCGGCCAGCAGGCTAAAAGATGAATATAATTTCACTGATCTGCAAACTAAGGCAATTTTAGCGCTTCCTTTACAGCGATTAACCTCCTTAGAAATTGAGAAAATACGTCTTGAGGAACATGAGATTGATTTAAAAATAATCGATTATAAAGCGATTATCGAAAATGTCGATTTACAAAAAGAGATAATTAAAAATGAGATTCTGGAATTAAAATCACGCTATGCTACACCGCGAAAGACCACGATTATTATTGGTGAAGATTATGATATTGAAGATGAGTCTTTAATTACGAAAGAAGATATGGTGATTACCATCACCGCGAAAGGTTATATTAAACGCTTAAGCCTCAATGAATATCGAGTTCAAGGACGAGGAGGAGTCGGGGTCAAAGGAGCTAATTTAACTGAGGAAGACGTGGTAACGGAATTAGTTTATTCTAATACCCACATCGACCACCTTATTTTTACCACTTTAGGCCGTGTTTACAAGATTAGAGGGTATAAAATCCCTATTTCTTCCAAAACTTCGAAAGGCCTAACTATTAACAACTTAATCAATTTCCAAGATGGGGAAAATTATGCGGGTTTAATTAAGATTGATGATATTCATTATGATAACGATGAGACTTGTTTAATCTTTGTAACCAAAAAAGGAATTATAAAAAGGTCATCACTAAAGGATTATTCAACTATTAATAGCTCGGGTAAAATTGCCATTACCTTAAAAGAAGATGATGAAGTTGTCAATGTACTTTTAAGCAATGGACAAGATAGTATTATGATTGCTTCCGCCGATGGTTATGTTAATCGCTTTAGTGTTTCGCAATTACGAGTTATTTCTCGTACGGGAATGGGGGTAATAGGTAAACGAATTGGCGAAGACAACGAGATCATTAGTGCGGTGGTGATTAACGATGACCACTCCTTATTGGTAGTTAGTAAAAATGGTTATGCAAAAGTAACCGATCCTAAACAATATCGGGAAACCAGTCGCGGTTCTAAAGGGGTCATATCCTTAAAACGTGATGAAAAAACCGGTCCCATTTGTGCCATGAAAGTGGTTGATGGTGAACTTAGTAATTTAGATCTGCTCGCGGTGACCACTGATGGCATCGTTATTCGTACCCCACTTAGTGATATTAGTGAGAGTTCACGAACCGCCCGAGGGGTAAGAACGATCAAATTACGTCCCGATTCCTATGTCTCAACCGTTATTTTAATTCCTCATCAAGAAAAAGAAACCACCAGCGAAGAGGAAGAAAAAAAGTAATTTTTAATGATTCTCGGCGCTTAATTTTTTAGATATTAATTCTAAAAAATGATTTTTCGGATTTGGAAAAAAACTTCTTTCGAATATTGTTTTCTATTCTCTATAAAAATAGAAGGTCGAAAGCTAGCATATTTTAATAAGTTAAAATTTTTCACTTAAAAAATGTCTTACTTTATTTTTTGATATAATTATTGTAAGAGAGATGATATTATGAAAAAAATAGTTCTAAGTTTGTTTGTAGTCTTAATAGCCCTTCTGTTAACTTCTTGTACAACAATTGGAGTGACAACTCATAAAGTTACTTTTACGACGCCGCTAGGTCCAACGGTCGCGCGGGTTAAACATGGGGATAAATTACAACCCAATCAAATTCCTGATACCCAGTTGGCTGGCTATCTTTTTAATGGGTGGTATTTTGTGGTCAATGAAGCGGAGTATGTTTTTGATGTTAATACGCCAATCCGCAATGATTATAATTTAAATGCGAAATATAGCGCCCAGATTGAAGATGGGGAGATTCTTATTCGAGTTTATGGTTTAAATTTATCGCTATTATTAGAGGAAACTATTCCCGTTAATAGTTCCTACCTTATAACTTATAATACCACTTTAGCGGGTTATGTTTTTGTTGGGTGGTTTTATGATTCCAATTATACTATCCCTTATACTGTTTCCACCCTGAGTACCACAACGAATATTTATGGGCAATGGTTGGTGACTGGTTCACAAGATTTATATACCGTTAATTTCTATGGGCCCACAGGTCAGGTCTTTAGTACTAGTCAGGTAATCAGTGGTAATAAGATAAATGCTCCTACTTCGACTTATGTTGCGGGTTATGTTTTCATGAATTGGTACACAACTAGTGCCTTTACCACCGTTTTTAATTTTAATTTAGCAATTACTAGTAATACCAATATTTATGGTCGCTGGTTAGTTTCTGATGGTGAGGGGCACTATCCTTATACTGGTACTTATTACAACAGCATCGATGTTACTAATATTAATGCGGTAAAAACTTTAATTACAGTTAATCCAAGTTCTTATGAGCAAGCCAAAACAACTTTAGCTTACTCAGATCGAGATCCGGCTAATCCTAGTAACGTCTTAACGGTTTATTCTCGTACTTCGGTCCAAGGTCCTTGGAGTAGTGGAGGTACTATTTGGAATCGTGAACATGTCTTCCCTAATTCCAAATGTGGTTATCAATTAGGATCTGGTACGCCTTCAGAACACGATACTCATAATTTAAAACCAGCCCTTGCCAGTGAAAATGGTTCAAGAGGCAATAAATCTTATGGTCCTGGCTCGGGTGCCTTTGGCTCGGTTGGTAGTTATTTTTGGCCTGGAGATATCGATAAAGGTGATGTTGCCCGCATTATAATGTATATGAGCCTTCGTTGGGGTTTAGTTGTTGATGGACCAAATGGATCTTTTTCCTCGGTAGCTTTAATGTTACAATGGCATAATGAAGATCCAGTTGATGCCTTTGAAATGCAAAGAAATGATGGAATTGCTCAATATCAAGGAAATCGTAATCCTTTCATTGATCATCCCGAATTAGCTTTTATTAAATGGAGTAATCCTACTTCCAAAGCTATGACTTTTAATGTTTTCGAAAACCGCGGACTGTCGTTATATGAAAAAATTCATCTTAATTATTAGTTTCTTATTAGTTTTACTAACAGCTTGTACTTTTTTAAAAAAGAAGTATGAAGTAATTTTTCATGATGAAGAGGAAACGATTGTTTATCATGTCGAAGCTGGTAAAAAATTAACTAATTATGGTTTGGAATTGACCAGGTTCGGTTACACTTTTAGTGGGTGGATTGATGCTAATGGTTACAGTGTGGATATCTTTAATATTGCAATCCAACGAAATTATGAATTGTTTCCTTCCTTTAGCCCCAATCATTATCAAATTACCTTTGATTATAATGGAGCCACGGCGAATAATGGTGTTAGTTCTTTAGAAGTTGTTTTTAATGCCCCAATTGGTCAATTACCGACCCCTACGAAAACGGATGATGTTTTTGTTGGCTGGTATAGCAATGATGTCGAATACCGAAGTGGTGATATCTACCTAGTTGCCAACAATCTAACCCTAACGGCTAGCTGGGGGGCAACCGAAGTTGACTTCCAATATCATGTCTTATATTATTTTGAAAATCTTCAGGATAATCTCTATGTTCTGAATGATACTTTGAGTATTACCTCTCATGCTTTAAAAGGCACTTTGATTACCGCCGCGCTTCCGGAACATGTGGGCTATGAAGTTAATCCGATGCATGAATCATCTTTAATAACTAGTCCTTTAAATCAAGATGGTCTAACTTTAAAAGTATTTTATCAAAGGTTAAGATTTAATATTAGTTTTCAAGCCAATAATGGGCAATCAGTAATCATTGAAGAACAAAAATGGGGTTATACTTATACCTCGTTGGATATTCCGCAAAGAGATGGATACTCCTTTGTTGGCTGGTATTTAAACTCCTCTTTTAGTGGTAGTCCAGTTACAACCTTGGTGGTCCAAAATGATCTGACGCTTTATGCGAAATGGATTTTTGGTGAGGCCGTGAGCATTAATTTTCATACTAATATTATTAACCAAAGTCTTTATCCTGATTTTAGCGAAGTGATTGCGAAAGAAGGATTAGTGAGTCTACCGAGCATTCCTTCGAGTATTGAATCTCGTTACTATATTACTGGTTGGTATCAACTAGCTTCTGCCAATTCTTATAGTTTAATTCCTTGGAATTTTAGTAGCCCAGTGACAACGAATTTAGATTTATATGCCATCTGGGCGGATAATGGTTTTAATTCTGTATTATCAGCAGCTGTCGGTGAGGCCAGTGTTTTTGATTTGGGGGTTAACTATGCTTCGCAACTAGGAATAGATGCGAATATTTATCAAGTTTATGGTTATAAATCCACGGGAACTAGTAATCCAAGTTATCAAAATCCCGATGGCACTATTCGACTTTATCGGGCGGCTTCTGGCCAGAGTGTTGGTAATTACTTAGAAATAATTGCGACTTATCAAATGGAAACTATTACCATTTTATATGATAGTTCGAGCTATGCCTTAAATAGCGTAGTTTATGCTAATGGTCAGGCGATCAGCCCAAGTATCAATGGTTTAAATTATACCTATGTGATCAGTAGTAATACCTTTACGATCGTCAACGAATCTACGACCGAGCAAGTGAGAATTAAAAGTATCACCATCACATCAAGTTTTATAACCTTAAATCCTTATCTTTCCTATGCCCTGGGCGACAGTGCAAGTAGTATTTCCGCGAGCGTTATTTTTAATGATGGAACTAATATTTTACCACCATATGTAACAACGACTTGGAGTACCAATAGTATTTATTTAGATGGCGATGGTATTTATACGACTCCTAATCCAGGATTGAATGTGGATGTCATTGTCAATGTGCAAATCATCATCAATGGTCTTCTTACGAGCCAAAATTTTAATCTTAATTTAAGAGCAACCCACTATGTTTATTTTTATGGACCATCTGGAGTTTTAACGAATTTAACTCAGATTATTGCTAATGGCCGTCTCATTGTGGATAGTAGTTCACCAACGATTGAAGGTTATGAATTTTCTGGTTGGTATACTTCTAGTAGTTATGAAACGCTATTTGATTTTTTCGATCCGATAAATCTTGATACATATATCTATGGGCAGTTTACCCCGGTTAGTGCTTCCTTTATCGTGCGTTTTTATGATGCTAATTTGAGTGTTTTAGCCCAGGAGAGCGTCCTTTATAATGATTTAGTCAGCGCTCCTGCTAGTAGTTTAACCACGATTAGTGGCTTCACTTTTTTAGGTTGGTTTACATCTAGTAGTTATTTAACCCCTTTCGATTTTAATACCCCCATTACTGCAAATACAGATATTTATGGCAAGTGGGAGGAAGAAGTCAATTACGATAGTTACTATACCTATGCTGGTAATTACTATAATGGTATCAATTTTCAAGCTCCTGCCTCGACTCTTCGAGCTAATTTACATACCCTCTTACAAACTTATACGAAAAAGAGTTATGGTGATGTGCGCTGGATTTTGGAGCAATCTGATTCCATAGATTATGATATCGTGGTAACCTTACCAACTAACGGAATTGTTGGAAAATTTTATTTAGTACCGCAAGGTATTCATTATCGCATCTACGAATTTGATCGAGGCTTATTTAACTATTTGGGCGAATCAGCTTTTAATTTTCAAATTGTGACTTCCTTACCGGGTACTTTAAGCAATCAAGTGTATTACCTTATTAAAAATGGCGCGAATTACGATTTATTTTATAATTCCACTACCAAGAAGTTTTCCATTCCTTATACGGAAAAACCCGAAGTTATCTGGGGTATTTATGATAATTCTCTCATAACTGCTGGTTGGCCTTCGGCTAGCGGAAATGTTTCCCAATCAGGAGTTAGTGGATCAAGTATTATCGGAACTTGGAATGATGCTTATAATTATTCACGGGAACATGTTTGGTGTAACTCTAAATTGGGAGTGGCTAGTATGGATAATTCTCATAAGAATCAAGGTAGTGATGCTCATAATTTACGAGCTATTAAACAATCGATTAACGCTTCGCGTAGTAATCGTTATTATGAAGAAAATAATTCATCTTATACTCCTTATACCATTGGCAGTGATGCCTTTTATCCCGGCAATGCCTTTAAGGGAGATGTAGCGCGAATTTTAATGTATATGGATATCATGTATGAAGGTCCTGATAATGGAACAAATTTAGTTTTAACGAATAATCTGCCAGATATTGTCAATAATTCCGCAACCAACTATACCCCTGCTGGGGCTTTTATGGGACTGCTTAGTAATATGGCGAGATGGAGTCTTGAGGACCCTGTTGATTCCTTTGAAATGGCCAGAAATAATTATATTGCTAGTATTCAAGGTAATCGTAATCCCTTTATTGATTTACCATATTTGGCGGAGTTAATTTATGGTGCCCCGATTCCTCACGCTTTAGCCGTCGTGATTAATTATTTTACCCTCTTAAGAGAAATCCAAAAAAATTTAATTATTACCAAAGAAAGTGAATTTAATTTTTTAAATATTTAAAAAGTATCTCTTAAAAACAAACTCGAAAAGATGATCAGAAGGGCCAAACCAGAAATAATAATTCCGGCTAAAGCCAGGCTGCGAGGATTTTTAGTTTTCGCTAAATTGGCAATGCTTAAGGCTAAGCCCGCGATAGCAAAGCCACAGGATATGATAAAGGCACTAAAGATTAAAAAAGTAAAATTCCTGCCGATTTGATTTAAAACAATGCAAATTAAGGCCACAATACTAAAAACGAAACCCAGGACGGCTTGTGAACCTTCGGGCTTATAAGTTTTGTTTAAAGAGTTATCTTGCTCATTTGCTGGTTTTTCCCCTATCTCACTTATTTTCTGACCACACTTTACACAAAATTGTTGATCTTCTTCAATTTTTTCTCCACACTTTACACAAAATTTAGCTTTCATGGTTCCCCCCTTAGTAAATAATATATTAAGTTTAATCGATTTTTTTTTAATAATTATTCATTTAAATTATATCATAAGCCAAGAAGGATGAAAATTTATTATTTGTTTGTTTCGAAAAAGCCCGAAGATAAAAAGGCTCTAAAAGGCTGGTAATTCCCACCAAAATATCTTTTTAGTTATTCTTTTTTATCTTGTTAAATAATTTTTTAAAGGAGACTACTTTCGGCTAATTTCTCCTTTTTGTGTTAAAATATTATAGGCTAAGATGGAAAATAAGGAAACAATTAAAAATCAAATACAAGCGCTAAGGGATAAAATCAATCAGGCTAATTATGAATATCATACTTTAGATAATCCCACCTTTAGTGATTATGAATATGATCAGATGATGCAAAACCTGTTGGATTTAGAAACGCAGTATCCACAGTTTAATGATCCTAATAGTCCGACGCAAAAAATTGGCGGAACTGTTTTGGAAGAATTTCAAAAGGTAGTTCATGAATCTCCGATGATGAGCTTGGGTGATGTTTTTAATATTGAAGAATTAAATGATTTTTTTCTGCGGGTCCAAAAAGAGGTGCGAGATTTTAGTGTTGTTAGTGAACTTAAAATTGACGGACTAGCGATTAATCTTTTTTATCAAGATGGTATTTTGGTCCAAGCTTCGACCAGAGGGGATGGAACCACCGGCGAAGATGTGACCGCGAATGTTAAAACTATTAAAAATATTCCGCTAGTATTACCACAAAAAATCAATTTAAAGGTGCGAGGGGAAGTATATCTACCCTTAAAAAGTTTTTTTGCTTTAAATAATGAACGGCGGGAAAAAGGTGAGTCACTATTTGCTAATCCGCGCAATGCTGCTGCTGGTACGATTAGACAACTAGATAGCAAGGTGGTTTCCCAAAGAAATCTAGCTTCTTTTATTTATACTTTGGTTAACTATGAAGATTTTGCGCTCAAGACCCAAAAAGAAGTTTTAGAGTTTTTAGCCAAATTAGGTTTTAGTGTTAATCCATATTATCGCTATTTTTCGGATTTAACCCAACTTCCTGATTTAATTGCCTATTATCAGAAAATAAGGGACGAAGTACCTTATGATACGGATGGGGTGGTTTTAAAGGTCAACGAATTTAAATTATATGATGATATTGGTTATACCGCCAAAGCCCCGAAATGGGCGATCGCTTACAAATTTCCCCCGCAAGCAGTGGAGACTAAATTATTAGATATTATTTATCAAGTAGGTAGAACGGGGGTCATTACCCCAGTTGCCGTTTTAGAAAGGGTGAATGTTAGTGGGTCTTTTGTCTCACGGGCTTCTTTGCATAATGAGGATTATATTATCGCGAAAGATATTCGGATTGGTGATGTGGTTTTGGTTCATAAGGCCGCGGAAATTATTCCGGAGGTCTTAATGGTCAATAAGTCTAAAAGATCAAATAACTTGAAAGAATTTTCGATGATTAAAAATTGCCCAGTTTGTGGAAGTCAATTGGTAAAAATTAATGATGGAGTGGATTATTTTTGTTTAAATGAAGATTGCAAGGGGAAAAATATCAATGGAATTGTTCATTTTGCTTCGAGAAATGCGATGGATATTGATTCTTTGGGAGTAGCGGTCATTGAAGATCTCCATGAAGTGGGGATTTTAAATAATATCTTAGACATTTATAAATTAAAGAATCAAATTGATGTGATGAATGGTTTATTTGGTTTTGGTGAAAAGAAAATTAAGAAATTATTAGCCTCCATAGAAATATCGAAAAATCGCGAGTTAAGTAAATTAATCTTTGGCCTAGGGATTAAACATGTGGGACAAAAGTATGCAAAAATATTGGCCAAGCATTATACCAATTTAGCCCAGTTAAGAGAAGTTAAATTGGACTACTTACAAAGTATTAATGATTTTGGCCAGCAGGTCTCGCAAAGTATTTATACTTATTTTCATAATGAAAAAAATGTCTCGTTAATTAACGAATTAATTAGTTTAGGGATTAACCCCCAAAGTACCAATCAAGAAGTAGATAATGATTATTTTGTCAATAAGAAAATTGTCATTACCGGAACCTTTGTGCACTATAGTCGAAGCGAATTAACCTTGATTTTAGAAAATATGAAGGCCAAAGTGTCGAGCTCGATTTCGAAAGCAACGGACTTATTAATTTGTGGAAAAGAAGCGGGATCCAAGTTAGAAAAGGCGGAGAAATTAGGTATTAAAATTATTTTGGAAGAAGAGCTAGAGGGTTTATTAAATGGATAATACTAAAGATTTTATTTATATCAAAGGTGCTAAGGAAAACAATCTAAAAAACATCGATGTGACGCTTCCTAAAAATTCTTTAATCGTGATGACCGGGGTTAGTGGTTCGGGAAAAACCAGCTTAGCTTTTGATACTCTTTATCAAGAAGGACAAAGAAGATATATCGAATCTTTATCTTCCTATGCTCGGCAATTTTTAGGTTCTTTTGAAAAACCAGCGGTGGAGTCGATTGAAGGGCTTTCCCCCTCGATTTCGATTGATCAAAAAACAACTTCGCAGAATCCTCGTAGTACGGTGGGGACGGTTACGGAGATCTATGATTATTTTCGTCTTCTTTATGCTCGCATCGGTCAACCTTATGATCCCATAACTAATCTGGCTTTAGAAAAACAAACAATTCAAGATATGGTAGATTATACCCTTAAATTACCATTAGAGACCAAGGTGATTATTTTAGCACCCCTAGTTATTCGTGAAAAAGGAACCCATAAGAAAACGATTGATCTGTTGATTAAGGAAGGGTATAATCGCATTTTGGTGGATAAAGAATACTATTTACTAGAAGAAGTCCCCGAATTAGATAAAAATCAATATCACGATTTATCGGTGGTGATTGACCGAGTGGTTATTAAAGAAGACATTCGAAGTCGGATCTATGAGTCATTTGAAACAGCGACCAAATTGACCAAAGGTTTAGCCGCGATCAGTGTGGCCGATGAGGTGAGAATTTTTAGTGAAAACTATAAAGTTAGTGACCCTAATTTTAGTATTCCTGAATTGGAACCCCGGCTCTTTAGTTTTAATACCCCGATTGGGGCTTGTCCATATTGTAATGGATTGGGATTGAAAAAGGTAATCAGCGAAGACTTGGTTTTAGATTTGCGAAAATCGGTTAGACAGGGAGGAATTATTCCTTATCGAAATTTTTTTGAGGAAAACCTGTGGAATCAAGAGGTCGAACAAATTGCTTTAATTAAGGGGATTGATTTAAATGTTCCCACCGGCAAAATGAAGAAAGAGGACTTAAATGTCATTCTTTATGGAGCCCAGAATGTTCATTATAAGATTAAATCGACTTCCAATCGGGTCTATGAAAAAAACGCTTATGAGGGAGTAATTACCAATTTAAGTCGTCGCTATCTAGAAACAACGAGCGAGTGGATTAGAATGTGGATCGAACAATATATGAGTGAGTCAGTTTGTAAGGAATGTGGGGGCCAAAGATTAAATAAGGCTGCCTTAAGCGTTAAAATTGGGGGTAAAAATATCTCTGAGCTGACTTCCTTGGCTATTTTAAAGATTTTAGATTTTATTAATAATTTGCAGTTAAATAAAGAACAACAACATATTTGTGAAGCTATCTTAAATGAAATTAATGCGCGGCTAAAATTTTTAGTTAATGTGGGTTTAGATTATTTGACACTGGCTCGTTCATCGGCCACCCTTTCGGGGGGTGAAGCCCAAAGAATTAGATTAGCTACCCAGATTGGTTCCAAATTGACGGGAGTTTTGTATGTTTTGGATGAGCCATCAATTGGGTTACATCAAAAGGATAATGATAAATTAATTAAGACCTTAAAAGACATGCGGGATTTAGGTAATACCCTCGTGGTCGTTGAACACGATTTAGAAACAATGTATAATGCCGATTACATTGTGGATATTGGTCCCAAAGCAGGTTCGCAAGGGGGATATTTGGTAGCTTGTGGAACGGTGAAGGATATTATTAATTCTCCAGAATCAATTACTGGTAAATACCTTAGTGGAGAGAAAGTTATTCCTTATCCAAAAATAAGAAGGGTGGCCAATAATAAATTAATCATTGCTGGGGCTCGTCAAAACAATTTAAAAAACTTGAGTGTGGAAATTCCTCTTGGGGTCTTCGTGGCGGTGACCGGAGTTAGTGGCTCAGGAAAATCAACGCTCGTTAATGAAATTCTTTTTAAGAGTTTAAACGCCAAATTATATACGACCAAAGAAACCCCCGGCTTACATGATGGGATTATTAATAGTGAGTTAATCGATAAGTTAGTGGAAATCTCGCAAACCCCGATTGGTCGTTCTCCCAGATCAAACCCAGTAACCTATACAGGGGTTTTTGATGATATTCGTGAGATCTTTACGCAAACCCAAGAAGCCAGAAGTCGCGGTTATTTAAAAGGACGCTTTTCTTTTAATGTGAGTGGTGGACGCTGCGAATATTGTAGCGGTGATGGGGTAAAAAGGATCTCCATGCATTTTTTACCGGATGTTTATGTGACCTGTGAAAAATGTGGTGGTAGTCGCTTCAACCATGAAACTTTAGAGGTAAAATTTAAGGGTAAAAACATTGCGGAAGTATTGGATATGACGGTTAGTGAAGCGCTAGAATTTTTTAAGAATATTCCGAAGATCTATGAGAAGATTAAAACTCTTCATGATTGTGGTCTAGATTATCTAAAATTAGGACAATCTTCCACGACTCTTTCGGGGGGTGAAGCGCAAAGAGTGAAACTAGCTTCCGAATTATATAAAAAGCCTACACCAAAAACTCTCTATATTTTAGATGAGCCGACAACGGGGTTACATTCCTATGATGTGGAAAAATTGATGGAAGTATTTAATCGTATTGTCGATAACGGAGCGACTATTGTCGTTATTGAACATAACCTTGATATTATTAAGAATGCGGATTATATTATTGATTTAGGACCCAATGGTGGTGATGAGGGTGGTTATTTAATTGCCTGTGGAACCCCTGAAGAAGTAGTAAAAGTGCCAGAATCCTTTACGGGACAATATTTAAAGAAAGTCTTAGTTTAAAGCTAGGCAAAATTTATGACCAAAAAATGGTGAATTAGCTTGTAATTTCCATTAAAATAATTTTTTATTATATCTATTGAAGTGCTATCTATAGTCAATTAGATAAATTTATTTCTTCGTTCGGGTGAATTATTAATTTATTAATGCCTTTCCACTCTTGGGCCCGTTTTTGATCAAACAATTCTCCTGGCTTTAAGTGAATGGGAATATTATGTTTGGCCTTAATTAAACTAGCTACATGGGCCCCTTCTTCTAAGTTCATATTGTAAATACCATCGAGTGGGAGCAGAGCATAATCAAGTTGATATTGAGGAAATTCTTGCATTTGCTTGGTTAAGGAAGTGTCGCCGGAGGCATATATTTTGAGGCCATCAATTTCAATGATATATCCTACACATTGAGTTGGATCGTGATGCCTGTTAGAGGCCTCCACGGCTTGAATATGAATTCCCTTGACCTTAAAACTTTGGTGGATATTGTTTTTTAGGGCTTCAAAATTACTAATAATTTGACAATCATCTTTTTGAGGGCATTTATCTATTTGATTGTGATCGGAATGTTGATGAGTCACTAAAATAATATCTGCAGCTTGGTCATAACCTCTGCCAGCATAAGGATCAACATAGATGACGAGCCCAGAATTAGATGTCAGGCGATAACTACCATGTCCTTGATAATATAATTTAGCCATTTTTATGCATATACATAATGATATTTCCCATTGATAATATCATTATGTACTTCCTTTAAGACCTGGATGGCTTCAAGATAGTTGAGTGTTCGGGGGTTTCCACAGGCGCTCAAACTATTGCCGGGGACAAAGTTATCTTGAGCAAATACGCTCTGGATAAAATCTAAAATAATTTTTTCTAATTTTTGGGGGCTAATATTTTGGGCTAAAGCAATTCCGAAGCCGGTTAAACAACCATAAGGGAAAATAGCAATTTTGGTCACTTCCTTGGAATTATTAAAATAATCTGCCAGCAAATGTTCGATGGTATGATTGGCTGATTGGTTTAAATATTTTAATTCACTCGGGGCATAGATCCGCCAATCATAAATATAAACATTTGTCTCATCGTTGATTTTTCTAATATCGTTTAAGTATATTCCTCTTTGTAATACTAAGTGATTAATTTCAAAAGATTTCGTCATTGTTCTTCCCCCCAATAAGATTTGGCCAGCTTAATGCCTTGTTGAATTTTGGCCCATTGTTGATCAATAGTTAATTTATTGCCTTCCTTTGTGCTAGCAAAACCACATTGATGACTGAGAAATAAACGATCTTTCTCAATAAAAGAAGCGGCTTGATTAAGTAGTTTAAAGACCCGATCTTCTTCATCAAGATGGTTAGTTTTGCTTGAAAGAAGACCTAAGACAATTTGGGTCGGTTTCTTTCTTAAAATTCTAAGAGCACTAATATCACCAGCTCTTTCGTCATCCCATTCTAAAAAGAAGCGATCATAATGCAAGCCTTTTAAAAAATTTTTCGCTAAACTAGTATAGGTCCCACTATACATGTGATGGCTTTCATAGTTGCCTCGACAATTATGACCAAAAACCTTTAAACCAAGGCGATGAGCATAATCAGCAATTTCATTATTCAATTTGATAAAGGCTTTAGCCATGATTTTTACGACGAAAGCGGGAATATTCTTTGGTAAAAGGGACTGGGTATTGTCTTTTGCAAAAAGTTCCCATAAACAATCATCGAGTTGAATAATTTTACCACCGATATTTTGATAATCAAAGATAAATTCTTGGTAGGCCTGGGCTAAACCATTTTTTAATTCTTTGAGATTCTTATAGACGCTCTTGACCTTCGCGGGAAAATTTAAAAAATATGGTTGAGCAAGTTCGGAATAAATTTGGGCTGGACTGGGAATAGTTAATTTAATTTGAGCTCGCTGATTGACAATATTTTTTAAAAAGAGAAAGTGCTGTAAAAAGGGATGATTTTTTCCACTTAGGGGCGAGATAACATCAAGACCGATATCTTTGCGGGTTTCGATGCCTACAAAATCATAACCATGCTCTTTTATACTTTTTTGAATTCCTTGAAGCCCCCAAGCAAAATCTAAGTGCCACCACTCGCGACGAAATTCACCATCCGTTAGAATAGTTAAGCCTAAATCGAGTTGTTTTTCGACTAATTTAATTATTTCTTCGTCTTCAATTTTTTTGGCCTCAATGAGTGATTTATCGCGGGCTTGAGTTAATCTTTGAGGCCTTAGTAAGGATCCAACAGTTTGAAATTTCATAATTTTCTCCTA
>JAITXJ010000032.1 GCA_031284745.1 Acholeplasmatales bacterium | reverse complement strand
CTCACCGTGGTCAACGTTCCATTTGTAATGTATATGCCTATTTCCCAATAATTTCAACAAAAATTTGTATCAATAAGATCGAAAATATATTTGGTTAATGTAAATTCTTTATATTAGCTAACAAAATATTGCTTTTTTTGAACATTAAGACCAAGGCCACGCTCATCAGAATAACTTGAGCAATTAAAGTTGAAACGGCCGCAAAGGTTGCCCGCAAATGCAAGACATTAACCAAGAGGATCGTCAATAATATTTTAATGACCATTGCACCAATATTCAATAAGAAAATTAAGAGAGTATTGCCTTTAACCTTTTCCATTCCTACAAAGGTCGCCGTTACTGCCATCGCAATGGTAGTAATGATTTGGACATAAAAATAAGAAATTCCATCTAGAATATTATCTGAAATCTTAATAACATTAAAAAAGAAAGGAGCCACCGCCATGACTACCACAGCAATAGCAGTACAAATAATTATATTTAACCATAAAGTTACGCCAGCATTTTTTCGTGCATTGGCGATATCACCAGCTCCATAAAGCCGACCCACAATTACTGATCCAGCGGTAGCAATTCCTGCCCCAAAAGCCGTAATGGCAGTTTTCATTTCATCATAAAAAACGACCTGGGCTCTTTCGCCGGGTAAGACGAGAGCCAGGTCAATAATCCCATATAAATAATTAAAAATTGCATATAAGGCCAGAGGAGCGGTAATCATTAAAATTACTTTTAATAAATTACCATTTAAAATGTACTCCCTTTTCTTAAGAGTTTTATCGCTCATGCTTAATTAATTCAAGATAAGCCATTAAATAAGGAGCGAGGCCTTTGACTTCATTGGCGATAATTGGCTCAGATAAGTAATATTTCACCGAACCATTACGAACATCATTGTCTAATCCCGCCACCTTACAAATACCACCTAATAAATAATTAGTGCCATTAAATTTTAAGTAAGCACGATCAATGCCCTTAACAATCTCTTTGGCTAAATTATAATATTTTTCATCAATGATATGTAAACTCACGGCTTTTAACAAGCTATAGGCGAGCATACAACTACCGCTAGTTTCCAAATAATTGCCTACTAACTCGGGTTTATCAACTATTTGATAGAGCATTTTATACACTGGATGTAAATGAGGTATTAAACCTTCAACAGTTTCAACAAAAAGTCCCGCAATAACTGGTTTTTGTTCATCGTTAAAGAAACTATAACAATCAACTAAGCCCATTAACCACCAACCAACACTACGGCTCCAAACATTAGGACTGCGACCAGTAATTTTATCGGCCCACTGCATAGTCTTAGTTTCATCATAAGCATGATAGTAAAGGTGATTTTCTTCATTGAAAAGAAATTTACGAGCATTTAAGAATTGGTGAAAAGAATCTTCTAAATCTTTATTATATTTTAAGTGAAATAACTGTCCCATATAAAGGCCATCCAACCAAATTTGATAAGGATAGCGAAGTTTATGCCAGAAAGATCCACTATTGGTTCGAGGATGGGTAGCTAGTTGTTTTTTGAGCAATTCAATGGTCTTTAAATATTTTTCTTTATGAGTGTATTCGTAAACTTCTTTTAAAAGACAACCCGATAAGATATTATCAATATTGTAATCCGCTAAATTAAAACCACGAATTGAACCATCCTCTAAGACGGCATGGTCATAATATTTGATAATGAAATCTTTAAAATATTCATCATTAGTTTCTTTAAAATATCTTAAGGCGGTAATGAGAATCAACCCATCTTCGTAGGTCATAGCCTTATCGCTATGATAGGAAGAAAAATTTTCAATAGTTTGTTTTAAATACCCAATCTTTTCTTCGCGAATTAATTTTAAACGTTTAGAACTCTCAGGATCAAAAAAATGGGCTTTCTCTAAATTGAAATTTAAAGTTAAACTTTCGCTTTTCGAAAATTTTTTCATAATATTTAAATTAGCAATAATTTTTCGACCACCGACATTAAAAATTAAATTAGTTTCGCTACCGAGCATTTCCACAGAAGTAGGTTTAACGCTCAAGGAATTAAGACCGGCATTTAAAGTAATGTATTCGGGACGTACTCCTAATTCGACATCCTTATTAAAAAATTCATTTTCTTTAATAATTTTTAAGAGTTCTTCGGTTACTAAGAAACGATGTTCATCAAAATAAAAGTAACCATCTTCTTTCACTTGACCCAATAAAAAATTCATTGGTGGAGTTCCCATAAAGGAGGCAACAAAAGAATTTTCTGGAAAATCATAAACTTCTTTTGGAGTTCCAACTTGCTGGATATAGCCATTATTCATGACACAAATTCTCGTAGCCATCGTCATCGCTTCAACTTGATCATGAGTTACATAAATAAAAGTTGATTTAACTTGTTGGTGCAAGGCGATCAATTCACTACGCATTTGGACTCTTAATTTCGCATCCAAATTCGACAGGGGTTCATCTAGTAAAAAAACTGAGGCATTACGAGCAATCGCTCGCCCCAAAGCTACTCTTTGACGTTGACCACCCGATAATACTTTGGGCATCTTGTTTAGATATTCACTTAAGCCCAGGGTGGCAGCAGTAGCTTTAACTTTTTCGTTAATATACTCTAGTGGGTAACCTCTTAATTCCAAACCGAAACCAATATTTTGGGCTACCGTCATGTGCGGGTAAAGGGCATAACTTTGGAAAACCATGGAAATCTCTCGTTCCTTCGGGGATTTCTGATTGGATAAAACTTCATCAATTAGTAGTGAGCCACTAGTAATATCCTCTAAGCCAGCAATCATTCGTAGGGTAGTAGTTTTTCCACAACCAGAAGGACCCACAAAAACCATGAATTCTCCATCTTTTATATTTAAATTAAAATCAAAAACGGCTTGAGCACCATTTGGATAGATTTTGTTAACATTTAGTAATTTGACATTCGACATAAAACTCCTTTAAAACATAAATATTATATATGTTATTAATTTTAAAAGATTTTTTATGATAATTTACTATTTTCGTTTATATATACGGACAAGGACCATTTTTAGAGATTTTTTCTTAATTACGCCTTGCTAGTAAAAGTAACTTTAAAAAAGTTGATGAGATTTAAATAAGGATTATGAGGGTTATTAAGCAGGCTTTGAGCTTGTAATCCGCCATAAGACTCAAAGAGTACTTCGATTAAATGCGAATCATCAATAAAGGGGTTACGATTACCTTGATATTCATAAATACGATTATTTCTTTGAATTTCAAATTCATCAACGGGATCTTCGAGATTCCAGCGGCGAAGAGCCGAAAGTCGACCCATATTACGATCATTAATATCAAAGGTTTCTTCGGTTAAACGCAAGCCATCATAACGGGTATACATATAAAATAATATTCGAGCGATATCTCCCCGATGATCATCTAGAGAAGAATCATTATGAGTGCCGGGAATATTGCCATTGTCGACTATATTCGGAAATATAGTATTGACCCCATCAACCTCATCGAAGAACTTATCACCATGATGACCATTTGTCGGTCCACAGGCCACTCTTAAATTATGTAAATCGGAGGTATGATTTTTAGTTTCTTCATCGGGACGATCCTGCGATGTTAGTTTCATTTGGCTACATGCCCAAACATGTTCCCGATTCCAGGTTGCTCCTGAGTCCCAAGTGGCTTTAATTAAATCACCATCATAAAGACCATAGTCATAACCAGTATGCAGAATATCTTCATCAGTGTACTGTAAAATATAGCGAGCTTCACCATAGGAACGTTTAGTCATATTAGAAATAATACTTCTTAAACCTTGAAAAAGGGTTTCACCAGTTAAATTATTAATTGAGGCATAATAATTAGTTGAATTGAATTCATCTAAAGAATAGAGTTTCGGTAATGATATGCTCACCGGTGGTAAATCTAAAATAGTATCACCACCAATAATATTTAAATTATGTCCTTCTGGTAAATCCAGGGTTATTCTAACTGACTCAAAATAAATAGCGCGGGCCGAAGCCGAAAGCGAAAGAGAAAAACTCGTGGCCTCTAAAGACAAATTACTTTCCCCGTAATAACTAATTTCGTTAATTGAATTAATGCTGCCACCATGATGATAATCGGTGCTTGAGTCGCTTATGGAAACACTCCAAGTCGCCACCCCGGCACTAGCAGTGCACAAACCAACTTCATAAGCCTTAATTTTTGTTCCACTAGGAAGGCTGGTCGTAATCGTCCAAGGGGTGAGTTGGGGACTATTTTTCGATCCGATTTGAATGCCGAAAGTATAATCACCAAGAAAAGAAAAAGCACTATAAGTCCAAGTTAAACCGTTCAAAAGCGAGGTTCCTCCACTCAAAGTAGCCACATCTTGGCGATGGAAATAAAATTGATATAAAATATCCCCACCCGTAGTTTCATAAATAGCATTTAAAGTGATGTTTTGGGTTATTGGACTAACAAAAAGATCAAACCACTCACCTTGTTCATCAGTAAAACCAATTAAATTAGCATCAGCGGGAAAATCATCTGGGAGTTGTTGGACAACAGTTCCCTTGGTAACATTAAAACTAAAAGTTTGTTGTCGAGTTATAATTGTAACTGTCCAATACTCAGATTGTTCATTACCACCAGAATTTTTACTACAGGCAACGCTTAACAACATTACTAAACTAATGAATAAGATAGAAAATATTTTTCTCATATATTACCTCATCAATAATTATACTAAAAAATTCCGTGAGTGCCAAAAAAATATTGTTTAATAACTTTCCTCTTCATTTAAACTCAAACGATAGTTTTTTAAAATATCATTTAAACGGAAACCAATATCTTCAATATGCGCCAAATTTCGCAAAATACATGTCATTCCTACATTAGTATAAATCGTCAATTTACCATTTGGTAAAAAGCGATGCTTACGATTCGAAGATGTTTCGAGTTTAATATCGGTAATATCACTTAAGCGATAAACCATTTTTTTATCCTTCACATAGACACTTTTCCCATAATGAATAATTTCCACTTGATGAGAACTAATAAAAAGATAGTTACCAATGACGACGATTAAATCACGAGGAGTCTTACGAAAGATTAAAAGTACATAAATACTTAATCCTCCCAAAATTACCGGGATGAGGTCAAAAAGTAATAAGAAATATTTTTTAAAAATTACCGCTAAAATAATCGGTACGCAAAAGCATAAAATACTGATGCCAAGAACAATTAAACTTGTTTTTAAAAAGTTTAGCGATTTGCTCGCCACAATTTTTTTATAAGCTGTTAAGTTACGATAAAAAGTATGTTCTTCAGCTAATAAAAGATTGATGATTCCCAGAAGTTCTTTACCAATGTTGGTCGTATGCGATTCGCGACTGATTCCGGTATCATAAAAACTATCAAATAAACTATCAATGATGATGTCAATATTTTTAATAATCTCGGTCTCAATGATGATAGCTTTCTTTTCAAGTATAAAATCTCCCATAATTTGGGAATGCTCCAAGCAGGCCTTTATTAATTCAAATTGACGAACACTTATAACTATTTTCACAAAATTATTATACAACTAATTTTTTTAAAAAATTATTATTTGGCTTAAATAAGATATTTACATCGTTTTGCCTCCTTTTTTTACTTTCATTAAAAATTTAAAACGCCCAAAAGGATAATTTAAGTTAAATTTTGGTCTTTTTCCATAAAATATTATAATATTAGTATGAAATTAGTTATTTTTGATCTTGATGGAACCCTCCTTAATACCTTATCCGATCTGACGCTTAGCATTAATCTGATGCGTCAAGATTTTAATTTACCAAAATTAAAGTATAAAGAAGTCCAAAAATTTTTAGGTTTTGGGAATCTTTACTTGGTTAAAAATACGATTACCGCGAATATTGATTTTGAAAAAGCCTATGCATTATTTGTCCACTATTATCAAATCCATCAATTTGATCATACCAAACTATATCCTCATGTTGGTTTAACAATAAAAAAATTAAAAGCCAAAGGTTATTTAATAAGTATTAATTCTAATAAAAATGAAGTTTTTATGGAAAGAATAATCACTAAGTTTTTTGGTGACCAAGTAGATTTTTATCTGGGTGCGAGTCTACAATATCCTCCAAAACCCGACCCAACCGCCATGAACATCATCTTAAAGCATTTTAATTTAAGTGAGCAAGAAGCAATTTATATCGGTGATACCGAAGTCGATTATCAAAGCGCTTTAAACGCTAAGGTAAAATGTATTTTGGTAACCTATGGTTTTCGCCCCGGAAGTTCCTTAGAAAGTTTTCCTTGTTTAAAAATCGATAAAATAAAAAGATTAGAAAAATTACTCTAAGGAATTATTCGTTAAATATTGATTGATTTTCCTATTTCTTTTTAATAAATAATAAAGAGGAAGACCGATGGCATAAACCACCGCTACTTCTCCGATGGCGACGTAACCAACATTTAACCAAAAAGAAGTCGATACCCCGAAAAAGAAAGAAATCTCCCAGCCAACAATTAAAGCATTGATAATCACAATGAAAATTAGGCGAAGAAAAACTGGTAAGATTTTTTTACTAATGATGACCAAAACCAAAGCAATGATTGTCGCAATGGTCCCAAAAGCCATGTCGATTAACGCTGCCGGCGAAGCAATATTGGCCACGAGGACTCCTATAGAGAGACCATAAATATACCGATAATTAAATAGGACTAAAATCATCAAACATTCCGCGATGCGAAATTGAATGGCTCCATAAGAAATAAACGATAAACTAATCGTTAAAACAACATAGCTAGCTGCTAAAATAGCATTGAAAAGAAATAGTCTTAATTTTTGGTTCATAATACTCCTTGTTTTTTTAAAGCGGGTTATTTCTAGGCTACCGCTACCAAATATTTTAACAAATTTATTTAATTATCACTATTTTTAAACTTCCCTCAATTGATGGCTTAGAATTGTTAATTAGTTGGCTTCGCTGCTTGCGGAGTTTTTACGAAAGGCTAGTGAGAGAAAATAAGATATAATAATTATATGTTATCCTTTCATATTACTTACAAAGATAAACAATCCCAAGCCCGCATCGGTCGTCTACAAATCAATTCTCAAACCTTTGAAACTCCAATTTTTATGCCAGTGGGAACAAAAGCCAGTGTCAAATCTTTAGATTCCCAAGAAATAACGGAAGTAAACGGCGGAATTATTTTAGCGAATACCTTTCATCTTTGGAATAGTCCCGGTTTAGAAACCCTAAAGCGCTTAAAAGGGGTGCAAAATTTTATGGATTATGCAGGACCAATCCTCACTGACAGTGGTGGTTATCAAGTATTTAGTCTGGCTAAAAACCGAGTGATTAAAGAAGAAGGGGTCTACTTTAGCAATCCAGAAAATGGTGATCGCTTATTTTTGAGTCCAGAAATTTCCATGGAAATTCAAAGAACTATAAAAAGTGATATTGTGATGTGTTTGGATGAATGTCCGGATGCTAATAGTGATCTAGAATATTTAATTCCTAGCATTAATCGAACCATTCGTTGGGCAAGACGTTGTAAAGACTCCCTTAATTCCCCCCAGGCCTTGTTTGGAATCAATCAAGGAGGCTTAGATAAAGACCTGCGACTTTATTGTTTACAAGAGTTGATGAAAATGGATTTTGATGGTTACGCCATTGGCGGTTTAAGTGTCGGGGAAACTAAAGCTCAGATGTATGAAATAACTAAATTTTTAAGTGATTATTTACCCCCAGAAAAACCTCGCTATCTCATGGGAGTAGGCGGAATTGATGATCTCATTGAAAATGTCTATAACGGCATCGATATGTTTGATTGTGTAATGCCCACCAGAAATGCCCGCCATGGGATGTTTTATACGATGGAAGGAAAATTTAATATTAAACACTCTCGCTACGAAAACGATGATTCTCCTTTGGATACCACTTTTCATCATCGCTATTCGCATTATAAAAAATCTTACTTACGCCATTTATTTAAAAATAAGGAATTACTAGTTTTTCGAATTTTAACTTATCATAATCTATTCTTTATGAAATCTTTTATGGAAATGATTCGCACAAGCATTAAAGAAAATAAATTCTTGGAATTCCGCGAAAATATTAAAAGGAATACTAATTTTTATCATTAATGATATAATTTTTACGAGGTGCTTATGAAGATTGGAATTACAGCAGATTCAAGTAGCGGTTTAGAATATGTAAATTTTAAACACAAAGTGTTAATAACCCGAACCACCATCAATTTTAAAGATCGTATTCTTTTAGATGGTGTTGATATTACCGCCGATGCGTTTTATCATCTTTTAAGCAAAACTCAAGAAATACCATCTACTTCGGCGCCAACCCCAGGAGTAATTTTAGAGCAAATTATTAAGTTAAAGGCTCAAGGTTGTACCGATGTCATTCATTTTCCCATCTCCACCGGTTTATCAGATTATGGTAAAAATATTAAAGCGACAATGGATCCTTTGTGTCAAGAAATAGGAATTAATTTTCATGTCTATGATTCTAAAACAGCCTGTCTAATGCAGGGTTTATTCGCTTTATATGCATCTTATTTGGCCGATCATGGCTCAACCATCCAAGAAATTTTTCAAACCTTAGAAAATTATAAAAAAAATCAGTACCCTTACTTTGTGGTGGATGATTTGAAATATCTCATAAAAAATGGCCGCCTTAGTGGTATCACCGGCAATATTGCCATCCTTTTAAAAATTAAACCAGTCTTAATTATCGACAAAGAGGGCAGAATTGTCACTTTCGAAAAAGTAAGAACTCATAATAAAGCAATTGAGCGAACTTTAGAATTAACTAAAATGAAAACTACCGAAACCAAGAACGTTTTATATTTAAGTGTTCATACTAATCGCTATGAAGATGCAGTTAAATTAAAAGAAACCCTTGATGGGCGCAAGAATTGCTATAAAACAATTATTACCACTATTACCCCCACCGTTGGGGCCCATATTGGCTCAGGGATTTTAGGAGCAGTTTGTATTGGTTTAACTGATGAAGAAGTAATTATTTTTGATAAAATATTTAAAGGGGTAAATGCATAATGATGGATGATTTTTTAGAAAGAAAAGCAGTGATTAAAGTTTTTGGCGTGGGAGGATGCGGTTGTAGCAGCGTCCAAAGAATGGTTCAAAACAAAGTACGTGGCGTCAAGTTTATCGCTGTCAACACCGATGTGCAATCATTAAAACACATTAATGCTGATAAATGGATTGCGATTGGTCGCCGTCAAACTGGGGGGCTCGGAGCAGGAACTAATCCGGAAATCGGTCGCCTAAGTGCCCTCGAACAAGCCGAAGAAATTGAAGATGAAATCTTAGGAAGTGACCTGGTTTTTGTCACTGCTGGCATGGGGGGAGGAACCGGAACGGGAGCTGCTCCCGTGGTGGCAGAAATTGCTAAAAAACATCATATTCTAACCTTAGGCGTGGTGACTTTGCCTTTTTTTAGTGAAGGAAAAGCTAAGATGAGCATTGCTTTAAAGGGAGTCGAGATCTTAAGAAAGCATTGTGATTCCTTAATTTTAATTCCTAATGAACGCATATTTTCCATCATCGATGCTAACACCCTCGAAGTCGAAGCTTACCGTGAAATTGATAAATATCTGCGAACCTGCGTTCAGGGAATTGCGGAAGCCGTTACTTTTCCGGGTCAACAAAATGTCGATATGAACGATATTAAAAAAACTTTTAAGGGGAAAGGAACTTCTTTTGTGGGAATCGGCATCGGCAGTGGACCAAATCGGGCAGTTAAAGCCATTCGCAGTGCCCTGCATTCCAAAATGGTTCCGACCAATATTTCTAGCGCCACCGATTTAATCGTTATTACCACCACTGATCCAGCAAATGCCACAATGTATGAAATTCAGAAAGTTATGAGTGAAATAACTTCAATTGTTCCGGTTGCGAGAATTGATGAAACAGCGGTTAAATATGGTTCTTATCATCGTACCGGTCTCAATGACGATTATATCGTTACTGTGATTGCTACTGGTTTTGATAGTAACATTAGTTCTAATGATATGGCCACTTTAGTCAAGAATATGAGTGATGAATACCATATCGCCAGCAATTTTGATACCACCGTTCACCAGGAAGAAGAACCAAGTAAAATCAATCAAAAAGTTAATTTAGAAGAAGATGATTTAGATATTCCAACCTGGTTAAAAAAGAAAAATTAAAATGTTAAAAGCGGGAATTATTGGTTTACCCAATGTTGGCAAATCAACTTTATTTAATGCTCTAACAAATAGTTATGCTTTAGCAGCTAATTATCCCTTTGCAACCATCGAACCAAATATCGGCATCGTTAGCGTTATCGATGAAAGAGTCGATTATTTAGCGAAAATTTATAATCCTAAGAAAAAAACTTATACCACTTTTAATTTTATCGATATTGCTGGATTAGTAAAGGGAGCTTCCCAAGGTGAGGGTTTAGGCAATCAATTTTTAGCTAATATTCGCACAAGTGATGCCATCGTTCATGTAGTGCGGGCTTTTATTGATGAGGATATTATTCATGTTAATGGGGTTGTTAATCCCATCGACGATATTAATACGATTAATATTGAGTTAAAACTAGCTGATATGGAAGTCATCAACAAACGATTAGATAAGATCGGCAAGCGTTTGACACTTCAAACTCCAGAAATGATTATGGAAATAAATTTATTAAATAAAGTTTTAGCAATCCTAAATTCTGATAAATTCTTTGATCAAGAAATGAAAAATTTTTCAGGCGAAGAGCTCGATATTTTAAGTAATTATCAACTGCTTTCCAGTAAACCAGTCATTTATGTTTTCAACGTTTTAGATGAGCAAATTAGCAATTTAGCCAGCAATCCTTTCTACGATGAAATTATCAAATTCACAACAAAAAATAATTTAGAATATTCCTTTATTGCTTCTAAATTAGAAAGTGAGTTAATCGAATTAAGTAGTGAAGAAAGAAAACTTTATTTACAAGAATTTCAAATTACTGAGTCATCTTTAGAACAAGTCGTGAAAAAAACTTATGCCATGCTGGGCCTACGAACTTTTTTAACTTGTGGCAGTGATGAATGTCGAAGCTGGACCTTTAAAGCCGGGATGAATGCCAGGGCCTGTAGTGGGATTATTCATTCGGACTTTGAAAAGGGCTTTATTAAGGCCGAAGTTTTATCATTTTCTGACCTTCAAGCCTATGGTTCAATGGCAAATGCCAAAGCCCAAGGCAAATTAAGAATTGAGGGTAAAGATTATCTTATGGCCGACGGTGACATCGTTTTATTTCGCTTTAACCTTTGATTTGCCTAAATGACCACCATTTTTGGAAAATACGTCAGGATAAAAATATAAGTTTAGGTCTTTTTTCCAAAAATATGATAGAATAATTACAGCAAAAGATCTCTTTCATCTTTTTAAAGGAAGTACTACTGATGTGTTTCAAAAAAGTAAAAACCCCCGAAATTAAAACCATTGATAAAATCAAAACCTCCCAAATTAGTACGGCTGACGATTTAACTTTAGTAACTTTGGGAAAGTTTTTAATTAATGAGTCCCCTTTAATTGTCGATTTTTCCCGCCTCGAAAGAGAAGGTGCTAACAAAGCTTTAGCCTTTTTAAGTGGGGTGGCTTATGCCTTAAGTGGGGAAGTACTTAATCTTCGTGAAGAAATATTTCTCTTTACGACCAAAAATTCTTACTTAGATGGGACTTTAAGTATTTATCTTAAAAAGGTTGAATAAATGGACTATAAAGATACATTGTTAATGCCTAAGGGAGCATTTCCTATGCGGGCCAATCTAAGTATCAAAGAAGTTGAAATTCAAAAATACTGGCAAGATATCCATCTTTATCAAAAAAATCTGATAAAAAATAAAAAAGGACCGGCTTTTATTTTACATGATGGTCCTCCTTATGCTAATGGAGCAATTCACATTGGACACGCCTTTCAAAAGACTTTAAAAGACTTCGTTTTACGATATAAGACTTTAAGTGGCTACTATGTTCCTTATACTCCCGGATGGGATACTCATGGCTTACCAATTGAACATGAAGTTACCAAAAAAATTGATCGCAAAACCACCCCGGTTTTAGAGTTTCGTCAAGCTTGTCAAGCCTGGGCTATTTCCCAAGTCGAAAAACAGAAAACCAACTTTCAAAGACTGGGAATCATTGGAAATTGGGATCAACCTTATTTAACTCTCGATAAAAGTTTTGAAGCCAATCAACTCTATATTTTTTCGCAAATGGTCAAAAAGAACTTAATTTATCAAGGTTTAAAACCCGTATATTGGTCCCCTTCAAGTGAATCTGCCCTCGCCGAAGCCGAAATCGAATACCAA
>JAITXJ010000009.1 GCA_031284745.1 Acholeplasmatales bacterium | reverse complement strand
ATTACATTAACTATTTAAGCTCATATTAATTTAAATGATATAATCATAGTGTAGTTAATTTTTAAAAAGGTAGAGGTAATAAAAAAAGGTTGTTTATTATCAATTGTATCTAGTATTATTATTTTATGTTTTAGCCTTAGTTTATTACATGCTAAAACGAATGATCCTATTTCTTATATTTCACAAGAAGAAGGAGAATTTTTATGAAAAAGATTTATTTGGTATTGTTAAGTTTTATATTAATAATTAGTTTTGTATCATGTACAGATGGCGATGGCAGAGATATCCCTCCCGCTCCTCTTTTGCATCAATTTATAATTAGAGTGACTCCTAGTAAGGATTGGGACAAAGACCGAAGTAATGTTCCTGTTGAAATTATGGGCTACAGCTATGGGTATTTTAATGAACTTGGTGATTGGGATCCAAAATTTAGAGATTCTGAAAAAGAACATTTTAGTAAAGAAGACCCCTTTGTTAATAAAGTATTTGGTTTTCAAATTATCCATATAAAATTTGTTGAAAATGGTGATCACAGAGGTTATAGTTATAATATTGAATTACTATATTTTCAAGAAATACCATCATTTCGTTTGTATAATTCTAATAAAAGGTTTGTCTTAGATATGCCTTTAGATTTATCACTTGTGGAAAACACAAGTGATGATACTATTAATATTGTATTGTTTGTTGCTGATTCATTAGAAGATTTAAGTCAGCTAGTTCAATATGAAGATGGTTCTTCTGCTTATATGGGAGCGGAGTTGTTTGTTAGTGAATTAAAATATAATCCTCAACAACTTTCAATCGATGGCTCTGCTAATTCTCCTACCTAGTTTTCGGATAAGAGATCACTATCGCATATGTAGCACCTGTAGTTATACGAATGCTTGTCCCTATATGGTGTAATCAATATGGCTATATTTTTGAAGTTATTGGTGGAAAGCCATTAGTTTTTGTTTTAGTAACTATTTCATCTGTTGAAGAACTGTGATCATTTCGTTGCTACAAGAAGGGCAAGAACTAGAACCAAATATTTATACGGTCACGATATATACTATTTACTCCAAATCCGTTATGTCTGGATGTGCCGCCTTGACTATCAAATAAGAAAAATATTAGGAACACCAGATTATTATTAATAAACTAAATTAAACATCTTAAAGAATTGATAAAATAGCTAATGTCAATTTCTTACAAAGAACTAAGACGTTATTAAATATTATAAAGATCGATTTTTGATAAAACCAAAATTAACCTAAGGAAGGGTTTGGTTAAATTATGACGACAATTTACATGTGATAAAAGATTTTAATTTTAAAAGCTTTTTAATATAAAGAAGGACAGCCAGTGGCTGTCCTTTTTCTTTTGTTTTTTTAGATAAACTCAGTATGAGTAAACCAATTTTCTAACATGATGGTATTTCCACCAACGGTTGATGCATAATAAAGCCCACAAGAACTATATGTTTTATTAGTGGTTCTTTCAGCTATATCGAAATTAATATCAATGCTATGAGTTATTCCGAAACCAAAATTAGCTTCACTTTGTTCTTGATTTGTTGTGGCTATCGCCCGCAAAATACTACCAGTTAAAGATACAGTAATTGTTACATCGGTAATGAAAACACTTGAAGGAATTGGTGTAGTTAGTTGGGTGGCTACATCATTATTAATCTCAATGAGTGAGAAGATAACGGCACTACCAGCCCAGTCTGTACCAGTTGTTCTTAAAATACGTAAGCCATAACCATTTCTAGTTGCAATATCATACTTAATATAGATATCCATATATTGAGGAGCTGAACCAAAACCTTGACCAGCTGTCTTTGATGGAGCAATCACTAAAGTGAAAGTTTGATCAGTAGATGGTGCGGTTTGAGCAAAGAACAATCGAGCAAATTGGGTAGTACAAGATAAACCATAACGATCAGTTTCTCCATTAATTGTCCCTAGTTTATATTCCCAACCAGCTGCTGAAGCACTAGCTGTTCCACTAAGACCGGATGAATCAGCAGATTTACGACAATCCATAAACCAATTGTAATTAGTTATAGTGGAAGTACGCAATGGAACAAAGGTAGAAAAATTAGTATTTACATCAGTGGAAGGTACATCAGAAATATCAATTGGGAAATCAGTGATAACTTCTAAGTAAGTAGGAGCGGCAGTACTAAATTCATACTTAGGAGTAATTCTTGCTACAATATAGAAACCAATATCTCCGAGAGTTAAACCATAATTTTTTGCTACAATACTAGCATTATTTTGGCCTACTAAAACTGGGCTCGATCCATCAGGAGAAGCACTTCGATACCAACGAATAGTACTAGTATCGGTATATTCTGGATGATCAAAAACATAAGCTAATTGTGCATTATTTGGACTTAATACAATAGTTGGATTAACATCAAACAATGGCGAAGACACTGACACTGGAGCAATAGTGGCACTATAACCAGAGGTTAACCCACCTGAGTATTGAGCAGTAATCACGGTTTTAATTCTAACGCCAGTATTATTAGTTTTGGTAATTAATTTAATAGTGGTAGCAGTTTGGGTATCTAAGTCAAATAATTCTTCATCATAAGAAAAGGTAATTGTTTGTGAGGCAAGAGTTACTCGCGCAGGAGCACCAACGGCCGCCGTAACGGTAATGGCTGTATGACTTTCACTACTTAATTCACTAATTGGACTAGCACTAGCTGATACTTTATAAAGAAGACTACCATAATCAGCCATTAAAGTACTTTGACCAGCAGGATCCCAATTATCAGCATTTCTTAAAAGGTTCCAAATATTATAAACTCCATTGACCTTCCAAGCTAATAATGCTACTTCATTTAGATTAACAGTAATTTGTGGTTGCGAATCACTAATGGATGATGGTTCACCATTTAAAGTAAAGTTGGAAACATAATTTCTTTGATTTGGTCTTAAGGTGTTTTCCCATTCAAAAGAAGTGAAATCGCCAACTGCATTACAATCAATAACTGCCCAAGTTCCACCACTCTTCGAGAAGTATAACTTAGCATCGCCATGACGATAGAAAGTACAACCTAAATAATTAACGATTACACTAGATCCACCAGCAGAAGGATGGCCACCATAAAAATGGAACTCACAATTTTCAAAGACATTAGTTTGTCCACCAGCAATAGCGTCATCAGTTGATTGAAGAAAACAATTTTTATAGTAAGCTCGAGTTGGCGAGAAAGAGGCCATTAAGTTTAAGAAACTTACGAAACGAACATTTTCAAAGACATATTTATCGCCGGATCCATTTAAGGTTTGGGCTTGAACATAATTACCAGCTCTTTTAGCAACGTTCTTGGAAGGGTCTCTTGGGAAAACTAAGTCGACATTACAATAATTGCCAACGGTTAAATTTTTTAAAGTTAAGCCAGCAGAAACACCAATAACATTCCAGTTACCAACGGAACCGAGGGTTTGTCCACGATTACCTGCAATGATAACTTCATTTGGATTATTTGTTAAACCAATAAAACTTAAATTTTGTTGAGAGAAGGTCATTCCTGTTAAGCCAGGATGAGCGGTAGTATTAGCGTTATTTGGATCAAGATAATCATCAGTCCAATATACTCCAGGTGCAAAGTAAACAGTTGTCCCAGCGCTGATACCAGCTCGTAGAGTAGCTAAACTATTATATTGATATTGACCAGGATTAGTTAGATAAGTGTCAATGTAAACATGAGAAGCATTTAATACTAACCATTTAGCATATAAAGTGGTATCACCTAAGAAAATATAATGAGCAAAATCCCACATTGTTCCTTGTTCAACACTATCAGTAAACCATCCCGCAAAGAAGTATCCTTCCTTAGTTGGATTAGCTGGTTCTACGATACCCTTGCCGTCCTTGGCAATTTTTTGAGATGGTACGAGGGAACCACCTAAGGAATCAAAACTTACTTCAAAGGTTAGAGCATCTAATTGATTTTGAATATTTGCTAGCAATAAATTTAAACTTTCAATCAGTTCATTAGCTCCCAGTAAGGAATTATTCGCAGCTAATAAATCATTATTAATTCCGGCTAAGTCCGCTTGAATAGCTTGCAACTGTTCGCTTAGAGCATTTTTATCACCATTAACGGCGGCTAATTCTTCTTGTAAGATCAGGTTTTGGGCAACTGCTGCGGCCTGAGCTTCTTCTAAAGCAGTAATTTGTCCTTCTAATTGCAATTTAGCTTCCTGCAAAGTAGCTATAATAGTAACTTGTTGGGCATTTAGCAAGTTAAGAGCTTCAATTGTTGATGCATCATCAAGAGCGCCTTGTTGTAAAGTAGTAATTAAAGCCGCTTGATTTTGATTTATTTCTTGAAATGCAACTATTTGATTCTGTAAGTTAGTTTTAGCAAGTTCTAATGTAGTAATTTGAGCTTGAAGGCTGCTAACCTGCGTTTGTAAAGCCGAGATTTCGGCTTCTTTTTGTTCGAGTTGTTGTTTTAATTCGGAATTTTCTTGAGTTAGTTCATCAGTTTTACAAGCAAACAATGAGACACCAAGCATCAAGACTAATCCGAGCATTAACACTTTCTTGACATAAATTAATCCTTTCATATTTTTCTCCTTTATGAGATAATAAAATAAAATTGTTTTTTATTAATTATCACCATAATTATAATACTATTGGCTAAAATAATATTATTTATGCAAACGCTTTCACTAAATTATGATATTGTCCACATTAGCAAACAATAATTTAAAAAATACCCTAATTAAGGATATTTTTGACAATTATTTTCGATAAACCATCTCTGGTTGAGATTCATTATTTTAGGATTTTTTTGGAAACTTATGAAATAAAAAAAATAGGGGCAAAAATGGTCAATAAGTATTTAAACTAGACTTTAAGGGTTGTACCACCAGTTATTCCTGAAGTGTAAGATTTTGGTGATTGGAAGGAAAATAGCCAACCAGATAAACCCCAGGACCATTCAATAGAATGTAATTCATCTTCAACTTTGATTGTGAAATGATTATCAATTTTTTCCACGGAATTAATAATATATTGGGGAGTAAAACTAATAATATCCATATAGATAACTACGACATTATATTTGGTAAAATCAATAATATTGCCTTCACCATAAATTAGGGTTATGAAATTGTAATATTCGCTTTGAGCATTATCGATGATATGAAATTCACCATCATTATATAAATCACCAATTTGTATAGCTTGAAAATCAAAGGTATCATCTGAAGGGAAGTGATCTAACTGCGGATTATTTTCTTTAGAAAAAGCGAAGTTTCTATCGTTTATTGTCACGATCAGATAGGTTTGATTATCTCTTTTTAAAGTCCATCCCTCAACATATAATTTATTGTCATAAGAAAAAGAAATTTCCCATTTTCCATTGAGAACTTTGTTTACAGAGAAGGTTCCGGTACTCGGTGCTCGATAGCCCCTAATTTCTGAAAAGGTTGCTTCGGGAGTTAGATGAAAGATGCGTTGATCAGATATTTTATCTAATTTAGAAATGGCTTCACTATTGGTATCATAAGTGCTGCGAGCAATCCAAGAGCCATAAAAATCAGCTTTTTCATCACAAGCAAAAAGAATTAAAGTACTAACGCTAATAAGAATGATAAAGAATAATTTTTTGATCAAAAGGAGCCCTCCCATATTAAAAATACTAATATTGGTAAAATAATTATAGCATATTTTACCCCCTTTTAGTAAATAAATTTCATTATGGGGAAAATATTAGGATAACACTCGAGTAATAGCATATTTAAATGGCGGAAAGGAAGAATTATACGAAAGCAAAAAATTATGAATTTGAGGTTATGGGAAAAAATAGTTGAATATGTTTATCAATTTCATAATATATTTCTCAGAGGAACTATTCTAACGATTTGGGTAATGAATTTTCTTGATTAGCCCTTTAAATTAACAAATATCTCTAAATATGTTATACTTTATTGTTACTATATGAGGTATTATGGAAAGTTTCAAAGAATTAAATATAAATGAAGTTATAATAAATACTCTTGATGAATTAAAAATTCAAGAGCCAACAAAGATTCAAGCTCTCGCTATTCCGATTGTTCAAAGCGGAAAAGATATCATTGCTCAAGCAAAAACTGGTACTGGTAAAACATTTGCCTACCTTATTCCAATTTTAGAAAAAATTGATATCAATGATAAGCATATTCAAGCTCTAATTATTTGTCCCACGAGGGAATTAGCTAATCAGGTTAGCGGTGAAATCATCAAATTGAGTAAGTATCTAAAGGGTGTTAAACACGCCTCAATTTATGGTGGTGAATCTTACACTAAACAATTTAGGGAATTAGATGCCAAACCACAATTGGTGGTATCAACACCAGGAAGAATCTTAGATCATATTGATCGCAAGACGGTAGATATTCAATATATTAAATTTTTAGTTTTGGATGAAGCTGATGAGATGTTAAAAATGGGATTTAAGGAGGATTTAGAAAATATTGTTAAGATTACTCCGACCATTAAACAAACTCTCCTCTTTAGTGCAACAATCCCCCCATTTATTAAAAAAATTGCTTTAGATTATCAACATGATCCCGTTTATGTTAGTGCGGAAAACAATGATATGAATGTGACTAAAATTAAACAATTTTATTTTGATGTCAAGAAGAAAGATAAACTTAATCTCTTAGTTCGACTTATTGATCTTTATCAATTTAATAGTGCGATTATTTTTGCTAATACAAAATTAGAAGTTGATGAAATATGTGAATTTCTGAACAAACAAAAAATTAGCGCTAAGGCGCTGCACGGAGACCTTAAACAAAAAGAGCGTGATGATGTTATGCGTTCCTTTAAACGCAATGTAATGAAGATTTTAGTGGCTTCAGATGTAGCTGCTAGGGGCTTAGATATTGAAGGCGTAGATGCGATTATTAATTATGAATTACCTTTTGAATCCGAATTATATATCCATCGAATTGGTCGGACAGGTCGAGCAGGGAAAAAAGGAAGTTCTTTTTCTTTAGTTGCTCCTAGTGAGAAATCAAGATTAAAAAATATTGTCAATCTCTACAAATCGGAAATTATTTTAAAAGATATTCCGAATGTGGAAAATTTAAATCAAGTGATTGCTTTAAAAAATAAGGTTTTGTTGGATGAAAAGATTAGTAGTGATAATATTAAAAATTTAGATTTAGCAAAGAGTCTTTTGGAAAAGTACTCGCCCGAACAAATAATTAGTGCTCTCATTAATGATGTGGTGATTGAATATCGAGAGTATCCAGAAATTGAAGAAGTTCGAGCAACGCGGACCAACGTTGTTTCCCGGGAAGGTCGTTGGTCAAAAGATAAAATTGCTCCTCGCGAAAATCGTAAATATGATTCTTATAAAAATAAATCCCCACGAGAAGAGAGTGACTTTTCTCAGAAAAAAAGAGTTTTCAAAAAAGAGTTTTATTTGGTGGAAATTAACGTAGGGGAAGAAAGTCTCAACAAAACAAGTTTTTTAGAATTTTTGGATAAACAAGTCGATGTCTTTAATCGCCATATTGGAATTATTAAAATGAATAAAAACAAAACAAGTTTTGAAATTGAAAAAGACTATTTACCACAATTAATGAAGGCAAATGGGAAAAACTTCTTTAGTCGAAAAATTATTATTAATAAATTAGAAAATTAACATCATAATTATTGAAAAAGGCTTTGTTAAAGGTTTCTTTAAATTATATAAGCGTATCAATAAAACATATAACTGATTATATTATGTTAAAAAAATTCATTTTAACATATATTATATGACGATGAATCTGAGATAAACTAATCTAAAAGTATGGAATAAAGTCAATTAGTTGAAAAATAAGAGTACTATATTGATTTAATATTTAAAAATTGCCTTTATAAAAGGATATTTGGCCTATATTATTAAAAGATAATATTTTTTAGTAATTTTCATTTATAAAATGAAGTATATATTAAATTTGGCTTAATAAGGACATTTTCAAGTAAAATTAATGGTAAAAAAAACCCAAATAATCAATATATTATTACAAAATTGTTAGTAAATATGAATATTTTCGAGTAAATGATTCGCTTTTGCGTAAATCAATGAATATATTTAAGAATTGCTTTGTTGTAATTGGCCTTTATAATGGGATTATTTATCATTTATAATTTCTATGAGAATAAATTATTAATAATACGTTCGCTTTCTATTGGTGGTTTTTAACTTATTTGTTATAATTAATAATGCAAATTTATAATCTAAAATATTTGCTTAAATTCGAATAAAAAGGAGGGAGAATGAAAATATACAAATTTATACTGGCGATATTATCATTAGGATGGATTTTTTTTGGTTGTTCGCAAGGAAATCCACCAATTGAGGACCCGGATGGAGAAACTCCTCCTGCGGTGGTTACAAAATATTTATTGTCCTTAAGAGTGGTTAATCCATCAGAAGGAAGGATAGATGATGTTAGTGGATATTATAATTTTGGGGAACGCGTCACCTTAATTGCCTATCCTGCTGAAGGATATATGTTTGATAGTTGGCATGACACCAGTGGATTTCAATCAATTAGTCAAAATCCTTATACGATAGTAATTAACAAGGATATTAATATTGATGTGCATTTTATCTTGATTCCGGAAGCGGATCATTTTGAATATCAAATAGTTAATGAAGAGGTTTGGATTAGAAAATATGTAAATAGTAGCTTTTTAGATGATGGAAATGTAATTATTCCGGCAAGTATTGAAGGTTATCCCGTTACAACTATTCTTGCTCAATCTTTTGCGTTGGCTAGTATTCACAGTGTAACATTTCCCAACACGGTTACAACTATTGAACCCAAGGCCTTTTATCTTAGTGATGTAAGAGAAGTATTCTTTTCCAATTCCATCACTTATATTGGAACAGAGGCTTTTTTTGGTAATCGTTTCACACAAATTGTATTACCTAATTCGCTCTTAGAAATTGGAGTATCGGCTTTTACAGGCAATTTGTTAGAGGAAATTTATCTACCAATTTCCGTTATTAAAATTGGTGAAGGAGCTTTTGGAAATCATTTTCCACAAACAATTACCACCCAACATATGAAAAAGCCCAGCGGATGGAAAGACAATTGGAAAAATATCAACGCCACGGTTATTTGGAGCGAAACGGAACACGATTTAGTTTCTCAGGAATTAATCTTTTTTCCAAATGGTGATGATACTTTGAGTGTGGTCAGCTATTATGGGGCGATATATGAAATAGTTAATTTAGTCATACCATCTTTTCATAAGGGTAAAGAAGTCACAAAAATTGGAAAAAGTGCTTTTCAAAATAGTATTGGTCTCAAGAGTGTCCTTATGCCTAATAGTATTATCGAGATAGATGATCGAGCATTTTATGGTTGTCATCAATTAACTAGTGTTATTTTATCTAGTAATCTATTAAGTTTAGGCGATCAAGTATTTTATGGTTGTCTTAATCTTCCTTTTATCATCATCCCATATAGTGTCGTAAGCCTAGGAAATAGTGTTTTTTCCTATGATTCTAGCCTCTTAACGATTTATTCGGAAGCAACGAACCAACCGATGGACTGGAGTTTAAATTGGAAGTATGAAGGAATACCAGTTTATTGGAATGATCAATGGTATCTTGATGAATCAGGAACACCTCATTCTAACGAATAGTTTGTAATATCAGAAGGGATAGCTGTTTAGAAAGATTGATGTTTTCTAATCATAAATTTAACTTTTAACAAGAACATAATAATTAAGTTCCTAATTAAAATAAAAGACTAAGTGGAAACAAAAATAATGTAAAAAATTTCGTATGAAGAAAAGATAGTTTTTTATGATAAAAATTAATCAATTATTATCCAAAAAATCTCAGTTCTATTATAATTATATAAAAGGATGAGTTGAAAGATGGAATTTATAGAACTTGCAAGAAAAAGATATTCAGTTAGAGGATTTAGTAATCAAGAAATAGCTATTAAAGATCTTGAATCATTAGCCGTGGCGGCTAATTTAACGCCTTCGGCCTGTAATAGCCAACCATGGAAGGTGATCATTGTTAAAAGGGCTGATTTAGTTGCGAAAGTAGCAACAACCGCGATGGCCACTGGGATGAACGCTTTTTTACAGAGCGCTCAAGCTTTTGTGGTTATTTTAGAAGTTAAAGTGAAATTAATGCGAAGGATTGGCTCAATGATTGATTCGCAATCTTTTGCTAAACAGGATTTAGGAGCTTGTATGTATGGCATTACCCTTCAAGCGGCTTCCATTGGTCTTGGCAGTTGTATTATTGGGATGTTTGACCGTGAAAAAATTGCGGAAGCTTTAGACTTAGATGCTAATGTTAGTATCTTTGGTTTGGTGGCTCTTGGCTATCCTTTAAATCAGGATGTGCCAACTAAACTAAGAAAAAGTTTGGCCGATACCGCCAGCATTAAGTAGGTTTTTGTCCCATGATTATTGGTTGTGTCAAGGAAATAAAGAATAACGAATACCGGGTTGGCTTAACTCCGCAAGCGGTGCGCGAATATTGTCGGGCTGGCCATCAAGTAATTATTCAAAGTGGCTGTGGGGTTGGTTCTTCTTTTAGTGATGATGATTATCAAGATGCGGGGGCCCGTGTTTTAGAAAGCCCGCAAGCCGTTTGGAAACAAAGTCAAATGATTGTGAAAGTTAAAGAACCCATCGCCAGCGAATATCAATATTTACGACCAGGTTTAATTCTTTATACTTATCTACACTTGGCGGCGGATGAAAACCTCACAGCAGCTTTACTAAAAAATAAAGTTATCGCGGTGGCTTATGAAACAATCGTTGATTCAGATGGTAGTTTACCATGCTTAAAACCGATGAGCCAAGTGGCGGGACGTTTAGCCGTTTTAGAAGGAGCTAAATATTTATTGAAGCCTTATGGTGGAATTGGTTTATTAATTGGTGGGGTTCCAGGAGTTCAAAAAGCTAATTGTTTAGTATTAGGAGCAGGTGTTGTGGGGGAAAATGCGACCGGTTATTTAGTTGGCTTAGATGCGAAAGTGACAGTTTTAGATATTAATAATAACCGTTTAGAATATCTTGAGCATCTTTACCACAATAAAATTACTACCTTGTATAACAATGAACAAAACTTAATTCAAGCCCTAAAAGAAGCAGATTTAATAATCTCGAGTGTTTTACTACCGGGATCCAAAGCCCCTAAATTAATTAAAAAAGCATATTATCCTTTCATGAAAAAGGGTAGTGTCATCGTTGATGTGGCGATTGATCAAGGGGGCACAACCGAAGTATCACGACCAACAACTCACCAAGATCCCGTTTTTACTTACGAAGGAATCATCCATTATTGTGTGGCTAATATGCCGGGAGCTGTCAGTCTAACGGCAACCCAAGCGCTTAATAATGCTACTTTAAAATATGGATTACTAATCGCTGCCAGTGGTCTAAAATCTCCATCAAAGGCTTGTAGCGCCCTCAAGAAGGGATTAAATACTTACCTCGGTCAGTTAACCAACCAGGCCGTGGCTGAGGCATTAAATTTAGCTTGGGTGGAAGTTGATGAACTTCCAAGTGACAACTAATGAATAATTATTTCCACCATTTTAAAAAAATGATATAATAATAACGATGGGAAGGAATTTAGATAGTTCAGACATTTTAATGAGTAATATGCAACTAGAAAAGACTTTTGAAGAAGTTTTTTTAGATTATAGAACATTTTTGTCAATGACAAAAATGTCTTTTTTTTAAAAGGAAGGTAAGAAATGAGTGAATTGAAGGGCGTAGAAATTAAGTTAGAAGGTGTTTGCAAGTGGTTTGTGGACAAAAAATCAGGAAAAGTTACGAAAGCGGTTAATGATTTTGATGCGGTAATCCCCGCCGGTAAACTAATTGGCCTTTTGGGGCCTTCTGGTTGTGGAAAATCTACCACTCTTTATATGATTGCGGGTTTATATGCCCCTACTAGTGGAAAAATCTTTTTTGGTGACGATGATGTCACTGAATTAACCCCTGAAAGAAGGGGAATTGGTTTAGTTTTCCAAAACTATGCTCTTTATCCGCATATGACCGTTAGTCAAAATATTTTATTTCCGATTGAAAATATTAATTTAAGAAAAATTGCGCTGGAAGAAGCCCACGAAAAAGCTAGTATTTTAATTTATAAAGAGGAAGCCCAACAATATTATCAATATGTTAATAAAATTGCGGCCTTAAAATCTTATTATTCCAAAAAAGAAAAAGATTATATTGAAGTGACAAAAGTAGATGTGCAAACACACAAGGCCCAAAATCGTCTCTTTCATAAAAAACACCAAAGCAATAAGGAAGCGGTTAAAGAACACGACGCTAATTATCGCACTTGGTTGGCAACCACAAAACAGCAAGAAAATGCCAAAATTGGGGCTATTCGTGGGGCTTATATCACCCAAAAAACCAATCTTTATAAAGAATTTGTTAATAAAACAAAATTATTAAACGATCAATTAAGGACTCAGTATTTAACTGACTATACGCCAATTAATAACTTAATTAAAAAAGATAAAAAACTTAATCAATATATTTTGAATTCTTTTAAGTTGGCTATCAAAAATACTGCTGGAAAAAGTGATCCTGTGAGTTTAGAAGTTGTTCGTTTGATTAAACAAGTAGAAGAAACTAATTATAAGAAAGTTGGTCGCAGTTTAATGCTGGAAATGGCTAAGTTAGTTGGTATTGATGATCAATTGGATAAAAAACCAGCTCAGCTTAGTGGCGGTCAACAACAACGAGTAGCCATTGCGCGGGCCCTAGTTAAAAAACCTAAAGTTTTATTACTTGATGAACCACTTTCTAATCTTGATGCTCGTCTAAGATTACAAACCAGAGAAGAAATTAAGAGAATTCAAAAAGAAACAGGGATTACCACAATTTTTGTGACTCACGACCAAGAAGAAGCGATGTCAATTTCTGATGAAATTATATTAATGAATTTCGGTGAAGAGCAACAAAGAGGAATTCCTCAAGCTGTCTATGATAATCCAGAAAATCTCTTTGTGGCTAAATTCTTAGGTACCCCACCAATTGGTTCTTATAGAGCTAATTTAAAAGATGGAAGTTTAACCATTGGTAAACAAAAAGTTTTGGTTAGTTTAGAAGCAAAATTAAGAAGAATTGAAGGTGAATTATTAGAGGCTCAAAAATTAGTTGATGCCCAAAATAAAGTCCTTCTTGAAAATTATGAATTAAATAAAGCCAAATCATCCGCGGTTGAAGCTCCGAAATATTTAAAAAATGTTGTTAATTTTAATGAAACTGGAGAAATTGAATTAGTTGTCAGCGTACGGCCAGAAGGCTACACAGTTGACCCTAAAGGTGAATTAACTATCGATGCCCAATATTTAGAAACTATTGGTCGAGATTTAGCTTTAGTTTCTAAGCACCCAGAATCACTTAATGAATCTTTTCGAGTAATTCTTTCGGATCGTAATATTAATATTGATAGTGGAATTGTTAAATTTAATTTAAAAACCCATAAAACTTTTATCTTTAATGCTCTAGATGGGAGGAGGTTAATTTAATGTTAGAAAGGAAAAAGGATTATAAAGCCTGGCTGTACATGGGCATCCCCCTACTACTGCTTTGTATCTTTACGTTTTATCCTCTCATTAAAACCATTCTCGTATCTTTGTTTTCTCAATATAACGCCGTTGAAAATAGTTTTGGTGTCGCCTTCGATATTGAAGCCTATAAAGCCTTGTTTTATACAACCGATCCTTCTTTTACCCCTCCATTTGTTACCTCGATCGGTAATACTTTGCTTCTAGTATTTATTTCAGTTCCCGTTTCGACGATTATTGCTTTACTAGTAGCAGTTGCTTTAAATTCGATTAAACCCTTACAAAAAATTTTCCAAACAATTTTTTTCCTACCCTATGTCACTAACGCTTTAGCCATTGGGATGGTTTTCCAAGTAATGTTTGGTCATTCTATCTCCCCCGGAGTAGGAGTACAAGAAGGTTTAATCAATGCCCTTTTTGGTTTAAATAAAGACTGGGTGGGAATTACTGCAAATCGTAGCAGTTGGATGTTTGTGGTTTTAATTTATACTATTTGGGAAGGTTTACCATTTAAGATTTTAGTCTTCATTGGTGGTTTACAAAGTATTTCTAAACAGTATTATGAAGCCGCAAAGATCGATTCAACTCCTTCCTGGCGAGTTTTAAGACGAGTTACTGTTCCCCTTCTTTCGCCAATGATCAGTTATATTTTGATTACATCTTTTATTGGGGCCTTTAAATCTTATGAATCAGTTTTAGCGGTCGCTGGTAGTTTATCAGGTCTTGATTATAAACGATTTACCGTGGTGGCCTTTGTTTATGATAATATTGGTCGAGCGGGAATGATCCCGGAAATTGATGTCTCTTATTATTCGCGAGCTGCTGCTGCAGCGGTGGTCTTATTTGCAATTATTATGGCGATTACGGCCGTGAACCTCTTTATTAGTAAGAAAAAGGTTCATTATTAGGAGATGAAAAATGAATAATCCTTGGTTTATATTTATCGCAATAGTTTTAATTGTTGGGGTGGTGCTAGTTTTAGTTTTAACGAGACCAGTTAAAGAAAAAAAGAAAGTTGATTATCTCAATAATACCCAATTAAGAGCCCAAAAAACTTTTCATGTTTCCCAAAAAGTTATTACTTATCTTTTTCTAACGATTATGGCGGTCATTGTTTTGGTTCCGTTTTATTGGATGTTGAACGTTTCGTTTCAAAGTTCACAGGAAGTCTTAAATGATGTCAATCCTAATTTGTTTCCGCGAATTTTTTCTCCCCAAAACTATTCAAATGTTTTCTTTTATGCGGATTCAGTTTCCAAAATATCTTTTCCAAGGTATTTATTAAATACCGTAATTGTGGCGGTTTTTTCCACTGGTTTGGGAACTTTATTTTCTATTTTTGTGGCTTTCGCTTTATCGAGATTAAATTTCCGTGGTCGTGAGCTCGTCTTTACCATTTTACTAGCAACCATGATGATTCCTGGCGAAATGATGGTTATTTCTAATTACTTAACTGTTGCGCAACTTGGTTGGGTACGAGCTGATGGAGTTGGCTCTTATTTAGCCATGATTGTTCCTTTCTTAGTTTCGATCTTTCATATTTATATGTTAAGACAAAATTTTAAACAAATTCCTAACGAATTGTACTATGCTGCCAAGATTGATGGCACCAGTGATTTTAAATATCTATTTAGAGTAATGGTACCGATGGCTAAATCGAGTATCATTACCATTGTCATTTTAAAACTAATGGGTACTTGGAATGCTTATATTTGGCCAAACCTCGTAGCTAATGCTAAATTTAAATTAGTTACCACCTGGTTAAGAACTGGTTTCGTTGATCAAGCCATGGAATCCGGTCGGGTTTTAGTGAATTACCAAATGGCCGCCACAATCATTGTTACTGTTCCCCTCCTGCTCTTATTTATCTTCTTTAGAAAATACATTATGAGTGGTGTATCAAGAAGTGGGACAAAAGGTTAAAGTTTGATATAATTATTTATGAGGAGATATATATGAAGAAATTATTATTATTATTTGTGTTAGTATTAGGTGCAGTCGTCTTAGTTGGTTGTAAAAGACCACCATCCAACGATGGACTACATATAGTTCCACCTTATGATCTACCTGAGACAGCCGACTATAATGGGTCATCAGTGACTATTAAGTTTTGGCATCGTATGGGTGCAGCAAGTCAATTGCTTATTCAAAGTTACATTACAGAATTTAATGCAATTTACCCAAATATCCATGTTGTTGAAGAAAAACCAGCGGCCGATTACGTCGCTTTAGCTGAAGCAACTTCCTTAGCTATTTCAGCTGGTGATGAACCAGACATTGTGGAAAGTTATCCGGATCATGTGGCTAAATACGCTGAGGCCAAAGCTCCACTTCCTCTAAATTCTTTCATTTCTAACCCTAACATTGGTTTTAGTGCGGAAGAAATTGCTGATTTTTTACCAGGATTATGGGCAGAGGGAAAAACATACGATAAAGCAGAATCCATTATGAGTTTACCTTTTTCTAAATCTAGTGAAGCCTTCTTTTATAATAAAACTTATTTTGATGCTCACAATTATACCGTTCCGGAAACTTGGGAAGAATTATTTGCTTTAGCAGAAATAATTAAATCATCCGAAGCAGCCTTAGGCCATAATGTTATGCCTTTTGGTTATGACTCCGAAGATAATTTATTTATTACCGCTTCCGCCCAAAAAAATATTAATTATACTGGTTTTGATGAGAATGGAAAAGGACGAGTATTATTTAATAATGAGGATTCAAAAAATATGATGCGTTATTTTAAAGAAAAATATAATGCTGGTCTGATGACAACTAGATCACTTAATAATGATGCCTATAGTTCTGATCTTTTTAAAGTTCAAAATCTTTATATGGAGGTTGGTTCCACTGGTGGAACAAGATACAATATTCCAACTAATCGTACTTTTGAGGTTGGGGTTGCTCCCGTTCCTTATTTTGAAGGTGGTTTACAAAAACAAATTCAACAAGGTCCAAACATTAGTTTATTTAAGAAAACCGGCGCTAATGCTGAACAAAGAATGATTGCTGCATGGTTATTTGCTAAATTCTTAACTAGTCCGGAAAAGACCGCGAAATTTGCTACTGAAAGTGGATATATTCCTGTTCGTCAATCCGCCTTTCAATCCGCAACCTATTTAGCTTGGGAAGCCGGCATTAAAGAAAATCCAACCACCGATAAAGAAGCACAAGATCGTTTGGTTCGTGATGTATTCAATGTTTTCTTAGCTAGTCAAGATCGTTTCTTTACTTCTATTGTCTTTAATTTAGGTGCTAAAACACGAACTGAAGTTGGTAAACTTTTAGCTGAAATCTTAGCTTATCCTGGGACAGGTGCTGATTTAGATAAATTTATCAACGACACTTATCGTGATCACTACAATTACATAATTAGTTAATATAGTTAATATATAAGGAGAATATATGAAAAAAATATTATTTGGAATTTTTCTATTAGTTATTGGTCTCGTCTTCGTAGGTTGTAAAAAAGTTGATGAAAACCAAAAGATTCTTGATGAGGCTCATGATGCTTTAATGATTTCGGTATCAGACCCTGCAGGTGTCGTAACAAGTTTTTATTTAAATGGTAAATTGAAAGGTGGATTAGTTTTAGCCACTTGGACATCGAGTAACCCTGGTGTGGCGACTGTTGGTGAATTATTACCAGAAGGTGATCCTAATGCAGGTAAATATTTATTAACTGTTACTCGTCCCGCTTATGGTCAAGATAATGCTCCGCTTCATTTGGTTGCGACATTAACTATTCCTTCGGCTTTGGATTCAACCAAAATTTTATCTAAAACCAAGGACTTTGGTATTACAGTTTTAGCTAATACCGTGGCCCCAGTTATTATTAATAATATTGCTGATGTTCTAGCAATTAGAGATCCTAAATTAGATGGTGATGTTTTGAGTGTTGTACTTAATCATGTAACCATTTATGCAAAGGGCGATGATGCCGGCTTTGGTTATGATGGAACCGGAACAATTATGGTTTACACTGGTACTGGTTATGAACTAAATCATGTTTATACAATTAGTGGAACTCTTGATTGGTATTTTGGTCTTTGGGAATTAAAATCCCCAGTCTTTGTTGAAGAAGTAAATGCTACTCCACAAATTCCTAGTAAAGAAGTTGTAACTTCGGTTAATGAAAAACTTTCTGCTTTAAATGCAGCTGGAGTTTGGACAAGTGCCGCTGGTACTGTAGCTGATGGTTGTTTCGAACCTCTTTATGCCCGAGTAACTGGTAAAATCGTTTTAAATCCAAACGAAGGCGCTACTTCTAATTATCGTTTCTATTTAGTGGATGTTACTACTGCTGATTATGCATCGGGTGATCCAGCTCCAAGTCCAGCAAATGGCTTTATGCTATATTATCATACCCTAGATTTCAATCTTTTCTCAGCCTATGTGGGAATTCAAGTGACCTTGGATATCGTAATTCATACTTATCGATCGAATAACAATGCCTATGCCTTCTATTATGTTGGTGGTCCTAGTGGTATTGATGCAACATTAACTGATCAACAAGTTGTAGATATTGATGCTCTTAGTCTTAATGTTCCTACTGAAATCTTAACTTCTACGAATTTAACTCTTTCAAATGAAGGACCTAATGGTTCAACTATCGTTTGGACTTCTACTGATGATGCGGTTATCAATCATGAAACAGGTGTTGTTAATGCTCCAACCGAAGGTAATGTTACTGTTACTGTAACTGCTACTGTTTCTTATGGAACTGCAACCCCAGTTGTTAAAACTTATGTGATCACCGTTGGTGAACTAGGTGTTACTGACATTGTTGATTTATGGGCTCTCGCAGGTGCTACCACTCTAGCGACTGCTAAACAAGTTAAAGTTGTTGGTAAGATTACTGATTTAAGTAATTTCTATACTAACGGTGCTGTTTCCAATACTGAAGGTTTTATCCAAGATGAAACTGGTGGGGCTTATCTTTATCGAGTAAATATTCCTACTGGCGTTGCGATCGGCGATGTTGTGGAAATTGTTGGTTGGGCTTATATTAATTCCAGTTCAGGTTTAAGAATTTCTGGTGAAGATGCGACTCATCAAGCCGTTATTAAGAAAGTAGAAACAACAGTTAATGTAACTCCGGTTGTTCTTGATTTAGCAGCTGATGATAATCGAGTTGATTATCGTAATGAACTTGTCACTGTTTCCGGTGTGGTATTCAAAAAAGGTTCTAACTATTATTTAAGTGCTCTTAATGGTGATGCAACTCTCGATATTCAACTTTATGTTCGAAGTGCTGGATATTTTGCAAACGGTACAGCTGATCGTGATCCGTTCCTGGCGGCCTTAGAAGCAGCTTCTTTAAAACATATCACTGTTACTGCTCCATTATATCTTTATACTACAACTTGGGAATTTAATATTGATAAGACTAGTCAATATAGTGTTGGTGCAGATTTATCAACTCCAGAATTAGTTGCGGCCTTAGCCTTTGTTACTGTTCAATTTGGTGATCTACCTCATAACCTATCTTCGGTAACTGCAAGTATTACTCTTCCTAGCGGTCTTCCTGCTGGTATTACTTTAGCAGTAACTTCCAGTGTGCCTGCTGTTATATCTACCACTGGGGTTGTCGTTCGTCCAGAATTTGGAGAATCTGATGCCACTGTAGTTTTTGGAGTAGAATTATTAAATGGAGTAACTTCCCTTTATAACTATTCGGTTACTCTAACCGTTCCAGCTCAAACTGGTGTTGGTCCAGTATTATTATATGCAACTGCTAAATATACTGCGGGAACAACTGGCAATTTACTTGGTGCCCCAGCTAATAATGCTTCAACCCTTGGTTTAGACCCAGCAATCTTTACTGTTACTTCAGCTAAAGGTTCAGGTGCCAATGAAACTGGTATTAATGCTAAAAACTATTTCGCTTTATACTACTACTCTGGTGGTGCTGGAGTTGTATTAACTATTAGTGTAGTTAGCGGTTATACTATTGATTCGATTACCTATACTGCTGGTCATAATAATGGTACCTTAGCTCAATTTACGGTTAATGGTGGAGACCCAATTGATATCAGTGGTGCTACTACAACAGTTGTTGATGGCGTATTTACTGGTGGAGCTATTGTCACCGGTACTGTAGCAATTAATGCTTCGAGTGTCGTTATTCAAAACGTTTCAACTTCTAATAGTCAGGTTTGGTTCACTTCCATCGCTATTACTTATCACGCGGTAGCTTAATTTATTATCACCTTATACTCCCTAGAGAAATCTAGGGAGTATTTCTTTTTTAAAAGACAAATAAAAAATAAAGGACAACATGAAAAAATTAATTACGATCTTATTTTTCTTTTTATTATTTTTTCTGGTTTCATGCCAAGAAAAAAAAGAAGCAACCCATCAGGTAACCTTCTTGGTTGATCAAGAAATTTACCTTTCACTTAATATTAAAAATAATCGTCTTATTGGCCAACTTAAGCCAACTGACCCCTTAAAGGAAGGGTTTAATTTTAGTCATTGGGAAGAAAACGGTTATACCTTTAGTTTTGAAACGAGAATACAAAGAGATTATAATCTTCAGGCCGTTTTTATGGCGGCCCTCGATGCCAACTACTATCAAAATATCAATCCTGAACTCGTGGGGAATGGATTAAAAGCCGCCTTAAATAATTTGATTAAGGGTCACAAGATGTATTCTTATTCCACCTTGAACGCTTATTTAACTTATACTGATGAATCGGTCACTAATCCTGGTGTTATTTATTTAACCTATTCTGGACCTAATCTCGAAAATCGTGGGTGGAATAAAGAACATACCTGGGCCCAAAGTCGTGGTGAAGATGGTTCTTTTGGAACGGGAGTGGGAATTGGCACCGATATGCATCATATCCGACCAACCCTTAATAGTTTAAATAGTGAACGATCAAATTATAACTTTGATGCAGGAGGAGTACCCACTAATTCTTATGCCAATTATGGTAATAAAGTTAATACTTCCGCTAAAACGTTTGAACCTCGCGATGAAGATAAGGGTGACATTGCTCGTATATTGATGTATATGGATGTTCGTTATGAGGGGGATGATGGTTATGATAATTTAACTTTAGTGGAAAATGCTCCGACGTCTTCGCCTTATCATGGACAAATTGGTCGACTTTCGACTTTGATGCAATGGAATTTAGATGATCCGGTTAGTCCCCAAGAAAGGCAACGCAATGAGCGGGTTTTTGAAAAACAAAATAATCGTAACCCCTTTATTGACCACCCGGAACTAGCCAATAAAATATGGGGACCAACTCTTCTAGAAAAAAATAATCAACCAAAAGAATTTAAAAACAACTTTAAAATTATTGATATTTACTACATGGATTTAAAAAGGAGCTTATATATATGAAAAAAATAATACTTTTATTATTAATTATTGGAAGCAGTTTATTGGTGGCTGGTTGTGCTGCTCGCGCCTCTTTTGGGGATATTTTTGCGAGCATTAAAATTGGCTATCAGGATAATGATGCAGCAGACTTTGTTACCAAAGATATTAGTTTACCAACTAGTACTTCTTTGGATAAGAAAGTTATAATTACTTGGGAAAGTAGCGATCCAGCGCATTGTTCCAATCAAGGAGTGATTCACCGAAGTGAAGCTGCTAATTTGGAAGTTAATCTGACTCTCACCCTTCAGCGAGGAAGTGAAGTAGAATCTGAAGTTCGTAAAATTACCATTATTAAGGGTGATCCTAGGACGGTTTCTGTTTCCGAGGTCTATGCGAAGGACTTAGCCCAAGAAGTTATTGTTCGAGGTGTTTATGTTGATCATACGAGAGAAGATTATTTTTGGTTAAGTGATGAAACCCGTGGTATCTTAGTTAGCAGTGATAGTTCGCTCTTTACCGGCTTTAGTCTTTATGATGAGGTGATTGTTTATGGGACGTTAGAAGAATTTACCAATGCTGATAGTTATCAAATAAACGCTACTAATGTGGAAAAAGTCCCCAATACGATCGTTTTACAAGACAATATTATTACGGATTTTTCGGAAAATAATTTACGTTCGCATATTAATGATCGGGTATCCTTTAATGGCTTTCATCTTAGCACGACCCCCAAGATTGCTTCCGCCTTTGGTCTTACCAATGGCAGCGTGACGATTAATGTTTATGTGGAATCCACGGTACCTAATAAAACTGAACTACAAAATCACTTAAATAATTTTGTTGTTGGTCAAGAAGTAGAAATTAATAACGCGATCCTCACCTATTATGGTTTAGGAGCCGTCAAAAATGCCGAGATTTTTCTTTCACGTGCTGATCAATTTATTTTACCAAATATTAGTCCCGAAGCCAAATTGGCTTATCTAAATAACTTTATCATTAATCTATATGATCAAAAGACATTAACGCAAAATACTAATTTTATCGTTAGTGGATCTTATGATTCCACAATTAGTTATCAAGTCAGCAGCCCTTATATTAGTGTTTCTTCGACCGGAGCAGTCATAATCACCAGACCTTCGAGCATGGAGGGGGACCAAAGTGTAACGATTGGTGTGACGATTACTATTGATGGACACAGTTTAAGTTTTAACTTGGAAGTAATTATTAAAGCCGAAGTGGGCATCAGTGGAACTTTAACTTATTTCTTTAATTTTGATAATTTTTCTTTTCCGAATGGTTCGAATGGTTATAGTGAAGCTTATGTGGAAAATCCCGCTTTAATTATGACTAGTGATGTTAATGGGGTAATTAGTAGCTTAAGCGTTTATAAGAATCGATGGCAACTGACGGCACCGGCGGGCTTTGAAGTAAGTTATAACCGCGGGGCGAGATTTGCTCCAAGATTGAGTGGTACGGAAGTAACGCCAGGGACTTTGGGAATCGATTTAACTAGTCAAGGTCTACAGATTAATATGTTAACTTTCGATTGTGGGATGTTAGCAGGAATGGCTATTGATTATGCGGCTATTGAGTATTATGTCAATGGCCAATGGTTAACTTATTCATTTTTAAGTCAAATTGGTTTGAATGAATATAACCACTTAGAAATCAGTGGAATTAATGCTTCTTTAGTAAAAATCGTTATTAATGCTTCGACAGCTGGTAATAACAATAACACTTACTTAACAATTGATAATTTAGGGATTTATACTAGTAGTAATTAAAACAAGGCTAGTTAAAAAAATAGCTTATGAATTTTCTTTCAAAGCTTGATTAATTTTTAATACTTGATAAAAATATTGAACACCGATTAAAAGAACCCGTTCATTAAAATTAAACTTATTGGAGTGCAAGGGATAATGATATTTTTTCGTTTTGGTTCCTAAAAAACCAAAGACACCAGGAACCTTGGTTAGATAATAGGCAAAATCTTCACTAAAATAAAACTTTAAATCGGGAGCTAAAGTTAGCCCGATTAAATTATTTTTTAGTTTATCTACTAAAAATGGATCATTGATTAAAACGGGATATGTTTTGGAAAACTCCTCGTTAATCTTTCAATAAATTTTGGCCTGATATTGCTTGACCAAGTCTTGGATTATTATGTAAACTGCGGTTTTAATTTTTTGATAAGTAAGATCATCAAAAGTTCGGATGGTGCCTTTTAAGAGTACTTTTTCGGCGATTATGGAATTATTTGAGCCACCAATAAATTTTTGAATATGTAAAATATAATTTTGATCATGAAGTTTAGTTTTCAATTGATCTATTTTAGCTACTAAAATACTGGCGATTAAAATGGCATCAATTCCTTCTTCCGGCATGGTTCCGTGGGCACTTTTTCCCCTAATTTCTAAATCAAATACGCGACAGGATGCTAAAGTGGGACCGGGATTAATACTCAATTGTCCCTCGGGAAGATAAGGATTTAAGTGCAGTCCATAAATACTGGTAATGTGATATTTTTTAAATATTCCACTATCCACAATTGGTTTGGCTCCCCCTGGTCCTTCTTCAGCCGGTTGAAAAATTATAAGAACATTTTTTTGTAATTGACAATGGGTAAGTACTTGGGCTAAACCCAAGGCGATCGCACTATGACCATCATGGCCACAAGCATGCATGAGACCACTATTTTTGGAGCAGTAAGGAATATTAGTTTCTTCTTTTATTTCTAAAGCATCGGTATCACATCGAAAAGCTAGGCTTTCTTTGCTTGGACAGCTGGCGGGGAAATAAGCAATGATGGCCGTTTTTGTGGTTAAAATGAGTTCATATTGAACTGATAGTTGATCTAATACCCCGGTGATATAGGCGGTGGTTTGCAAGGTATTTAGACCAATTTCGGGGTTTTGGTGGATTGTTCTTCGATGATTTATCAGGGTTTGAAGATTAAGAATTTTCTCGATGTCCATAATAAAATTATACCTAATTTCTTAAGATGCATTTTTAATTAGACAAAGGTTACTATTAATTGCTGGTTAATTGAAAATTATTGGACTATTGGATAAAACAGAATTTAATTAGCGATTAGTTAAAGGTAATATTGATTAAAATATTCATTAGCTAAAGTGTAATTTTCAAATACTTTAACAGATTCATAAAAACAGGATCCCAGATTATATAAGGGAACATAAATGTTACGCTCATGACTAGCACTATCGTTTTCGATTATTTTCCACTCGCTCCATTGGAAGTTGGGGCTTTTGCTACTTCCTTGATTGACTTTTTGTCTGGCTAAATGGGAAACAACAAGATTAAATTTGAGGAGTTTAGCTACAACAGCATATAAATATAGCGTATATAATCCAGAATTTTCTGGCGTTATATTAAAACTATAAATGGGAGAGGTGGTACCATATGTGGTATTCATTAAACCACTAGGAACGAGATCAAGTGACTCAGTAAGCTCGGGCCAAACTTCTAATAATCTTCCATAAGCCGCAGAATTGATATGATTACTAAAAGAAGTTTTTAAGAAATTTCCCAAAGAATAAATATTTCCATCGGACTTAAAGGACACTTTTACGGTCGTAGTGTCTGGGTTATCGTTGACATAAAAAGCATCTTTGGTCAGTTGCATAAGAGGTATACTAGAATAAGTGTTATGGTCATCAAATATTTCAAAAGAAAATTCCCACTTACTTTCATAATAAGAGTTTTCTCTAATTTCTAATAAAGATAACGAAGATACTTCCATTGAAAAAGAACTAAAACTATTATCGGTAATATGGGTTTTATCTTCAATTAAAACCCGTTCTATTTTTTTATTTTGATCATTGCTGTGTTCTTGATCTTTGTTACAAGAACCAAGAAGAACGAAATTTAGTACTAATAGTAAGACAATAAATAATTTTTTCATATACTCACCTCACAACTTAAATACATAATTAGTATATCACAATACTAATCAATTAAAAAATAATTCTGCTAAGGGAATATGAACAAATTAATACTTACTAGTGATCAAATTTTTTTACCTTCTGTTAATAATTATTAATGGTTAAGGATTTTTCTTTAGAGCTTCATTGGCACATTTTAATAATTCGGTCAGGGAATCAAATTTTAATAAATAATAATAGTCTCCCATATTGCGTTGAAAGGCAAGGGGATAAGTTCCATATTGATAGATTTGATCATGGTAAAGGTTCACAAAATCAACTTGGGATAAACAGTAATTAAAGCGATTTTTACGGTTGATAGATAAACTATAACCAGGCGTTTGCACAAGTGGTTGTTTATTTTCATTACTCATAATAATATCTGCATATACTTCATAAGGTGAATATCCGAGCGCTCCTTCAATGAGATCGGTGGAATTTCCTCCCGGTGAACGCATATTTACTTCATCAATAATGTAATCACCAGCCTTACCAAGCCCAGGCTTATCTTGATTTAAGCGAAAAAACTCAATATGGAAAATTCGTTTAGTGATTTTAAAAGCCTCTACAACCTTTCGGCCCAGAGCTTCTAAAATTGGATTAACTTGATTACAACAATAATAATAGGAGTCCAAATCTTGTTCATCAATTAAAGCATCGGATATCGGGAAAATTTCACTATCAAAAATGACGACCTTACTACTATCATCACAAATCCCATCAAAAGATTCAATGACACCACTGACAAATTCTTCGACAATATAACTAGAAAGATCAGTTACTGCTTGGGTAAATTTTAAAAGATCAGCCTCATCATTAATCGTAAAAGTTCCAAAACCACCCACGCCCCCTAAAGGTTTTCCAAAAAGAGGATAACCAATTTTTAAAACAAAGGCATTTAATTCTTCGACATTAGTAGCAACAATAAAACGAGGAAAAGCGATTGGGATTTTTTTAAATATTTCCTTCATCTCATGCTTGTAACGAATGTATTTAATATCAGGTAGTTGAACGCCGGTTGTAATGTGAAGATCGGCTCTAATTTTAGCATCTAAAGTGAGCCAATATTCATTATTTGATTCAATATAATCTATTTTCCCATATTTACTTTCATAATAAAGGGCTATTTTTAAAACTTCAGAATAATTATTTAAATTACAATATTGATATTCCACGAGGCTATTTCGCAGTTCACTACGAAATTCACTAAAATTTCCTTCACCGATTCCCAAAACATTAATGCCTCTATTACTTAGAGCCACCACAAATTTATAAAAACAAGTTGGAAAGTCTGGCGAAATAAAGATAAAGTTCATAAATAAATATTAGGACCAAGGCAGAGCTAAATGAGGGGTCCAAACAGGATCAGAATTGCCGGTGGAAGTGTTACTTTGCCAGTTCCAATCAGGAGCCTTTTCGCCATCTACTTTATTTGGATAGCCCCAAACTCCCCAGCCATTATCTTTCGCCCTTTTTTCGACAAATCGTAAAAAGGTTAAATATAAAACATCTCGATAAGTCATTTGTAAATCATGAGAACTAGGTGAAATACTGACACCCTCAGTTAAACCTTCACTAACAATGAGAAATTGTGATAAATTGTCATTAACCCAAACTAGGGCTAAATGACGACCATAAGTTTCGGTTAAAGCATAATTGTAAATGGATTGGACATAAATGTCTTTGGTAGTTGGTTCAACTAAGAGATATTGTTTATTATATTTGGAAGCTACATAGCCCCAAGGTTCATGTTTAACGGTTCCTCCATTGACTTCTGGAGTATTAATGTAGAAGTAACGAGTAGATCCACCATAGGCACTGGAGATAAAATTAGCGGTATCACCATCAGCAATACTACTAACAGTGGTCACTTTCGCTACTCCCCCTCCACCAGAACTAGTGTTGTTGGGATTAATGAAAGGCCGATCAAAATCTTTATCCTCGAGATGAGGTCCAGCATAGATTTGTTCTAGAGTTTTAATTTCATAATCACTATTTTTTAAATATTGAAAACAATTATTGGTATAGGCGATATAATCAAACTCATTATAAGTAGTAGATGGTTTAAATTCATCTGGATCTCCTAATTTAATCATGGTAATATCTTTATTATAATCAATGTTTTGGCCTTTATAACCAACGAAATCAATCATGGTATTATTTTTAAATAATCCGATGGCATCATTGCCATTAAAGGGAACGAAATCAAATTGATCGTCAATATAGTAATGATCAATGACATTATTTTTTAAAGCCGTCGAACTAATTTGATTGGAGGCAATTGCATAATAACTATGTGCTGCAATATTTCCCGATAGGTTAATTTTTACTTTTACTTCATTGGCACCATTGGTAAAAATACCAATAGAATATTTAGAAAGGTTTTCAGTGGAATTGCTTGGGTTATAAAGTTCAATCACATTATCGGTAGTTGGATAAGCCATAAAAATCTTTGAAAGGACGATAGAGCTTTTTGCGTTGCCACTGCAGGCAACGAGCGGTAGGATGGTTAATCCGAGTAATAATAGATAGAAAAGTTTTTTCATTTTCATAGGTAATCTCCTATTAATATTTTAACATATTTTAGGACTTTTAAATAAAATAAAGTAAATTTATTATCCAATTATAAGTACTAAAAAAATTTTTCTTTTATCAATATTGGATATTTCTTTGTTGATTAATCTTTTTCAGTAGCCAACTATTTTTTCTTCTTATCTTTATTATTTTTCTTTTCTTGATAAAGAACAATTGGCAAATTTCCGAAATATTCCTTACATAATGCATTATAGGTTTCTACATCATTTTTTATCATCTTTTTTTGAACTCGTGCAAAGTGACCATGCAAAATCCAAGTAAATATCATAACTACACTAAATAATGCAAAGAATGTATAGTCTATTATAGCTAAAACTAATTTAATAAAAGGAACTATTTGAAGTAAATACAGCAATAAATATAATGTTTGTGGTATTAAAACTATTATTAATACTAAAGTGAAAAGCAAATGAACAAGAGAATTACACCAAATATCTTTTTTAATAATAAAGCGAAGAAAAAACTTATTTTTAATATGCATTTTTATATAAAGAAGATTGGGGAGAGTAAAGTTAAACCACCAATAAGGGCGCCCCCAAATTAGAATTTTAAACGCCATTGAGGCTATTAATAAAAATATTACGCTAACATCCATATTTAATCAAAGACTGATATTATAATTTTAATCAAAGAGATAATGCTGTTTTTAATAATATCATTATTTATAGCCTTCCAAACCAGTGGCTTTGCAATTTTATCAAATAAAACATTAAATTTTTTGATAAATAAATTTAAACCGCCAGAAGCATTTTGATCTTTAGCGCTATTATATCCTAAAAACATACTAATTGTAACGTTTATTGTTTCTCCTTCGGCTCTTAGATAATTCATTTTTCTCTCCACTAAATACAAATCTACTTATATTATGCTCCTATTTAACACTATTTATGCATTTATTGTTGAGAACCTTGGTATGATTACCCTAAAGAGATATTATCGCAACTACATACTAGCCCGATTACATTAACTATTTAAGCTCATATTAATTTAAATGATATAATCATAGTGTAGTTAATTTTTAAAAAGGTAGAGGTAATAAAAAAAGGTTGTTTATTATCAATTGTATCTAGTATTAT
>JAITXJ010000018.1 GCA_031284745.1 Acholeplasmatales bacterium | reverse complement strand
CGCGGTAAGTATTCATAGCCCCCTTTAAACAAAGGGTTACAACGAAGAAGGCGGGCTAAAGTTAATAAACTAGCTTTAAAAAAATTAAATTTTAAATAACAGGCATAAGAATAAGTGGAGCAACTTGGATGATAGCGGCAGCTCTTATGTCGATAGGGGGATATTTTGTTTTTATAGAATTCGAGCATTCTTAAACACCAGCGATTAATCATGCTTATATTATATAAAATCTTGCAAATATTTCGACAAATATACTTTCTCGGATGGTAAAGAGTTGGCTTCATAAACTTTTAGTGGGAAATGTTAAAAACTAAAATTTGACATTTCGAGGTCTTTTAAGTTTTAAAATATTTATTAATAAATTTTCTGATAATGCATAAAAAATTAAAGAAGGCTTATAATTGATAAAATATTAATATGAAATTACTCATGCACACTTGTTGTGGTCCCTGTAGCGTAAATATTATAAATTATTATCAACCATCCTGGGAAATAAAATTGTTTTGGTATAACCCTAATATCCATCCTTTGGAAGAATATAATTTGCGGCTAGGAGCACTCAATGATTATGCTAAATTGTTAAATTTAGAAGTCATCACTAATTTAGATTATTTAGAAAGTAGTTGGTTAGAATCTAATCGATGTCAAGGTTGTTATGAGCTTCGATTGCGAGAAACATTCAAATACGCTAAAGCCCACGGCTATGAGGCGGTTACCACCACCCTTTTGGCTTCCCCTTATCAAAATCATCAATTAATCAAAGAGCTATTAGAAAGGTATGCGCTTGAGTTTCAAATACCTAGTCTTTATATTGATTTAAGAAACCAATACTTTGATGGTTTGCGCTATTTTAAAAGTCTCAATCTTTATAGTCAAAAATACTGTGGTTGTATTTTTTCTTTTAAAGAATATTTAACGAGGATAAATCGGGTCGAAAAAAATGCTTAATATTCTGCTAAATAGTAAAAGTAATTTAAAAGAAGAAAGTTTCTTTCAAGTCTTAAAAAATTATTTACACCCTGGCTTTAAAGTTTGTGTTTTTTTATTTTCTTTTTTTACCAAAAGCAATGACGAGTATGACGATGATTTTTTTAGGGACATGAAAGATAATTTTCGACTTTATGGTATTTTAGAAGAAGATATTAGCTTTATTGATTTTTATGATTGGACCCCTCAAGAAGCCATCGAGGAATTACAAGCGGCTCAGATTATTTTTTTACCAGGGGGATCACCAACCCAACTTTATGAGCGTCTAAAAGAATTTAAATTAGTGGATCCTCAACTCTATCAAAACAAAATTATTATTGGCTCTTCGGCGGGAGCGATGGTACAGCTGGATTATTATCATATTTCTGTTGATCGTGATTATGATCATTACCAAGAACATCAAGGTTTGGGTTTAATTAAAAACTTTAAAATTGAAGTTCATTATAAAGCCAAGTTTTCGACCTGGATAGCAATTCGCCGCTCTTATAAGAAATTTCATAAACCAATTCTTTTAATGGCTAATGGTAGTGGCATCGTGGTGGATAATCAGCGATTAACTTACATCAATAAAATTAAAAAGTATAACCCTAAAAAATATGAACTTTAGAGCGATTACCTTAGATGATCAAAAAGCTTTTACGCGGATAACTTTAGCTAATCCTGAATACCTCCACTATCAAAGTATTTTTGGAGTGATTTATGTTTGGAAGGAATTTTATCATTCACGGATATATTTTGGTGAAGGGTTTTTAATCTTAGAGCATCAATTAGAAGAAAAATTTTTTACTTTTATTTTGGAAAATCAACTTCTTTTACCGAAGGTGTGCGGTTTAATTGAGCAATATTGTCTAGCTAATCAGTTTCCAAAAATTGTTATTAAAGCTTTAAGTTTTGAAGAAAATAATTATTTACAAAGCCAAAAATATACTTCGAATCTCGACCGCAATGATGGCGATTATATCTATCAATGTAGCGACTTAGCCAATTTAATCGGAAAAAAATACCATGCTAAAAGAAATTTCGTTAATCGTTTTAATTTAAATTATGCTTATGAAGTTCATGAATATCAAGATCAAGATTATCACAAATTAATGGATTTTTATCAAAAATGGAAAATTACCAAAGAGGGCGTTAATTATTTAGATGAAACACAGGCTATTGATTGTGCTCTAAAAAATCAAGCAGCCTTACAACTAAAGACGATAATTTTTTTTCATCATCAATCCATTATTGGTTTTACGACGATTAGTTTAGCTCCTAACGTGCCCTTTAGCATTTTTGAGAAAGGCGATATTCATTATGAAGGGATTTATCAATTTATTAATAACTATGTGGCGATTAATTATTTACAAGAATTTACTTTGGTTAATCGCGCGGAAGATTTAGGTTTAGAGGGATTAAGAAAGGCAAAATTATCTTATTTTCCTTTATTTATCCTCGAAAAATATCAAGCAATCAAGAATCTTAACGCCAATAATAATGATGTTTTGGAGATAAAATCTTCTTAAATCGATAATTTTTAATTTATAAGACATTTTTTCAAAAATTTGGTATAATTTTAAGGGTATTAAGGAAAGGAGAATTTGTTTATGCCAATATCAGCACAAGATGTAAAATTATTAAGAGAAATGACCGGAGCTGGCATTTTAGAGTGTAAAAAAACTTTGGAGGAAACAGCTGGTGATATCGAAAAAGCAGTTACTTTATTGAGAGAAAGAGGGATTGTAAAGGCCGAAAAAAAAGCTAGTCGAATTGCGGCTGAAGGTCTTTGTTCATATCGGATAGATGGCAATAAAGCCGTTTTATTCGAATTAAATTCGGAAACAGATTTTGTCGCTAAAAATGCTAAATTTGTGGAGTTAATTGATTTAATTGCTCATATATTGATTAAAGGTAAAGCTAAAGATACGGCGGAAGCACTCGATTCGGTATTTGAAGGTAAGAGCTTAAAAACAATTATTGATGAATACATTGCCATCATTGGCGAAAAATTATCTTTAAGAAGAGTGACTGTCCTCAAAAAGAGCAAAGAAGAAATTTTTGGGGCTTACAAACATATGGGTGGAAAAATAGTATCCCTTAGTTTAATTCAAGGGGGAAATGAAGAAGTGGCTAAAAATATCGCTATGCATGTAGCGGCTTCGAATCCTTTATATTTAAATACTACTTTAGTCGATGAACACTATAAGGCTAATGAATTACATATTATCACCGAATTAACCCATAAAGAAAATTTAGAAGATCCTAAACCAAAACCTGCTCATATTTTGGATAATATTATTTTGGGGCGTTTGACAAAACAGTTAGAAGCCGGTAGTTTAGTTGATCAAAATTATGTGAAAGAACCAACTATCAAAGTTAAACAATATCTGGCTCAAAACAAAGCCACTGTTGTTAGCTTCCTTAGATTGGCGGTGGGCGAAGGCTTAGAAAAACGTAATGATGATTTTGCATCGGAAGTAGCTGCTCAAGTATCGGCGGCTAGTAAGTAATAAATGCCATATCGACGAATAGTTTTAAAATTAAGTGGGGAAGCTTTAAAAGGCTCGACTAATTATGGAATTGATCCTTTAACGATCAAGGCAGTGGCCAAAGACATTAAAGAAATTTATGACTTAGGCATTGAGATTATTATTATCGTCGGGGCCGGCAATATCTGGCGAGGTGTTACGGCATCTAAATTGGGAATGGATCGTTCGCAAGCCGATTACATGGGAATGATTGGAACAATTTTAAATGGTTTAGCCCTGCAAGATGGCCTAGAAGGCCTTAATATTCCTACCAGAGTTTTATCGGCAATTAATGTCAACCAAGTTTGTGAACCTTATATCCGTCGTAAAGCTCTCAGCCACTTAAGTAAAAAAAGAGTGATAATTATCGTTGGTGGAACCGGCAATCCTTATTTTTCGACCGATTCTGCGGCCACTTTAAGAGCTTCGGAATTAGATGCTGATTTAATTTTAATGGCGAAAAACGGGGTTGATGGGGTTTATGATCGTGATCCTCGAATCAATAAAGATGCTAAGCTATTAAAAGAAGTTTCTTATCAAGAAATTTTAGAGAAAAAAATTGAGATAATGGATATGACTGCGGTATCAATGGCGAAGGATAATCATTTAGTTATTAAAGTTTTTTCGATGAATAAACAGGGATTAATTAAAAAAGCGCTTTTAGATGATAAAGTCGGTACCCTGATTAAGGAATAAAAGATGAACGAATTAGCTGAGGATCTCTTATTAGAAACCCAAGAAAGAATGAAAAAATCCATCCAAGCCATTGTTAAGGATTTTAATAATATTCGCACCGGTCGGGCTAATCCTGCCTTGCTAGATCACCTGATGATTGATTATTATGGGGTTAGTACTCCGATTAAACAAATTAGCGCCATCAATGTCTTAGAAGGCACTCAACTATATATTAAACCTTTTGATCGTTCGGTTTTAAAAAACATCGAAAAAGCAATTTATTCTTCGGATTTAGGCCTAACTCCGAATAATGATGGCATAGGAATTCGCTTAATCCTGCCGGTCTTAACCCAGGAACGAAGAAAAACTTTAGTGAAAGAAGTGGAAAAACTGGAAGAAGGTGGGAAAGTTGCTTTAAGAAATATTCGTCGAGATGCTAATGAAGAAATTAAAATTCTGGAATTAACTGAGGATGATGAAAAAGGTTATTTACAAGACATTCAGGAATTAACAAATAAATATATTGCGGAATTGGAAATCGAAAAAGATAAAAAATCGGAAGAATTATTGATGAGATAAAAAAAGTTAACCTAAAATTAAATAGGTTAACTTTTTTTAAATAAAATTATAAACACGAAGAACGAAGCAAAGAACAAAGATCGTGATGATGGATAAAATGGAGGTCATAAAGACCAAAGAATTAGCTAGGACTTCGTCGTTATTCATTTCTTTGGCCATAATGGCGCTACTGACCGCTACGGGGGAAGCAAATAAAGGAATTAAAGCCACAACTTTGGCACTAGAACCATCAAGGATGTTAGCTTTTGCTAATAATAAAAAGACGCCAATGACCAAAACCGGAGCTAAAATTAAGCGTCCGATAACACCGATGGTGAGTTCTTTGGAATATATTTGAATACTAGTGAAGCGGAAACCAGCCCCCAAAACAATTAAGCTAAATCCAGTAGTTAGCGCTCCGACCATATCAGTAGCACTATATAAAAATGTTAAATGCTCGGCAATCCAATAGGTACTCTGAGAACCAATAAGTGAACGGATCCCGATGATTACGAGGCCCACTGCGATCCCAATGACTAAGGGATTTTTGACTATATCTAATAAAACCTTAGTTATTTTAAATTTCTCATTGGTAAAAATGCTTAAACTAACAACCGCTAAAATGTTAAAAACTGGGATGGCGATGGCACTGAGAATGGCTACTTGGGCTACGGCCTGACCACTACCCAAGGCGAGAGCTAAGGGGATACCGATAATGGAATTATTCGAACGAAAGATGGCCTGTAAAACAACCCCTCGGCGATTTCTTTCTTTAATGCTAAAGATGACGATTAAGAGCCCGATAGCAAATAAGACGAAAATGGCGATCGTTGTATAAAGAATGAACCACCCATCGATTTCCGCAAAGGAGTTTATTCGATAAATGTTTAACGCTAAATAGATGGGTAGAAGAACTTTAAAAACTAGTTTATTTCCGACTTCCACAAAGTTTTCATTTAAGAGACGGATTCTTCTTAAAAAATAACCCAGAAGGATGACTAAAACAATCGGAAATATGGCATCAAAAATAAATAAAAAATCATCCATTGACAACCTTTTTAACTCCTTCGTAAATAAAAGTTTGTTCCTTGGTTTTTTCAATGGTAAGGTTTTTTTGTTTAACCACTAAAACATTACGAAATTCAAAGCCATGAAGGGTAAAAGGTTCTAAGAAGCTCATCATCGCGGCTGCAAAAGGTAAAGGATTTTTGGCATAGGTAACCTGAATATTTTTTAAGGTTATCGAGGCAATTTTTCTTTCCGGTAGGCCATAAAAAAATCCGGCTGCTACACTTACTCCTTGACATATAATATTTTTAAAAGTAAAGTGACCTAGATATGGAGTTCTTTCATCAACGGGAAGTGAATCTTTTGACCAAACATAGGGAGTCTTTCCGTCATCATCACAAAAGTAAAACATATTAATGACAAAGGGGGTTAAAACATTTTTCATAACGATATTATCAAAAGTGATGTTATTAATGATCCCAGTTTTTCCTCGTCCTCGGCGGGTTTTAATTCTTAAACCACGATCGGTGTTTTCAAATAGACACTTCGTAATCGTTAAGTTTTTAATCCCCCCACTCATTTCGCTACCTAAAACTACTGCTCCATGGCCATCCCGCATATAACAATTGCGAATAACCATTTTAGAAGTTGGTGTTTTATATTTCATCCCCATGGCGAATTTTCCACTTTTAATAGCTATGCAATCATCACCAACACTAAAATATACACCAATAACTTTAATATTATGACAACTTTCCGGATCAAAACCATCGGTATTTGGTGAGTTTTTGGGATTAATAAGTTGGATATTTATGAGGTTAATTTTACTACTAAAAAAAGGATGAATATTCCATGATGGAGTATTGGTAATAGTTATACCCTGCAAACTAATATCCTGGCAGTGCGATAAAAATATCCCTTTTGGTCGGGCAGCTCCCCGAATTTCTTTATGATTAAGCCACCAATCCGAATTTTGAGCATTTTCATCAATAATTCCCTGGCCATAAATCGCGACTTTTTTGATACGAAAGCCACTAATTAAAGAAACAAAAGTCGCCTGTGGACTACCTTCCCAGGAGTTAGTTTCCCATAATTTGTGGGCAGTTTTTACCTGGGCTGGTAAAATTGGATAGTGTAAGCGATCAGTTTCTCCTAAAATGGTAGCCCCTTTTTCTAAGTAAATATTTAGATGGCTTTTTAGCCAGATAGGAGCTATTTTATAAGTCCCAGCGGGGATGATGATCGTTGAGTCTTTAGGTGCAACATTGATAGCACTGACAATAGCGTTAGTGTCATCAGCAATTCCATCCCCAACTGCTTTAAAATCTTTGATATTTAAACAGCAAGGTTCTTTTTTCGTGGTAAATTTCAAGTACTTGTTTAAAGAAGAGTCGATCTTTGTTAATTTAATATTATAGGTGGTACCAGGGGTTAAGTCATAAAGCGAAAAGACATTTTTATCACCAGAATTGATAACTAAAGAGTTGTTTAAATATACTTGATATTTATCTAAAGCATAGTAACAAGAATTATTGGACAATTCGATGGTGACACTTCTGGCAGTTTTAAAGATTATTTTCATATATACCTCGTAATAATTATAACTCTTTTGTAATAAAAAAAGCAATATCTTGTGCTAACTCATTGATAAGTAGATGCAGTTCAAATAATTCAATAACTAAAGGACTAATTTCGAGTTCTTGATTGTTGTTACTACGGCGCATTTGTTGACGACTAATTTTATATTTTTGTAGTTGCTCTTGTAGTTGAGCAGAATTAGTTAGATAATTTTTTAGTGTTTGATAACGATTCAAGATGCCTAACTTCTTTAAATAATCTTGTATTTCTTTAAGGCTGTTCATCTAATTCTCCTAAAAGGAACCATGTTTTAGCTTTAATGATTTTTACTTGGACGATTTTTCCAATTAATTGGTCGCTACCAGCAAAATTAACTAAGCGATAATCAGGGGTATAGCCACAAAGAAGATTACCTTTATTTGAGATACTTTCCACTAAAACGGGATAATAATGACCAACCATTGAGAGATTTTTGCTTAAACTGCCTTCATTAGTCATGGCCATGAGGACTTGTAGTCTTTGATTTTTAATTTTGTTGTCGACTTGCTCACTAAATTTGGCAGCAGGCGTGCCCTCACGTACAGAGTACATAAAAGTATAGGCTCCATCGAAACCCACCTTTTTTACCAGATCGATAGTTTCTAAGAAATCGGCTTCTTGTTCACCAGCAAAACCGACAATAATATCTGTGGTAATACTGATCTTTGGTACATATTGTCTTAGGGTTGTCACCAGATCAATATACTCTTCTTTCGTATAATGACGATTCATTTTTTGAAGGATGTGGTTACTGCCTGATTGCACTGGTAAGTGAAAGTGTGGCATGACTTGGGGATGGTTTTTAATGGCTAAAATAGTTTTTAAATCTAAGTCATGGGGGTGCGAAGTCATAAAACGAATTCGTGGAATATGCAATCTAGCAATATCTTGTAAGAGGTCGCCAAAAGAATAGTTTTCATAAAGATCTTTTCCATAAGAATTAACATTTTGACCCAAGAGATTTACTTCCATGGCGCCATTTTCAATAAGGCGAGTTATTTCTTCGAGAATATCTTCTTTCTTGCGGGAACGCTCTTTTCCCCGCGTATAGGGAACGATACAATAAGTACAAAATTCATCACAACCAAACATAATTTCGACAAAGACCTTAAAATTATTGAGTCTCTTTTTCGGTAAATGGGCGAATACGGCCCCCTCATAAGAGAAGACTTCGATGACTTTTTCATGGGAAGTTAGCACGACATGGAGGTAATCGAGGATCTTATAAAGATTATGGGTGCCTAAGATGATATCGACATGATTATATTTAGCTAGGACCTTTTTAATGGTATTTTCTTCTTGGGACATGCATCCCGCTAAGATAAAAATTATTTGAGGTTTAAAGATTAAGTATTTTTTTAAACGGCCTAATTCTCCCCACACGCGATCTTCAGCCCCTTCCCGAATGGCACAGGTATTTAAGATAAAGATGTCGGCTTCGTGCTCATTTTTGGTTTCTTGAAAATTGGCACTATCTAAAATACCCTTAATCGTTTCACTATCGGCACTATTGCCAATACAGCCGTAAGTAAAAATTAAGTAATGCAAATTCTTTCCTAAATTGGTATAGGCGAGATTAGCTTGATAATCAAGGTATTCTACTTTATCCTTGCGTTGAATAGCACTTTTAAAATTAGGTTTAAAATATTTATCGATTAGTTCTTCTTTATTTTTCATATTCTAAAAAACGACGGATGACCCTTGGCTTTAAATCGATTAAAACATAACTAAGCAACGCCTTGCCGGTCGCACTTATTTTAGGTTTTTTCAGCGGTGAAGTGAGATTATTGATCGCCCCTTCAATTCCCGCGCCAATAATACTTTCTTGGGCTCCACACATTCCCACATCACTAATAAATAAACATCCGGTCGATAGTAATCTCTCATCAGCCGTTTGAACATGAGTGTGCGTGCCGACAATTACATCCACCTTATCTCCTAAGTAGTAAGCCAAAGCAATTTTTTCCCCGGTTACTTCCGCATGAAAATCGATCAAGGCATAATCATATTTTTCCTTAGTTAAAAGTTCATTGGCGGCTTCAAAGGCATTGCTGGTGGCAATAACTTGTTTGTTATAATCTTTAACATCGCCCATATAGAGATTACCAACGAGGTTGGTCACTAAAAGGGTTTCACCTTGGATAGTAAATTTCAGATACCCTTTTCCTGGTCCTAAAATATTGATTGGTTTAATGATATTGTAATCCATCAGTTCAAAAAAATCGGGATGGCCATAAGTCCAATTACCCATCGTTAAACAATCAACGCCGTGTTCGACGAAGGTTTCATAAGCTTCCTTGGTAATTCCGCGCCCATCAGGCCCCGAATTTTCGGCATTGACAATTAAAAGATCCGCTTTCAGCTCATTTTTAATTCTTATGATGTTTTGTTCAAAGTATCTTAGACCACTGGGACCATTAATATCCCCAAAAAATAGAATCTTCATATTAATATCATATCAATTATCGTAAAAAATGATAAATTTTAAAATTTTGATATAATTTTATTTGCGTTTCAGACTTTGCGGGTATGGCGAAATTGGCAGACGCACTAGACTTAGGATCTAACGCCTTTGGCGTGCAGGTTCGACTCCTGTTACCCGCACCAACAAAAATTTAGACTAAACACCATGTTTGGTCTTTTTTTATATGTTAAGCTGATAAAATCTGGTTAAGTTTTGAGTTATATTTTATTCGGTGGTTTTTAGACTGTCTAACATTGGAATATTATTGATTCTTTTGATCATCAGCAAGCCTAAAATTACAATAAAAATGGCGGAAATAATGGTGGTGATGAGATAAGTATAAGGATTAAGAGCACTTCCAATTCCCTGTGCGTTATTTTTTAAGACATAAATTATTAAATATAAAAAGCCTTGACCCAAACCTAAACCAAACAGTAAACCTAAACTAGCTAGAATGGCTTGTTCGCGGTAAATGTAAGCGACTACTTCTTTTTTAGATAGACCGAGAACTCTTAAAGTTGCAATTTCTCGCTTCCGTTCATCGATAACTAAAGAGATCATCGAGTAAATAATGATGGAACTCAAAATTAAAGAAAATAATATGATAAAAATTACAATGATATAAATTAAACCCTCGGAGCCTTTAAAAGTAAAAAATAAAATCGATGGCGCATTAAACATCGAATCAAGGGCCAACTTTAAGCCAATCCCGATAAATAGTAAGGCCACCGCTCCACCGATTCCAAAGATGGTTAAGATGACATTTTTTAAATAGCGAAAGATATTTTTGAACATGGATTTATATTTCCAACTAAGTTTTTTCCAGATAAAATTGATTCTTTCTAGTAATATTTTCTTGCCGGGAATCGGAGATTTCATGCGTAGGAGGGTATAGGGTTGTTCTTTAAGCAGATGGTTAACACTAAACACTGCCACTAAAATAACCGTGATGATGACAATTATTGATAATAAAAATCCCATGGTGTAATAGAGCCCAAAAGCTAGAGGAGGTAAATTAAAAGTGTAAGCGTAAGCTCCCCAGATTAAGTAAGGAAAAAACCGAAAGCCGACTAAAATACCCAAAATTACGCCAATAATGGCCCCTACTGAAGAAAACAAAATATACTTTAAACGGATTTGTCCGCGTGAGAATCCCAGTGACTTCATTAAACCAATTGTCATACGATCATTATCAACTTTTTTATAAATATTACTAATTACTACAAGTAAAACGATAATAAAGAAAAAATAAGGTAATAAAGAGGAGATTAAACTTAATGATTCAACATTGGCTTCAAAACTCCGCCAAGCTCGGTTTTCTTGTAAACTTAGATTAAGGTAGCCATCTTCCATGGAATAATCGTGGTCTAATTGTTCTTTAAAACTCTTTGCTCTTTTTTGATAATCACTACTAAATTTATTATAGTTATCGTTGATGGTAATCCAATACTCATTAATTAAATTAATCCCCATATTTTCTAAAATATCACTTAAACCGGAAGTTAAAACCCCATCTTCCACCAGTCCCTTTAAAAAACTCCGATCAATATAAATAATATTTTGTAAAAAAGAGGGTTCTTCGGTATAGGCGATAATGTCTTCATCAATTAAAAAGTATAGGGGATTATAATAAGGAGTTAAATAGTGGGAAATATTATATTCTTGATCACCTATTTTCATGATTGTTGGTTGGTTCTTAAACCGGGAATCTTGTAGTAAAAGATCGGTGTAAATATTTATTCCAAAATCTTGGTAATTGATAATATATATACGGGTCATTATATCGTTTAAAAGAAGGTCGATATTAAAAATCGGGGATATGGTAACGATTTGGGGATATTTGCTTTTTAAATCCTCGGGCTCTTCTGCAAAACCCAGTGAATTAAAACTATGTAAGATGATATCGGGGCTATGACTATTTTCGTAAGCTTTATTTAAAGAATCTTGCATATTGATAGGTGTTGCGGTTAAACCGGTAACAAAGGCAATACAAATTAAAACGATGAGAAGCATGGAAATAAATTTACTTTTATTAAATTTAAATTGGCGAAGGATAACTTTGCGAAAAGTCTTCACCAGACGAGATCCTCCACATTGCCGAGAGTAGTATTTTCTTCAGTTTTCACAATCTGACCATTGTGTAAATATAAAACACGATCCGCAATCGCCTTTAAACCAGTATTATGCGAAACAATAACTAAAGTTTTAGAATTTTCTTTAGCTAATTTAATTAAAATACTTAAAATTTGCTTACCAGTGAGATAATCCAGAGCACCTGTGGGCTCATCGCATAAGATAAGTTGAGGATTTTTAGCTATCGCGCGGGCTATTGATACCCTTTGTTGCTCACCACCACTAAGTTGACTAGGGAAATTATTCATTCGTTCATTTAGGCCCACTTCTTTCATTAGTTTATTAATATCGATATTGCTTTTATTTAATTCGGAAGCGAATTGAACATTCTCGCGGGCATTTAAATTAGGCATTAAATTATAAAATTGAAAAACAAAGCCCACTTCTTTTTTGCGAAAATTGGTCAACTCTTTATCGTTCATTACTTCTAGGTGTTGGTCTTTGAAAATTACCTGGCCACTGTTTGGCTTATCCATTCCTCCTAAAATATTCAATAGCGTGGATTTACCTGAGCCCGAGGGGCCTAAAATTAGACAAAATTCCCCTTTATTAATTGAAAAACTTAAATCATTACAAGCCAATATTTCCTGATCTCCAGTTTTAAATTTGCGATTAACTTTAATAAATTCTAATATCTTTTCCATAGTTAATATTATAACAAAAATATACATGTGTATAATTTATTTGACTTTAATTTTTTTATTGATTATTATTTTTATAAAACAGGAAAAATTAGGCTAAAAATGGCCAAAAAGATTGTTTAAGGTTAAAATTGACTAGACAATTATCGCTAATTTCTTGGCTACTTGTAGTATAATTATTGTGTGGAAAATTTTGTTACGGTCTTTGGGAAATATTTTGTTTATCTACAGTGGGGGTTAATTGTCCTCATTGTTCTACCGTTTATGATTTCTGGCTTTTTAAAAGGTGGAAAAAAAAGTCTTTATAATAGTGTTGTCAATTTGATTCTTTTGCTGGGGGTTGCAGGTTTTACAGCCTTAATTAGCCTCCGCTGGTTTATTAGTCCCGCTAATCTTTATAAACTTTTAAATTATTTTGCTCCTCGGATTAGTGATGAGGTAGCTGTTTTAATTGCTAATAATCAAAGTTTAATCGAAGAACCTGAAACCTATCACCTCTTGATGGGCTTGCTGGATTTACCCTTTAAATTAATCTGCTTTTATTTAATTTTTCCATTTTTTCGGCTCCTTATTAAAAATATCGCTGGTACCATTATTTGGCGTAAGGTTTTTTTAAAAAAGATCTTACAAAAACAAAACGCTCTTGAGGAAAAATCTAATGAGAATAAGCTACCTTTAGATGATCAGGCCGCATCTGCTAAAAGTGAACCATTAAGTAAAAATGAGCTTCACCGTCAACAACTAAAAAAACAAAAAATCAAAAAAAGCGTGGGTTCCCGTTTTTTGGGTTTACTTTATGGGGGAATTACCGGTCTGATAACCGCTTTAATTTGTTTGGTTCCCATTTTATTTACCAGTAGTTTAGTTAAAGACACTAATTTAGAAAACCTTCATTCGGAGACCCCCATAATTGAGGGTGTCGTTTTAGATCCGCAAATTATTAGTGTTATTGAATTATTAAATTTAAGTTCCAAAGGGCGAGCCGATGATTTACTTTTTAATTTAGATGATGAACTCTTTGACTTTTTATTTGGTGGTTCGATCAACGCTTCGCATGATAAATTAAAAATTGCTAGTGATTTACAAAATTTGGTGGATTCCTTAAATATTGCTCTAGACAATAAGTTAGTAGATTATCAAAATATTAGTTTCGAAGATGCCAAGAGTATTGAAACAATCATCAACAATTTAAGCGATCTTTCAGTCTTGAAAGTGGTCAATATTGCTAGCTTATTACTGGCTAATAATCAAAATGCCCGGGAATTATTTAATCAAGTGGTTCTGCAAAACGCCTTAAGCTGGGAAGTTTTAGAAGATCCGTTATTTATTCAATATTTGATCTTACTAGCGGAGATAAATATTGGTCATGATCTAAGTACCCTAGGCCAGATCGCAATCACGCTTCTAAACTATGGTTCCGTGGGCCAATTAATTGATTTATTAAATTTTGATTTTGCCTCTTTAAGTGGTTTAGATTTTGAGCAAATTGAACAAATATTAATCGATTTAAAAATTAACCAACTTAGTCCTTTGCTACTAGAGAGTTTATACACTTTGGGAAGAGTGGATTTGCTTAATCTTTGGGGTTTAGGAATCTTCTTATTGCCTAATTATATCGATTTAGCTCCTATTTTTGCTTTTGTAGATGACCCCCAAACTTACTATTATCAACGTTTTAATTTTATTTTAAGTAATTCATCTTATTTTACCGATGAACACTTTTCTCAACTCGTGGACATCATTGCTCCATTATTACAAAGTGATCAACTCTCAAGTCTGCTGAATAACATTCTTGGCGCCAATTATTATGATTTAATTAATCCCAATTATAATTCATTGTTTGGGGAAGTTTTTGATTCCCTCGGCAATAGCGATCTTTTGATCAATATCTTACCAGTGGCTTTTGATTATTATTTTTCCACCTTTGAACTTTCCCCAGCCGATTACCAAAGTATCAATGATAGTTTAAATGAAGTAGAATTTAACTGGGAGTTGGATAATTTAGGATTAATTTATGCTGACCTTTCACAAATAAGTCTTAATTTTATGAAAAACAAACAATATTTGGAATTTATCGACTATCTTTTTGAATACCATAGTGCAACGATTAATACAGTTGTTCGCCGGCTTTTTGAAGATAGCGTTTTAATGAGTAATTTTTTATTTGATATTGCTCCTCTAACGCTTGCCAAATCGCTAGATCCTGATATCCAAGAACTTATTTTCAATATCTTGCATGATAATCCGGATTTAAAAAATAGTTTTGGTGGTGATATCGTGAGGCTAGTGGATGCTTTAACAATTTTTGCTAGCCAATATGACTTTGTAAATTATTCCAAAGAAGATAACTACTATTATCTTATTCAAGCTATACAGCTCTTATCCAATGAAGATATGGCGAGCATCGCCTCAAAAATATCCTCGATGTCCTTAGTTTCGAGTTTGAGTTATCTTTTGGATTATTTATATAATCGATATAGTTTAATAAACTATGTTGACTACCCCCAATTTATTAATTATCCCGACTTAATTTATAAAAGTATTTCCTTGGTGAAGCCAATTATCGATGAAATATCTCTACCCACAGAAAGCGTGAACAATGAACAATTAATTAATGACCTGAAAACCAATATTAATCTCTTAAGCTTTTTAAAAAACCATGAGATCACTAAGTATCTAGTCGGTGAACAAAGAATTGAAATCATTAATCAATTAGTGGCTAGTTTAATTTTAAGAAATTATCAAAGTGGTTATCAACTCGACCAATATTTAAAAATCCCCGAAGATCTCCAATATGGTGTTTATTATGGATTGGAGTGGGATCAGGAATTAAATAATCTTTTGTCCGGAATCTTTGGAGTCGTGGAGGATATTGATATAAATTATATCATGCTCAATATCGACTCATTTGCTAATTTACAGGGTTTAATTGAAGATCTGGATCTTTATTGTTTGGAAAATCTCCGATCGAGCACAAGTTTAGATACTTTATTTAATTCTCGAATTCTTCTTAATACCTTGGATCATTATTATTCAACTGTGAGCGAACAACTCTTAGGGACCAATATTGCCATACCTGATGAAATAAGAGATAGTTCGGGGATTTTAATTGGCAGCTATTTTTCGAGCCTGATTCGGGATAGTTTGAATTTTGTTTATCAATTATATCCTAGTAGTATTAAAATTGCTCAGTTAATAGCGATTAAAGATGACTATGATTTATTTTTAGTCCCTTTTAATGATTTATCAATCGCCGAGGTTAGCATGTTTGCTAGTAACCCTTTATTAAATATTATTTTAAAAGATTTCTTAAATAATTCCCAAATTCATCAGAAATTATTAGAGGCAACTCAAAATTTAAAGCAAGGTATTTTAAGTGATGAAATTTTTGATGTCGAAGTGAATACTAACTTAGAATTTTATCATCTTTTGCGAACCCTTCGAATGATTGGTTTGACTTCGCAGGAGATTAATAATTTTAGTACGCAAATCTTTCAGATTCTTCCGAAAATAACTTCGACGGTGGTAGAGGAATTGTTAGCCAGCCAAGGTGTCTATCAAATATTAAACAATATTGTCCAGGATCATGTCCTCAATTTTTATCTAAGACAACAAATTAGTAGTCTACTATATAACTTGATCACTGAAGATTTTGATTTTGATTATCAACAACTAATTGATAATATACTGGACTTTCCTCTTAATGAAGGTAACTTAAGAAGTGATTTTGTTGTTGATGCCTTTGCTTTGGTTAATGCTTTTACTTTAGCTAATCGCGAGGAATTTAATCTTTTGACGAGTGGTAATTGGCCTTTTATCCGCGCCAAGATTGTAAATACCCCCCTGGCCATTGATTTAGGAAATAATGATATTTCTAATTTCTTGTTTAGTTATCTTTTCGGACAAGAGCAAGTAGCAGATCTTTTAGGTAATATTTTCCAAAAAAAATTGATTAAAAACGAGGAAGTTTTTAGTAGCGGTTTTTTAAACTTTAAAGATCAAAAATATAATTTATTTGATTTAGCCAGTGAGCGACTTTATCCTCTGGAAATTACAAAATTGATCTATGGCCTGCTAGAAGTTGACATTAATTTTTTCTTGAAAGAGATAAACATTAAAAATTTAGTGAACTTCGCTAAGCAGTTACAAGAGGCTTCCTATTTTCAACTGGGAATAAGCCATATTGAGGGTTTTAGTTCAAGTAATATCATCATTAGCCTTTTTGATATGTTTTTGAATCCTCACAATTTAAATGATACCCAAGTGGTAGTTAGTATTTTTAATAACCTGTTGCCTAATAATCTCAACTTATCGCCTAATTTTTTAAATATTCATCCGCTGGCTTTTAATGATTTGGATGTTCTTAAGGCCAATGAAATTAATTCATTAGTCAAAATGTTGAGTCGATTAAATGGCGAGGCGAGCGACTATTATCAACTTCTTTATAGTTTAAAAGATGATGATAACCCGCAAGATGATGGGTTAAAATATTATTTTGAGAGTTATGTCTTAAAATCCTTGACAACGAACTTTTTAAATGATTCTGGCTATAAAAATTTTATTTGTGATTATTTAACCATTATTTCTCCATCGCCCACTATTTTTGATTTACACCCTTTAATGCTCGATGTTGATGGTCTTCTTTTCGAAATTGAACTGCGTAATTTGCTAACGTCTTTGGAAATAATCGATTTAGCAAGTAATTTTGAAGCGAAATTAGATATTGATTTAATCTTAAAACATTTTAATAATAATTATGATCCTCTAACTAACGAAGATGATCTAGATCGAATTTTCCGAGCTAATTATCTTTATCTGTTTGTTGCGCGAATCTTAGATGAACCATACTTATATGAAAAGGTTCAGGATATTTTTGGCTCGATGTTACCTCTAAATTCTTCCTTAGAGGTTATCCCTTTAGATGCTAGAGGATTAAGCGGTATTGAAGAGAATTTAGTGACAAGAATTGAACTTCGCAAGGTTGTCCAAAGTCTGTGGGATTTAGATGTAAGAAGTATTAGTGAGTTAGAAAACAAGAACATTTTAGATATTGTGCATTTAATGGGTTTACATAACCGCCTACTAACACCAAGTGATGACTTTGATATGTTTATTGATTCAATAATTATTTGGAATATTTTGTCCTTATTTATTAATAACGAGATGATCATTCATAACTTAGCCGCTGGTAATTTTGATGGCGATGATTTTGTCTTACCGAGCAAAATGTTTGATGAGAATATTGTTGGCATCGATAATCGGATCTTAAAAATAGAAATTCGTCGCTTTTTTATCTCTTTAACTTTAATTGATTTATCCGCTACTGGCTCGGTAAATTTTAGTTTAAATAATATCTCTAATTTTAATACTTCATCGCGCGAGGTCTTCTTTGAATCAATTTATCTGCTTGGTGTTTTTGATAATATTTTAAGAAAAAACGACCGTATCGTGGTGCCTTGGGATTCGGTTATTCACGATCCTAATGATCGGGAATATGGCTTAATTGCCTATGGCGAAATTTTAAATATTCTAGATGCTTTTAATATCATCGGTAGTGTGGAAAATTTTAATCCCGCCATTTTTAGTGTGGATATTCTTCATCAATTAGTAAATCTTAATAACTATGGTAGTGATGGTTCCCCAATCTTTGATACTTTCTTAACCGCTAATTTATTAGATATCATTGCTAGTGTCCCAACTGGTGCTCGTTATTACTACGACCCCCAGGACGTGAGTATATTTCGAGTTCTTCATCATGAACTTCTGGCTATTTTAGATGCCTTCATGGTTCTTGATGAAGATTTAATCATCGATGATATCGCAAATGCACTAGCTAATTTAAGTTATCAAAATTTTAATTTAATCGTCAATCAAGCTGATGTGAATAATGGAGGTTCTTACTTAATTTTAAGATTACTGTCGGATAGCCTTAGTCTAACAACAATTTTAGCTAATAATAACTTTGCTTATGTTAGCAATGCTTTTAGTTCTTATGGCTATGATGAATTATATCTGCATAATTTGGATCCTCGTTATGGAGCGGATTTATGGTATAGTGAACTTTTAGGAGTTGGTGAATTTTTATTAAATAATAGTTTAGATTTGGGAGCTTTAGCCAGCTTTTTAAATAATCTAGATCCCATAAGTGCCCAGGCGACCTTGGTAAGTGTTTTATCAACGAGAGGACAAAGTATTATCGCTACCGCTATTGCACTAAATCTAGTTAATTCGGGAGTTAGTTTATTTATGAGTTTAGACTTTGAAGTAAACGTGGTAAATCAGTTAAGAATAATTCTGGGTCTTAGTATCTTAGATAGTAGCAATGATGATTATGCTTATTACTCAGATAACAATTTAGGAGAATTAATTTTTCTATGATTAATAAAGAAGGTCTCGAAATTAATAAAGTTATGACTTTGGTTCTTCGATATTGTCAAAGTCAAAAAGCGATCCAAAATTTGCAAGATGCGCCGTTTTATACGGATCAAAAAGCCTTAGAAGTCCATTATGACACTATCGGCCAAATGATGAATATGCTTTCTTCTTATGGGACTATTCCTTTGCTTCGTGATTTTGATATTTGTTATAATGTGGTAGTACTAGTTCAAAAAAATGCGAGCGTGGAAATAGAATTGATATTACAATTTAAGTTATTTTTGAAGATGTTAGCCGATCTCAGAAGTTACTTCAATCATCTCAATTTAAAGGCTTATCCTCTGGTGGTTGATTATTATGAGCGTCTGGACTTATTAACGAAATTATTAGATAAATTCAACGTAATTATGGACGATAATGGTAATATTTTAGATACGGCTTCCAATACTTTAAAAAACTTAAGAAATAATAAAAAAAGTTTGGAACGAAGTCTCAAAGAAGTGGGAACTAGTGTGGCGAAGAAATATGCTTCTTTTTTAAGCGACGAAGGTTTTTTTATGAAAGATGGACGTTTAACCCTTAGTGTGAAGAGTTCGGACAAGTATAGCGTTAAAGGCATTATTCATGAAACTAGCGCTTCCAAATTAACCACTTTTATTGAACCCCAAGAGTTAAAGGAAATGGCGGATAAGATCGAAAGTCTTAATAATTTAATCATTGAAGAAATAAATCATATTTTAAAAGAATTAGCCCAATTAATTAATTTAAATTCCGTGAGTGTTTTACTAGATTTAGATATTTTAGTTCAATTAGATGAATTAGTCGCGATTGCCAAATATAGTTTAGCTGGAGATTGTGTGAGGCCTAAATTTAGTGAACGTTTAGTCATCACCCAAGGAAAACATCCTTTAATTGCGGCGGAAAAAGTAGTGCCGATCAGTCTTACTATGGAAGCTAAGAATAAGGTTTTAATTATTAGTGGTCCCAATACGGGAGGTAAAACCGCCGCCTTAAAATTAGTGGGCTTATTTAGCTATTTAGCGATGATTGGCATTTGGGTCAATGCTAAAGCGATGGAACTGCCGATGTTTGATAATATTTTATGTGATATTGGCGATCATCAATCCTTGGAAGAATCACTTTCTACTTTTTCTTCACATTTGGTAAATATTATTGAAATTATTTCCCAAACGACAAAAAATTCTTTGGTTCTTTTAGATGAAATCGGTGGGGGTACTGATCCGCTAGAGGGGGTAAGTTTAGCTAAGGGGATTATCGAATATTTAAAAACCCGGGTCAAGTTTCTCTTATTAAGCACCCACTATTTAGAACTGAAAACCTATGGAGTGGAATGTGATGAAGCACTAGTAGCGAGCGTGGCTTTTGATGCGGTTACTTTAGAGCCTTTTTATTATTTAAATATGGGTGTGGTAGCTTCTTCCAATGCTATTAAAATTGCCCAAAGACTGGGTTTAAACCCCCAGATTATTGCGGCCGCGAATAGCTATTTAGAAGGTAATACCACGGATATTTCGAAATTATACAATAAATTAAATGAAGAAAAAATCGCAACGATGAATTTGATGAAAAGTTTAGATGAAGAAATTAAAGAACAAAAAAAGCGCGAAGCGAAGTTTAAAATCGAACAACAACAATTTGAATTAAGCAAACAAAAAATTATTGAACGGGATTTAGTTCAAGCTCGGACGCAATTAGATAAATTAAAATTAGAAGCTGAGGAGTTAATTGCTAATTTACAAATCAAAGCCGTTTTAAAATCTCATGAAGTATGGGAAGTTAAAAAACAAGTTAGTGCTTTAGAACCAAGCTCGCAAGAATATAATTTTATCGTGGGTACCAAAGTAAAAATTTTAAGTCTGGGGGAAATTGGAGTTGTGCGAGAATTAAAAGAAGATTTGGTTTTTGTGGATGTGGATGGTCTTGTTCTTCCATTTAAAATGAAAGAATTAGCCTTAAGCGATCAAGCGGTGCCCTTAAAGAAAAAGCCGCTAAGGTCTTTAAAGAACCCTTATAATATTGACTTAGAGGTGGAACAATTCAATCAAGGAGTGAGCTCCTTTAAGGGGAGTTTAGATTTACGTGGTCATCGGGTGGCAGAAGTGGCGGATCTTTTAGATAAAGCTATTGAAGAAGCCCTCAGTGCTGGCCATCATAGTTTAAAGGTTATTCATGGTTTTGGAACCGGAGCGATCAGAAATGAACTTCAGCGTTTGATTAAAAGCCATAGCTTTATCATTGCTAGTCGTGCGGCGGAATATAATGACGGAGGAAGTGGTGCTACTTATATCACTTTAAGATAATGAACATTAAAGAAACGATTTTACAAAAAATCAATAAAAACGAAGTATTTGGTTTAAAATTTTATGTAACTTGGTGCAAGGCATGTAAAAAATTAAAACCGATTTTAGAAAAATTAAGACATGATGATGGTATTACTTTTATCGAAATTGATGTCGAAAAAAATCGACCTATCGCTGTGGAATATTATGTTAAATGTGTACCAACAGTTATTATATTTAAAAATGGAGTTAAACATATTTTTGAAGGTTATCAAAAATATGAAACTTTTCTTGAGGCCATAAAGGATGTTTGATGGGGTTATTTTGCTGGATAAAAAACCCGGAGCCAGTAGCAATTATTTTTTAGGACAATTGAAGAAAAAATTAAGTTTACCCAGAGGCTTTAAAGTTGGACACACTGGTACCCTTGATCCCTTTGCAAGCGGACTTTTAGTATGTCTATTAGGCAAAGCGACTAAACTGGCCCCCTTTTTCCCAAGTGATAAGGCTTATCAAGCCACCCTGAAATTAGGTTTTTGTACCGATAGTTTAGATATTACTGGCAATGTTTTACAGCATCAAGTGGTCAAAGCAACCCTGGCAGACCTTAAAGCAGCGGCGGATCTTTTAGTAAAAAATGACTTACAGGATATTCCGGCTTTTTCGGCGAAAAAAAATCAAGGGGTTAAAATGTATCAGTTAGCGCATAAAGCTCTACCAACACCGCTTATGCAAAAAAAAATAGCTATTTATGAACTTTCCTTAACGGCATTTGAAAATGATGAATTAGATTTTTATACCCATTGTAGCAGTGGTACTTATATCCGACAAATTGGATCAGATTTAGCCCAATTAACCCATAATTTAGGAACGATTAGTGTTTTACGTCGCTTAAGAGTGGGAGATTTTAAAGTCGAAAATGCGCAGCCTTTAGAAGAAATCACCCTTAGTAATTTAATACCTATCACGGCGCTATTTGCTGATCTGCCTCATTTGAGT
>JAITXJ010000001.1 GCA_031284745.1 Acholeplasmatales bacterium | reverse complement strand
TGTAACCTAGTTACTAGTATTACTGTAAACGCTAGTAATACCCACTATAAAACAGTAGGTGGAGTATTATTTAATTATGATCAAACCACTTTAATTTTATACCCAAGGGGTAATACTGCTACTACTTATACCATACCAGGTAGCGTTACCAGTATTGAAGCCTATGCGTTTAATAACTGTACTTATTTAACAAGTATAACAATTAATTCTAATATTCTAATTATCGGTGAATATGCCTTTAGTGGATGTACTAATTTAACTATCACGGTTAATTTAAAACTTAGCCAAAAACCTATTGGTTGGAGTTCAAGTTGGAATACTAATTTTTTAGCTACCATATGGTTGCCAGAATAAAATAAAAAGTAGTTTTTAATAATAAAAAAAGATATACTTTATTTTAGTAGTTAATTATGGTGCTCGTAGCATTTAATAGGAAACCATATATTAATGTTGCGGATACGTAAAAATGGGTAAATCAAAAACCCTCAAGTTTTAGAGCCTTTTAAGAGAACTAAACGAAAAAAGAATTAAAAAAAGCCTAATTTATGACAAGTTAGGCTTTTTTCTTTATTTTTGATTAATTAAATTAATTAAGTCTTCTTTTTTAAGAGCAGAATAGCCTTTGAGTCCTTTTTCTTTAGCTAAAGCTTTTAATTGGGTCAGATTTAAACTATTTAAATCTTCTTCCTTAGCCTCTTGCTTTAAAGGAACTTCCACTACTTTTTCGACAACTGGTTTTTCAGTTTTTTCTTTGACAACTTTAACTGGTTTTTCTTTAACGACAGTTGGCTCTTGGGCTTTTTCTTTGTCAACCTTAACCGGTTTTTCGATCACTTCGATGACCTCTTGTAACTTTTTGGCTTTTTTAGGTTTCTCAACTTTGACAATTACTTCTTCCACTTCTTCTACTTCACCATCTAAACTTTCAATGTCTGGAACTTCTTCTTCTAAAACAGGAGCAGCCTTACCGATGATATCAGCAGATTCATAATGTTCAACTTGAAAACCTTTGGCTTCAGCCACTGCATTAGCAATGGTGGAAACAATTAATTGTACAGAATTAATTCCGCGGTCATTACCAGGAATAACATAATCTACTAAAGTGGGATTAGAATAAGTGTCAACTAAACCAACAATGGGAATACCTAATTTACGAGCTTCACGAGCAGCGTTGATTTCTTTATTAGGATCAATTAAGAAGACTAAGTCAGGAAGACCCTTCATATCCCGAATACCACCTAAATTCTTTTTGAGTTTTTCCACTTGACGAGTGATATCGAGTAGTTCTTTTTTGGAGAATTTTACTTGAGTATCTTCTTTAACTAAAATTGCTTCTAAATCGTTTAATTTAGCTACGGAATTGAAAATAGTTTTATAATTAGTGAGAGTTCCACCTAACCAACGACCATTGACATAATGGGCAGCTACTTCTGGTCTGGTAGCTTGTTCTTTAATAATCTTTTCGACATTCTTTTTGGTCCCAACAAATAGTACTTTACCATCTTTGGTTCCCTCATGATAGACAACATCATAGACTTTTTGATAAGCTTTCTCAATTAATTCGGCTTGAATATTCAAATCGAAATATAAGAAACCTTTAGCGGAAGAACGAATATACTCCCGAATTTTGGGGTTAGAATTTCTTGCAAGACTACCCGCTGCGACACCATTTACTTTTAACTGTTCTTTTGTGACTATTGCCATAAATCTCCTTTTGTTATGAATTGTTTGACTACATTGTCTCCACCATTGCTGGCACGAGAAGACATCAGCATCAGACAACTTATCTGCACTCATGTGCGTAAATAATTTTATCACATTATTAAATTATTCTTTAAAAATTAATTTTTTTACCATCCGAGGTTCCTAACAAAGAAATTAAAATCCTTAAAGTTAGGTCAAAGATCAAGGGATAAAGATTAATCCCTGCACTTTTGATAGTTTATTACCTTTAATAGCCATTGGCGTTTTTCAGGCCGGGTAGGAAAACAAAGCATTTCTTACTTAATGAGCAAGCAAGGAATTATAAGCTTCAATATAAGGTAAAAAGATGGCTAGAACATTAGCCTCCTGGCTAATTAAAGAAACCGCTGGATTATAGTTGGAAGGTAATTTAATACCCAATTCCGCCCCGGAATAAAATGAATCTTCAATAGTTTGTGAAAAGTATTTTCCAGCAATAAAATAGTAATTATTTTTCGGAATTTGCTTGGTCAAATCAGATGCCGTAGAAGATTGTACTACCTTGGTTTCCACGACCCATTTGATAATATAAAAGTTTAAATCATGTTTAATATAATCCATTACTTCGACCTCAAAGAAAAATTTTAGTTTCCCATCAGCCGTGGTGGTCTCTTGACAATCACTGGTGACCTTCAAAATTAAAATTCCTTCGGCTTTTTGGGCGGTTTCTACGGGATCACTAAAATTAAAAGTAGAAGTAAAATCATCTTTTTGAGCACAACTACTTAACCCCCAGCCCAGAATCAGAACAACCAATAAAAGTATTTTTTTCATAGCAATTCTCCTTTAAAAATTTAATACAATAACATTATATCATTTATTATCGTGGCCATCGGGAAGTCAAATCTGACTTACGGCGTTGTTGGTAAATAATTAGCGAAAATACATTGATTAACTTAATTAGTATAAAGTAGTATAATAAAAGGGGTGGTTGAAATAAATTAACCATTTTCAGAAGGAGACTTTGATGAAAAAAGTATTAGGGATTTTATTAGGAAGTTTATTTTTATTATTTGGCTTAGGGGCTTGTAAAACCGATACCAAAAAGGAAAACATTATTTATCACACTAATGAGGAAATTGATGCGCAAAAGATTACCTTCAAAGTATCTAGTGTTTACCGACAATTTAATTCGATTGAAGGTGGGAATTATAGCAGTTTTAATGTTTATCTTTTTTTAGATATTACCTTAACAAATACCACCTCTGAGGGCGTTTTGGTCGGCGCTGGCAATTATTACTTTAAACTTGCAACTTATTCTGATCAAGTAAATGATCTGGTTGAACCACTCGGCAACACGGGGATTAGTGATGTTGGAACTGATGAAGTTTATAGTGTCCAAACCACGATTAGTGGTTTACAGACCAAAGTTGTCACCATGATATTTTATGCCAGTTTCTCCGTTAAATCTAAATTTCTGAAATTATTTTATGACGATGAAGTGCGAATTGTGAGTTTAGAAAACATCCAAGAACCTAGCACTAGCCAGGCTGTAGCTTTGAACAATGGGGCTAATTTCTTAGGAACGAATATTTTACCAACTAGGTTGTATTATTTAGATACTGTTGGCGATAGTCAATCGAGTTTAGGCGTTTGGAATGGTCGTAATTTAAATATGGTAAGCTTTACCATTCGCAATGACAATAACTTAGATTTTGATGTTTCCACTCTTAATTTTGCTTTTTATCAATTAAATGATGGCCAGAAGGATTATAGTAAAACTAACATCAGCGAACAAGCCCATTTAGTAGTATCTGGTCTAGGAATGATTTTAGATCACGATGGCAATGTTTTGGGTGCTGGTCTATCTGGTAACAAAATAATTAATCCCGGCTATTCTAAATCTTTTACCATCGCCTTTGATTGTTCGAAACTCACCCTTGGGGCCCAGGATAACGTGTTAATTGTGGCCGG
>JAITXJ010000011.1 GCA_031284745.1 Acholeplasmatales bacterium | reverse complement strand
TTAAATGACCAAATTTATTATTTCTCATAAAATAAAAGATAAAGTTTTACAAACACAGAAGGTTTTTGCAAATGATATTATCTCTTGTCAAGAGCGAGATCTTCTAGGTGTTTTGTGCTTAGTCTACACCGATAAGGAGCTTTTTATTGGTACGGGTTATTATAATTTTTTGTCAAAAATAATCATTAGATTAATTTCTAATCAAATTATTAGTACTCCCAAATTAACATTTGATTTTTTTTATGAACGCTTGGAAAATGCCTGGCACCGCAAAACTTCCTTAGCTTATCAAAATACTTTTCGTTTAATTTATGATGAAAACGATCTTCTACCCGGTTTAATCGTTGATAAATATCAAGATTCATTGGTTATGCAAATTTCCACCCTTGGGATGGAAGAACATAAAGAAATCATTACTCAGGCTTTGGTAAAGTTATTTAATCCCCTTTGTATCTATAATCGCAGCGATATCGACATTCGCACCAAGGAGGGCTTACCCCTCATCAGCGAATGCCTTTATGGACAACCACGGCGAGAAATTATTGAAGAAAATGGCTTAAAACTAATTGTTGATTATCAATTATCTAATAAAACTGGTTATTATCTTGATCAACAAGCCAATCACCAAAAAGTTCAAAAATATGCTCTTAATCGCGACTGCTTAGACCTCTTTTGTAATGAAGGTGGCTTTGCTTTAAATTTAGCCCAAGGAGGAGCCAAAAGTATTCTTGCGGTTGATATTGCCGAAAATGCTCTTAATCTTTTAAAGGAAAATATTAAATTAAATCGATTAACGAATATTCAGACGCTTCAAGGCGATTGTTTTACCATCCTGAAAGACTATAAAAAACAGGGCTATGCTTTTGATTTAATCGTTTTAGATCCTCCCTCAATGAGTCATTCTTTTGATAAGATCAATGAGGCCATTAAAGGTTATATTGCCTTAAATAAATATGCGTTAGAACTTTTAAATGCCGGAGGAATTTTAGTAAGCTGTAGTTGCACTGGTCATTTAAGTTTAAATAGTTTTATCAATGTCTTAAAAGAAGCAAGTCTTTTAGCCCACGCTAAAACCAATATTTTAGAAGTTGCGATTCAAGGGGCCGATCATGGGGCCCTCCTTACAAATGATTTTGGAATTTATTTAAAAACGATAATTTTACAAAAAATTATTTAATTATCTAATATTTAAGAAAAAAGGATATAATATTCATGGTTGGAGTGATACCCAAGTGGTCGAAGGGGCGGGCTTGGAAAGCTCGTAGGACGTAAAAGTCGCTAGGGTTCAAATCCCTATCGCTCCGCCAACAAAGAAATTATCTTTTTCTTGCATTATAAGGAAAAAAAAGGAATAGTTATGGATTATTTTCTTTATTCACTGGCTTTAATTGGAGGCCTAATAATTTTAATAAAGGGGGCGGACTTTGTTGTGGATAGTTCTTCCACTATTTGTAAAAGACTTAAAATATCCCCTATTATTATTGGATTAACTGTTTTAGCTATTGGAACTTCCTTACCAGAATTATCGGTTTCCATAAATTCGGTTTTACAAGGGGAAAGTGAAATTGCTTTAGGCAACATCATCGGGTCGAATATTTCCAATATCGCCTTGATTTACGGTATTTCCCTAATCATGGTTCCCGTGGTTTTTAATTCGCAAGATAATGTTTTAGAATCAATTTTCTTTTTGGCTAGTACGCTTGGATTATTATTTTTCTTCATATTTTTTGGTGAAAATTTTCAATTAATGCGTATTGAAGGAATTATTTTATTTTTAGGTTTTATTGCTTATATGGTGTTATTAATTATTAAAGAAAAGAAAAAGATGAATAAACTGAAAAAATTCCCCCTGCTCGAGGAAGTAAATAATCCCCCATCTCAAGAATTGGTTGACCCTGCCAATAATACTCCAGCCAGCCCCCAAAAGAAAGCCTTACCATTTTATTTAGTGATTATTTTATTATTTGTGGGTTTGATTGCGGTTATTGGCGGCGGAATTCTCGTGACTAATGGCGCCAGTTTTCTCGCGGATAAATTATTAGTTGGGGTTTTTAAAGTCGAACCCGCTTTTTCCAAAACTTTCATTGGCTTAACGGTTGTGGCTTTGGGAACTTCCTTGCCGGAATTAATAACAACGATTGTGGCCTGCCGAAAAAAAGAACCAGAATTAGGCTTTGGAAACATTGTGGGATCAAATATTGCGAATATTTTATTAATCTTAGGACTTTCAGCGACCATTCAGCCATTAAGTATCTCTTTTTATTTAGTAATTGATGCGATAATATTGAGTGTCTTAAGTGTCGGCTTTTATCTTTTATTTCGCTTCAAAAAAAGCCTCGGTAAGAAAACTGGGTTTTTATTATTAGGCTTCTTTCTTTTTTATTATGTTTATTTATTTTTAAAAACCTTTGGGGTAATTAAGTTCTAAATTATTTTAAATCAGCTTTTAAGAAGATGAAATTTCCGCCAACGATAAAGATAGCACTAAAAGCTAAATCAATACTGATATAATAAATTAGGCTATTAGCACTAAAGACCTCGATATCGGAAATCATTTCTAACAAATTATTCAATATAGGAAAGGTGACAATGGTGTTTTGACCTTGTGGAAGGAATCTAATTAATTGAACGATAAATACGATTACACTATTATTGTCAATTGAAGAAGATAAAATCATTAAAACATAAGTTAGATAAACTACTCCCAAGATCCCGCCAATAATAATTCCAATGGCTCCCCCAATACTTTTAACACTAAAAGACACGAAATGGATAAAACTAGTTACAAAGATGATTTGTCCAAAATAAAAAATAATGAAAAGGAAATTTTTACTATCGCTAAAGTCAATTCCCTGCGTGAAGCTGAGCAAGGTAGTGATGAGAAAACTAGTGACAAACAGGGTTCCTAAAGTGGCTAAACAAACAATAAGCGAAGAAAAATATATTTTACTTCGAGAATAGCCCGCCACGATTTTGTTTCTAATGGTTCCGCTTGCAAAATCTTTCGTTAAAAAGGTGGCCATAAAAATCATAATTAAGATCGGCGAGTAAGAGAAGAAAGAAATAGACACCAATCCATAATTTAAAGAAGTACCACTAAAATTTTGATTAACATAACCTAGCAGATAGCTCATAGCGACCGAAATGACTAAAAAAATAATACTGCCAATGATCATTGTCTTATCTTTTATAAGTCGACGAAATTCCAAAGCGATTAAACTTTTCATTATTTCGATCCTCCCATTAATTGTATATAATATTCTTCTAGGTCTTCAACGATTTTTTTAATGCTAACTAATTGGACACCACTGGATTCTAACAAATCCGCTAAAACCGAATATTTGATATCTTGATCAAGTATAATACTTTTTTCGCGAACGATCACCGAGGGATAGGTGTTTTTTAAAATTTGAAAGCCTTTTTCCAGATTATCAACGATAATTTCTACTCCACTCTTATGAGGGTTTTCTAATTCCTTAGCGTAGATTATGCGAATAATTTCTCCTTTGTGAATAAAGCAATACTTAGTAGCCACCTTACTTAATTCATTTAAAAGATGGGAAGAAATTAAAAAAGTGATTTTATGTTCTTGATTTAAACTCTTTATTAAATCGCGAATTTCTACGATCCCTTCTGGGTCAAGACCATTCATCGGCTCATCTAAGATGACAAATTCTGGATGAGAAGCTAAAGCAAAAGCGATGGACAATCTTTGTTTCATCCCCAATGAAAAGTTTTTAACGACTTTAGGATTACCTATTAAATATTCTAAACCAACTAGTTTTAAAAGTTCATGAATTTTTTGGAGGGAATCATCATTAATCTTAAAACCTAGAAGTAGGAATTGATTGATTAAATTTTCCATCGCATTTAAACCTAAATACAGAGAAGGAGTTTCGACGATTGCCGACATGGAACCTTTCTTATCATTTTCAAAGTGACGAGAAATTTTACCGGAGGTGGGAAAAGCTACTTGAGTTATTAAGCGAATTAAAGTGGTTTTCCCAGCACCGTTTTCCCCCACGAAACCGACTATTTCTCCTTTGAGAATCGCTAAATTGATATTGTTTAAGACTACATTTTTTTTGTATTGCTTGGTGACGGAATCGGAATTTAATATTACATTCATGTTCACTCCTTGATGATATTATTATACTTTAAATAATATATAATCTCTAGAATATGATTTATGAAGCAAAATTTGCTTAATCAGGAAAACTTTGGCCACAACATCTAGCCTCGATAATAAAGTTTAAATAATTAATAGTTAAAAAATTTAGGGAACTTATTTAGAACTTTTGTTATTTTAAGTGATATAATTTTTATTATGATTTTTGGTAGATATTTCTTCAAATATTATATTAAATATGGAATCTTCTTTCTGATTGGAATTGGTATTTTAATATTTATCGATTACATTCAAGTGGATATTCCCGTCTTAATAGGCCATATTGTGGATATTTTAAATCAAGCTGGTCCCCGAGACACGGCTTCAATAAATAATTTTTTATGGGAAATTGTTAGAATAGCTTCGGTTATCGCTATTGGCCGTTGTTTATGGCGTTTCTGTATTTTTTCCACTTCTCGCCAAATTGAATATGAGATTCGTAACGTGATGTTTGCACATGCGTGTTGTTTAGATTCGGAGTTTTATCATAATAACAAAGTTGGTGGATTAATGACTTATTTTATAAATGATTTAGCTGCCGTAAGAGAATCTTTTGGCCCAGGAATTTTAACACTCATTGATGGAATATTTTTATCTACTTTTACGGTCATTAAAATGTTTAGTTTGAATTCAACATTATCTTATGTCGTTTTAGCTTTACTAGTTGGTTTACTCACTGTGGTTATCTTACAAAGTTTAATCATGAAAAGAAAATTTAAATTACGTCAAGATTCTTTTGAAAAATTATCCGATTTTGTGAACGAGTCGTTTAGTGGTATTCAAGTTATTAAAGCCTATCTTAAAGAAACAAGCGAACTAGCTTTTTTTAATCAGAAGTCGCAAGATTTTAGAGATAAGCATTTAAGTTTTGTCAGAGTGGCCGTTCGGGTCGAAATCTTTGTTTCGATTATTACGAATGTCATTGCCTTAGTTATTTTGGCTTTGGGTTCCTTTTTCATTATTCAAATGATTGCGGTGGGTGGTCGGGTTTTCTCAGGGGGAGAATTAACCGCCTATATCACTTTATTTTTTGAATTACTTTGGCCATTAACCGCTATTACTCGTTTTTTAAATATCAATTCGCAGGGCCAAGCTAGTGCTAAAAGA
>JAITXJ010000047.1 GCA_031284745.1 Acholeplasmatales bacterium | reverse complement strand
GACGACCCGTAGTAGTGCCTCTCTAGATGAAATATTCTCTACGGTATTAAGCACGAACCCCCGAGTTATCCTGACCGGAGCGGCCATTTTCGATTTTAACCAAAAAACTTATACTAACGTGGTTAACATCGACAAAGAAGCTGCTGATCTCATTGAAAATGTTTGTCGGATGAATGAAGTTGATTATTTTGCACACTGTATTTTTAATAATATGTTAACCATTTATTATGAAAGGTTAACCAATCCGGGGAGCCAAGCCTTTTATAATTTAAGAAAAGATCACTTTGATTCCTTCGCCTGTAATGTTAAGAGCCATCAAGATGAATCGTGTTATTACATTGTGATTGACAACTTAGAAAATATTGATCTTATTGAACGCTTACTCAAAGAATCACCCCATGGTGCCCAGTTAAATATCCTAAAAACCCGTAATTTTGATTATCCTGGTTATTTTATGTTAAAAATTTGTAGCAATGAAACCAATAAGTTTATTGCTTTATCCAAATTGGTAGCCATTGATCATAATCTAATTACTTTTGGGGGAACCAGGAGTGATGTGGACTTAATGAAGAATTCCGAGGTTTCTTTTTGTCTTAATAGCGCTAATGATTTGGTAAAAAATGCCGCCACCCATATTTTAAATAGTAGCGATGTTAACGATATGACTAAACAAATTAATAAATGTTTTCATCGCAAAAATATTAAATAAAAAATCAGTCAAGAATTAACACTAACTAAATTAGTTATTGATCTTTTAGACTGATTTTTTTATTATTTTAATTAAAAATAAATGATAACTTTTTTTAATAAATCGAAATTATTTAGCTATTTCCTTCGCCCTAGTTTCTCGAATAACTGTCACCGTAATGGTGCCTGGATAAACCATGGTTGCTTCAATTTTTTCTTTTATTTGTTTAGCTAAAGCAAAAGATTTAATATCATCAACATCTTCGGGCTTCACGATAACTCTAATTTCCCGACCAGCACTAATGGCATAAGCCTTATCAACTCCCCCAAAATCTGTGGCAATTTTTTCTAAGTTCTCTAAACGTTTAATATAGTTTTCGAGATTTTCATTTCGTGCTCCTGGACGAGCCGCGCTAATAGCATCACTGGCGGCAACTAAGACCCCAATAATGGTAGTGGCTGGTTTTTCTCCATGATGGGAAATAATACCATCTAAGACTTCTTTAGGTTCATGATATCTGGTTGCTAGTTCATAGCCTAAACCAGCATGAGTACCTTCTTGTTCGTGATCGATCGCTTTACCAATATCGTGAAATAAACCAGCACGACGGGCCAGAATTTCATTCTCTCCTAACTCTACGGCAATTTTACCACAAATAAAGGCGGTTTCAATCGAATGTTTTAAAACATTTTGTCCATAAGAAGTTCGAAAGTGTAAACGACCTAAAAATTTAATTAAATCGGGATGAACTTTTCCAATGTTCACTTCAAAGATGGCTGCATCACCTTTTTCTCGCATGATATTATCGACTTCTAATTTAGTTTTTTCGACAACTTCTTCGATTCTTCCTGGGTGAATTCGTCCATCGCTGATGAGATATTCTAAACTTCTTTTCGCAATTTCTCGGCGAACGGGATCAAAACCACTTAAGACAATGGTATCAGGGGTATCATCAATGATCACATCAACCCCGGTTAATGCTTCAATAGTTCGAATATTTCGTCCTTCACGACCGATGATTTTGCCTTTGACATCATCATTAGGTAAATTGACTGTTGAAACTGTTCTTTCGGCCACGACTTCACTAGCGTATTTTTGAATAGCACTAGAGATTAATTCCTTGGCCTTGCTATTGGCAGTTTCTTTAGCATTTTCATACTCGCTCTTAATTAATAATTCAACTTCCCTTTGGGTGCTTTCTTTCGCGCGGTCAATGATAATATTTCTGGCTTCCTCGCTACTTAAGTTCCCAACTTCTAAAAGTTTTTTCTCACTAGTTTCAAAATTAGTAATAATCTTTTTTTCTAGTTCATCTAATTCTTCTTTTTTCGAATTAATTTTTACCTCACGAAGGGTTAAGTTTTCCTCGCGCTTATCGAGATTTAGGGATCTTTGACTGAGGGATTCTTCTTTTTGAATCGCCTTTTTTTCTAATTCGACGACCACCGATCTTCTTTCTCTTAAATCGTTTTCATGGTCTTTTTTTAACTGTTGTAATTCGGATTTGGTCTCGTTAATCGTATCTTTTTTAATTTTGTTAGCTTCTATTAAGGCATTATCAAGAATTTTTTGTTTATCTTGAGTAGCCGCTTTTATAGTTTTATTATAAAATACCACTCTAATATAAATTCCTAACACTATGCCAATTAATATTGCAACAACCGGTAATACTATCACAAGAGCCCAATCTGAACCTGTAATTTGTAATATGTTCATTTTATCCTCTTTGTTATCTAAAAGTATAATATATACTTAACGACTAAAATTATTTTATCACAATTTTGGTTTTTCGCAATAACTATTGCTTTACTTTAAAAAATAAATCAAGCAAAAAATAAATGAGCGTCTTTAGTGGCTAAAAACTATCTTGAATATGCAATTTTCTCATTTTATTGTTGGTTAATTTTTTAACTAATTTAAATTTTAACTAAATATTCCAATTACGATAACTAATTTTATTATTAACAGTGATAATGATAATAACTTTCTTTAGTTATAATAACTATGACCTTGGATTATTGAGGGCGGCTTGGGCTAGTAATTGATCATCTCTTTCGTTATTTTTCTTGATCAATTTCTTGATTTGTTTATTAGTGATGATATCCAGCACGGAAGCCGCAATAAACAAGATGGTGGCGGCTAATGATAAATAAAATAAATTACTGTAAATATCTTTTTCTTCGGTAATTGTAACTTTTAATTGGCTAGTTTGACCGACTTGTAAGTTTATAACTTCGTCTTCAATTTCTATTTTGGAAATAACACTTTTTTTCGGAAGACTACTGGTTACATTGACGAGGACACTATCAGCGACTGACCCATCGGAATTTTTTATCGTAATTGTGGCACTTCCCACACTGATGGCCGTTATAATATTATTTTCACTAATTTCGACAATTGCGGAATCACTACTTTCATAAACGGCCCTTTCTTTCTTTAAAGCATTCGGAAGTGTTAGAAAAATCCCGGCGAAGGCGATGACCGCAAAGATAATATCAAAGACGACCACAAAAGTTCCTCTTTTAAATTTTTTGATCGTTTGGGGTTTTTTACTAATAATGGATAATTTAAAGCCTGCATTTATTAATTGGAAAATAATCAATAAAATAATAATCACGGCGGCTACGGCAATTACCGCCCAAATAACAATCTCAATTATCAAAAATAAGGCTCCGAAGGCTTTAGCAATCGGATTATCTCCCGAATCAATATCGGCGAATTGCGTAAACACCACCCCAAAAAATATTAAAAATACCAAGACAGCTATTAGTCCTGCTGCCACTAAAATTGAAATGATCCCGGAAATAATAAATCCACTTTTTTTCATAATTGCTCCTAATTAATAATTATAAAGATGATCCTGGTTTAATTCTTTTGGTTTTAAAAACGGCATTTTGAGAAATTCGACAATTTCTAGTGATCGTAATATGCTCGGGAATAGTGGTGTTTCTTTCAATAACATTGATTCCACTAGCTAAAACATCGGGACGTTCCTTATTGGCTTGATAATCATTACCCTGACCAATAATTACACCAACGCCTATTTTAACTTTTTTATCAATAATTGCGCGGTCTATTTGGACATCTTCGGAAATGATCGTATCGTTCATGATGACGGAATTTTTAATCACACTATTTTTCCCGATAAAAACCCCCGGAGAAATCACGCAATTAATCACGCTACCTTCAATTACACAACCGTTGGAAAGCAAAGAATTTTCGATTTTAGCCTTCGCTCCAATGCGCACAGGC
>JAITXJ010000045.1 GCA_031284745.1 Acholeplasmatales bacterium | reverse complement strand
ATACTTTTTCATTGCCTTACCTCCTTAATACTTCATTGATGATTATATCAAATATAAGATAAGTTGAAAAAATAGATAATTATTTAAATAGTTTATAAATTGTAATCTGTAATCTTATTATTTACAAAGCCAAGGACTAAACTAGCAAAAACAAAGGGTACTTCGTACATGGAAGCATGACCAACTCCTGGAAGACTTAATAAATAAGAATTTTTAATATGTTCATGAAGATATAATTGTTCAGGTGTTGGGGTTAAATAATCTTCAGTCGCGGTGATGATAATCGTTGGGACTGAAATACTAGATAATTGTTTACGAACATCATGAGTTTCCGCACTAATGGTTAATCGTTCCATGGCATCTAAAAACACTGGATTAGAAAAAACTGGTTTCAAAGTAACTTCCCTCTTTTTCATCCATGCAAGGTTTTTAGTATAAAAACTTGGAGAATATATAACGGGAATAGTTTGTTTATAATACGCTTGGGGATCACGAGTTTTACCGGTAATAATCCAGCCACGACCAATATCTAAAAGCCAATCGGAAGTTTTAGCTGTTGTATTAAACAACAATAGCCTTTCCACATATTGAGGATATTTAATCGCAAAATGCAAAGCCACTTCGCCACCATAAGAAATACCCACTATATTAATTGGTTTAATATTCAAAGTATGGAGTAATTCGTAAATCAATTCCGCCTGAGTATCTTGAGTATATTCGATTTGAGCTTTATCACTTTGGCCTTGATCAATAAAATCAACTCTTAATAACATATTATTTGCTTTTAAAGTCGGTACAAAGGCATCCCAAGATTTTGTGGACATCATAATACCATTTAAAATTAAAATAGGTTGACCTTCGCCTTGTAAATCGAAAAATATGCGGTGATTTTTAAAAGTAAAGTAGCTCATAATTACTTCCAAGAACTAAGATAGCCCATTTTAATGGCTTCTTCTTCCAGTTCTTTTCGAAATTTAGGATGAGCAATGGAAATTAGTAATTTAGTTCGTTCCTCAATTGAAGTTCCTCGTAAATTAACTATTCCATATTCAGTGACCACCCGATCGACATCATTTCTTGATAAACTAACCGCAGCCCCTGGTTTTAAGACAGGAACTATTTTAGATACTTCCTCTCTTTCACCGGTTTGAGGATTTTTCACAAGGGTGGTGGAGTATAGGGCAATAAAAGAAAGACCATTTTTCGAGTTTTGTGCTCCCACAGCGGTATCACTTTGACCACCAGTCCCACTAAATTGTTTGTAGCCAATTGATTCACTAGCACATTGACCTGAAAGATCAATTTCCAGGGCGGCATTAATCGAAACTTGATTATCATTTAAACCAATAATCGCTGGATCGTTGACATAATTACCATCTAGCATTAAACAACTAGGGTTATTGTCAATAAATTCATAAAGTTCTTTAGTACCTAAAGCGAAGGCGGCCACATGTTTATAAGGGTACAATTGCTTTTGGGAACCATTGATAACTCCCGCTTTAATTAATTTCATGGCGCCTGTGGTAAACATTTCCGTATGTAAACCTAAATTCTTTTTGGTGATTAAAGCATCGGCCACTGCATCTGGCATTCCGCCGATACCTAATTGAATGCAACTGCCGTCTTTAATTTGTTTTGCAATATAAGAACCGATAATTTGGTCTTTTTCTGTAACTTCAGCTTTCGATAAGATCGGTGCATCGTAGGAAGTTTTAATTAAATAATCGATTTGGGAAATATGTACTTCCACATCGCCAAAAACTCGAGGATAATTAGGATTTTCCTCTAAAATCACCACACGAGCTAATGAGATGGCTCTTTTCTCATAGACATTTGATAAACTCAAACTCACAAACCCATGTTGATCAACAGGCGAACAAATGCCAACAAATACATCAGGACGATGAAATTCAAATCTTTTTTTACCAGCTAAATGTAAGTGGTTGGGAATAAAAGAAATATTTCCCTGAATAGCAGCATTGCGCATTGAGGGGTTATAAAACCAACCATCTAATTGAAATTTTTCCTTATATTGCGGATCAACATAAAAAGGGGCTGGCGTTATCGGCAAGCAATTAGTTAAAGTAACTCGATTGATCCTCGAAGCAATCTCGTGAATATGGGAAACAAATTCTCGCGGCTCGCTGCCTGCCATACCTAAAACAATATAATCTCCATCTTTAATTTTACTAAGGGCTTGTTTAATGGTAATATATTTTGCATTCTTTTCTTTCATAATTTACTCCATAATTAAAATAATAGGAGAGCAAGAATAACTTACTCTCCTATATATTATACCGAAATTTCTATTTTTTGTTAACGTCTTCGATACCTTCAATATCACGAATTTTTGTAAATGTTAATTGAGGAGAGTAAACTAACTTAGTAAGAGATAATGTTTCAAGACCTTTTCGAGAACCATTACCCCAATTAATTTCACCACAAAGAGGTAAATCGATTGGTTCGCTTTCTGCAAGTTCAATAAAAGATTTCCAAGTAAGAGTATCAAAATCTTCTACTCTTTCTAACAAGGTTACAAAAGTTTTAGCAGCAACGAAACCAGCCATTGCAAAAGAATTTCCCCAAAGGGATTTTGCAGCAACAACA
>JAITXJ010000041.1 GCA_031284745.1 Acholeplasmatales bacterium | reverse complement strand
AGTTTAAATAAAGGAGAGTCTTTGGGAATCATCGGACCAACAGGTGCCGGTAAAACGACCCTGATTAATTTACTAATGCGTTTTTATGAATTTGAGCAAGGTCATATTTTTATCTATGGCCAAAATATTCAAGATTTAGCTATTGACCAATGGCGCTCCAGAGTAGGTTTAGTCTTACAGGCTGATGTCATTTTCTCGAGCAGTTTTCGTTATAATGTCGATTTTGGTCGCTCAATTAGTGATGAGGATTTTACTTCTGCTTTAAAAATTGCTTCGGCGGAATTTGCTTTAGAAGAAAAAGATTTAAGTGCGAAAGGCAAAAATATCTCTGGTGGTCAGAAACAAAGAATTATGATTGCTCGGGCGATTGCTTCGAAACCGGATCTTTTAATTCTTGATGATAGTTCTTCTGCCCTAGATTATGTGACGGAAAAAGCCTTACGCGATCACTTAGCAAGTAATTTAAAAGAGACAACTAAAATTACTATTTCTTCGCGGGTGGCTTCAATCATGCATTGTGATAAAATTATCGTCCTGGAAGATGGGGCCATTAGTGCTTGTGGTAATCATCAGGAGCTAATGCAAAAAAGTAGTTATTATCGAATTTTAGCGGCTATTCAACTCGATGCCATGGTAGGTGTTGATGATGATGAATAATAATAATTCTTCCAAATATTCTTCTCAGACGAAAGAGTTTCAAAAACCCAAGAATCGTCGTAAGACCCTTTTACGCTTGCTTTCTTATGTGTCTTATTATAAAAAAGTTTTTATTTTAGCCATCGTTTTATCTTTAGTCTCCAACGCCTTATCTTTAATTGGGCCTTATTTGACTGGTGAAGCTCTGGGCTTATTTGATGCTAGTCATATTGATATTCAACGAGTGCTCATTATCTGCGCTATTATGGCCTGCTTCTATATCTTTAGTGCGGTGTTTAATTATATTCTAGCCATTATTATGGCCAAGGTTTCCCAGAAGGTCATTAACAAAATGCGCAGTGATTTATTTAATAAGTTAGCCTCCTTACCTTTAAAGAACTTAGATACGATGCAAATTGGTGATTTAATCGCCAGGATGAGTTATGATATCGATGCCATCTCAGTTACTTTATCGACCGACTTCGTTTCCATTTTTACTTCTGTTTTTACGATTATTATTTCTTTTATCATGATGCTAATTATTTCCCCTTGGCTTTCACTGATTTTCTTTGTGACCATTCCCATTACGGTTTTAGTAACTTCGAAGATGTCGAAAAAGATTCGTTTTCGCATGCGCTTACGAAATAATAGTCTCGGGGTGATGAATGGTTATGTGGAAGAAATGATTTCCGGCATTAAAACCATTCAAAGTTATTCCCGGCAAGCTGATATCGTTAAAAGTTTTGCCGCCCTCAATGAAGAAGCGGCCAATAAAACCTATGATGCTGGTTATGTCTCTTCAGTTTTAGGACCAACGACGAATTTCATCAACAATATTTCGGTTGGTTTAGTGGGTATTTTAGGGGTGGTCTTATTTATCTTTAAACTCATCATGTTTGGGCCACTGGCGTCCTTTATTTTGTATTCGCGCCGCTTTAGTGGACCAATTAATAATATTAGTTCGCTTTATGCCGATATTCAAAGTTCGCTCGCCGCCACCGAAAGAATCTTTAGCATTCTCGATTTGGAAAATGAGGAAGAAATAAGAGATGTTCAAGCTAGCTTAAACTTAACACTCCATGGTAATGTGGAAATGAAACATGTGGATTTTTCCTATGATCTTTTAAAACCTATTCTCAAAGATATTAATATCGAAAAGACTCTAGGCAAGAAAGTAGCGATTGTGGGGCCCACTGGATCAGGAAAGACGACCATCATTAGTTTGTTAATGCGTTTCTATAATATTGATAAGGGCGATATTTTAGTTGATGATCATTCCATTTATGATCTAGAAAGAAATCTCGAACGGGGTTTATTTACAATGGTTTTACAAGATTCATGGTTTTTTTATGGCACTATTAAAGAAAATTTAACCTATGGAAATAAAAACGTGAGCGAGGAAGAAATCATTTCAACTTGTCAAAGCGTCGGAATTCATTCTTATATTATGAGTTTAAAAGATGGCTATGATACGATTCTGGTCGAAGATGGCATTAATATCTCGAAGGGTCAAAAGCAATTACTTACCGTTTGTCGAGCCATCCTTAGTAAGTCAAAAATCTTAATTTTAGATGAGGCTACTTCCAATGTCGACACCGCCACCGAATTAAAAATTAATAAAGCTATGTTGAAATTGATGGAAAATCGTACCTCATTTATCATTGCTCACCGGCTTTCAACGATTAAAACCTCGGATATTATCCTCGTTTTAAAAGACGGACAAATCGTTGAACGAGGCAGCCATCAAGAACTTCTGGCTTTGAATGGCTTTTACCGTCAATTATATAATTCCCAATTCGACTAAATATTCGCACTTACCAAGCATAAATGGGTAAAATTGTCATCAATAGCTAGATAATTAGTAATCAAGTAGGCCACCAATATGATCTGGCGACTAATTTTTTTGTTTTGTCATCTTTGTCCTATCTAACAAGGAAACTTTTCAAAGGGGATTTGTGGATATTTTTTCCCTCAAGCCTTGTGGGTTAAGATTAACAACTAATTAATTTCCCTTTGGGAGAATTTTGATAAAATAATTGTATGAATGAAACTAGTAAGTATCAAAATAATATTAATATCCTTAATGAATATAAGAAAAAGTTATTAAATATGACTCTTTCCAACCCTCTAATTAATTTACGTTTTAAGCCGACGCGAACCATTTTGTTAGCTGGTTTGAACATTGGGACTTTTTTCTCTTATTTTGATTATAGTGTCCCCTTTTTAAATATTTATGAAGAATTAGCGATTACTAATGCCAATTTTAAAGCCTTAGGTAAAAGAGATTACTACGAATTAAGTGAAGTTAATAGTGTCCTTCAAGATTACCAGGCCAAAAATAAAAAAAGAGCTTTTTATTCTACTTCGGGCTCTTCCTTAGAAAAATCAACGCTTAGTCGCCTCTATAAATTATCTAATCTTTATGAAAGTGAATATGGTTTGGGAGTTTTATACTTTAGTGCCGGCATCGTTCGTTATGAAGTTAAAAATGAAGGAGTAACCCAAATTTGTGAGAGTCCCCTTTTGCTTTTTTCGGCGAAATTAAGCTATGATATGCGCTTAGGTTCTTATAGTGCTTCCTTTAAAGAAAGCGAAGCCAATCTGAATGATACCTTCATTAAAAAGATCAAGGAAGAATACAATATTGATTTAAATTTTGATATTTCTAAATATAATTCTTTCGAGGATCTTTATGCGGAGTATAAAAGCTTAGTTGCTACCCAATTAACCCAAGCCATCGATGATCGGATTTTTTTATCGATCTTTCAATTCTCGAAAATCAATATCATCAATGATTTAACGAAAAACGAAGATCGGGTGATTAATAATAAATTTTTTAAATTGCTTTATGCTAAGGACTATGAAGGTTATATCAACGAAGGTACCCTTTATGCGCCAGAAGATATTAAAAAGACGGTTTCTCCGCGGAATATCTTACATCCTTTGATGAGCGATACTTCGCAGGATATCGCCATTTATAGTGCCTTATCCGGCCATAGCTTTGTTCTTCAAGGTCCTCCAGGGACCGGCAAATCCCAAACTATTACGAATATCATTTGTGAATTAGTGGCCAAAGGGAAAAAGGTCTTATTTTGTAGTGAAAAGAAAGCAGCCATGGATGTGGTTTATAATAACCTAGCCAAAGTAGGTTTGAGTGATTTTAGTTTAATTTTACATAATGATGCCTTAGATAAAAAAGAATTTATTAAGAATTTAGTTAATAGTTTAGAACTGGCTCAAGAAGCCAACGATGTGGAAATTAATTTTTATGAAAATCAATTAAATAATTTACTCACGCAAGTCAATAAATTAGAAAGTTATGCAACTAGTCTCTTACAACCTCTTTCACCAATTAAAGAAAATCTCTATACTTTAATCAATGAATACTATAAATATTTTAATGTCATTGAGTACAATTTTGAAATTGAAGGTGCGCTTGAATATAATTTTAAAAAGATTATGTTGGTTAAGGATTTACTCAATAATTTAGAAAGAGCTTATAAAGAAATTAATTATGATCCTCTAAATCATTTATTCGCTGGGTTCAAAGCCAGTAGTTATTCTAACCAAGATATCGAATATTTCTTTCAAGATTTGCAGGAACTTAATATTTTAATAAATAAAATGGAAGGCTTATTAAGCAATAAGGAATATTTACCCCTATTGAGTTCGCCAAATTTAAATCAATTAGAGTTATTAATTCAATATCAAAACTTTTTAAAAGAGGGTTTTAATCCTCCTGAGTCAATTTTGAGCATTAAAAATCTGGATGAACAAATTGCAAAAGTTAATACCATCATTGATGATTATCGTCAAAAAGAAGAAATCCAGCAACAATTGTTTGCCCATTATGAAACGGATATTTTGAAATTGGACTTGGTATACCATTACCGGGTATATCGTTCATCTCATAGTGCTCTGAGTCGTTTATTTTCCAAAGAATATAAGAAGTCCCGAAAATTAATTGCCTTATACTTAAAACAGTCTCGAAAATACCCCGAGATTTTCCAGGATTTAGCTAATTTTAAATTGATTACGGAAATTAATGATAAATTAGCCCAAGTAAATTTAGATTTTCAATTTTCTAATCTTGCGGAATTAACCAACTATTTGCATAATTTATTATTATTTAAACAATATAAAGAATTTTCGAAAATCGGCGTGCTGGATAAGAAGGTCTTATTAAGTAATGACTTTATTTTGAAATTAGGTCAGATGAAAATTAAGAAAAATGATCTTAGTTCTTTGGAAACAACTTCGAAAAATTTAACGGTTAAGTTAAATCAGTTGCAAAATCTTTTTCAGAGTAAATCCATTAGTTTTAGTCATCTCAGTCTTCAAAATCTTCAAGATCTTTTTCAACAATACCTCGATAACCCTAGCGCTTTAAAAGAAATGGTTTATTATAATTATATTCTTGAACAAGTCAAGAAGCAAGGAATCACTCCCTTCTTTGAAACGATCTCCAAGACTTCTAATCATGATAATTTTATTAATTTCTTCTTTAAACGTTTTTACCATTTAGTCATTGAATACCATCTGTCAACCAATGAGAGCCTTAAGAATTTCCGGGGCTTTACTTATGATAAAATCAAAGAAAACTATGCTAATTTGGAAGCTTTGATTTTACAGATTGCGGCGATCAATATTAAAAAACAATTATTTTTAAATGCCCCTTCGACCATTGGGCTTTTAAATTTAAATATGGAAGTTCAACTTTTGAAAGCTGAAAGTCGAAAATCGCGGAATATTAAACCTTTAAGAATTATTTTTAAAGAAATGGCTTCTTTAATTTTAAAATTAAAACCTTGTTTAATGATGTCACCCTTAGCCGTCTCTAGTTATTTAGAATCTTCGACCTTTGATTTTGATGTAGTAATTTTTGATGAAGCTTCACAAGTACGACCAGAAAGTGGACTATGTGCTATTTATCGGACCAAGCAATTAATCATTACTGGTGATGAAGAACAACTACCACCAACGACTTTTTTCGATACCCTAGATACCGATAGTGAATATGATGAAGATAAAATTCAAGTTAACGATTATGATTCTATTTTGGCCCTTGCTTCGAGTGGTCTAGATACTATCATGTTAAATTGGCACTATCGTTCTTTGTATGAAGAGTTGATTACCCCTTCTAATAAGGAGATTTATAAGAATTTAACTACCTTTCCCGCCTCTTTAAAGCCCACGAAATTTGAGGGAATAACCCTTTATAATGTCCATGGAATTTATGAAAATGCGGCCAATGAGCTCGAAGCCGCCAAAGTTATCGAAGAGATCGATCAACACATTAACAATCATCCCAAGCGTTCTCTGGGCGTAGTGGCTTTTGGAATCAAGCAACAAAGTCTCATTGAAAGTCGAGTGAATAATTACCGTTTAAAAAATCCCCAAAATGAATTTTTCTTTAATGCCCAGAAAGTCGACCCATTCTTTGTTAAAAATATTGAAACCGTACAAGGGGATGAAAGGGATACGATTATCATTAGTGTGGGTTATGGTCCGAATAAAGAAAATAAGTTGAATCTGGCAATTTTTGGTCCGTTGAATCAAAGTGGTGGTTACCGCCGATTGAATGTGGCTTTAACGAGAGCTAAGATTAATTGCATCTTTATCAATTCTTTTGAGGAAACAAAATTAGAAAGAAGTAAAGAAGCCCCGCTTAATCGAGGACTTAGTTTTTTAAGAGACTACATTTATTATGCTAAAAATCATCAGGTGGAACAAAGAGTTAATTCTCAGCTTGATAATGATACGATCCTTAATGATCTGGCCACCGAATTAAAAGCCCGAGGTTACCTTGTTGAATTAAACTTTGGGGAATCAAACTTTAAGTTAGATTTAGTAATTTATGATCCTTTGGAAAATAAATATTTACTCGGTTTGGTCATCGATGGTCATAATTATCAAAGTGTTTATTTAACCAAGGTTCGAGAATATTTAATGGAGAATTCTTATCAAGTACGAGGCTGGAAGATTTATCGCTTATGGTCTATCGAGTACTATAATAATAAATATAAAGAAATTCAGAAGATTATCGATTTTATCAATTCTCCAAAGCCCAAGGTTTCCGAGAGTGTGAAGATTCCAACGACGACCATAAAGAAAAAAGAGATTCGCTTAGAATTTGAAGAATATCCTAATTATGAAGATTTATTAAAATATCAAAGTTCTAGTTCTAAAAACCACTTATTATATATTATTCGTCAAACCACTCCTTTGCATCAAGATGAATTAAAAAGATTTATTGCTCCCGTTTATGGAAAACAAAAATATTCCCCCACCGTCGAAGCCCTCTTAGAGGAAGATTTAAAAAGTCTGATCGCTGATAAGTGGATTCACTTGGCTAATAATTTTATCTATTTAGTGGGCCCAGATGTTATTTTTAATGCTTGTGGACCTCGTAGTTCAAAAAGAGGTTTGGAATTTATTGATCCCGGAGAATTTATTGATTTAATTGAAAAAACTCTAAGAGTGGTGAAAGATATTAGTTTGGATGACTTACTGGCTAAAATCGCTACTCTTTGCGGTTATAGTCGTTTGACACCAAACCAAAAAGAATTTTTGACATCCCTGCTTTCAGCCCATCAACTGAAAAATGTTTTATCTTTTGATGGAGTTAAGATTTCTTTAAAGTTTCGATAAAACGATATCTAATATTTGAAAGGTCAGCATTAGTTAGGCCAATACTATATAAATAATTTTCGATACTACCAAATTTATTTATTAAATAATTATTAATTTGGATTAAGTTGTCCGGATCAGAATTCCAAAAACCGATTTTCTTTTTAAAGTTTTCCGATTGGCGACACATCTTTTGGACATAAGGAGCAATGTAGATGGAAGTTGCGGCATAGTCGGCCAGAATATCACGAAAATCAGCCTGTACAATCGAATACAAGAGATAGGCAATTAAACCTGTTCGATCTTTTCCCGCAAAACAATGAAATAAAATACAATCATGAGGATGTTTTAAGATGACATCAAAAACCTTTTTAATGCGGTTGGAGTTTTCGTTGATGATGGTATAATAAGAATCAAGCAAACTGACCCCCTGGGCTAAATCGATGCTGCTAGGATTATATTCGATAAGACTCACATTGTAATAAATAAAAGGTTTGACATTGAGCAAATCCGGATATTTACGAACTTGATATTCTTCTCGCAGGTCGATAATGACTTTGACCCCATAATTAGCTAAATAGTTAATTTCTTCATGAGAGATGCTTAAAAAATGATCACTACGAATAAATTGTTTTTCCTTAGTTTTGGTCTTTAAGTCGAGATAAAGACCGCCTAAGTCTTTTAAATTTGAGGAATTAGGTAAAGGGATTCGCATTAGTACGCTCGCGCAAATAGTATTTCCACACTGGCTGGGGCGCCACTAAAAGGACAAAGATAACCTTTAAGTCCTTCCCGAAGGATTACCCGCGCTGTTGCTTGATACCGTTGTTTAATGATTGCTTCGGCTAGGTCCGGAGCCACCTTAATTTTGACATAACCACCAAGGTTTAGATAGTGTTCAAATTCTTCTTGGGTGGTTGCTTCATAGGTATGATCGGCAACCCAGGAAGTGGCTTTATCCCACATATCATGGTGAATTTGTTTCATTAATTGACTAATAGTTGTTGCTAGATCGCCAAGGGCAACGGCCATTTTTTGACTATTATGGCGCACGGCGATGGTGACCTGTTGATTAGCTAAATCGCGACTGCCAATTTCAATTCTTAAAGGAATTCCTAACATCTCTTGTTCGGAAAAACGATAACCAGGGCTTTTAGCGCTATTATCGATATCGATGCGCCATTTCTTTTGTAGTTTCTTTTGTAGCTCCCGCGCTACGCGTTCCACTTCGAGATCTTTTCCAATTGGAATAATCCGAATTTGGATTGGTGCCACCCCAGGAGGCAGTACTAAACCATTATCATCTCCATGGACCATAATAATGGCTCCGAGCAATCTGGTTGAGACTCCCCAGGAGGTTTGATAAGCATAGACTTGATTACCGGCGTTATCCACATACTTAATATCAAAGGCTTTAGCAAAATTCGAGCCAAAATAGTGACTAGTTCCACTTTGGAGTGCCTTTCCATCGGGCATTAAGGCTTCGATAGCATAGGTTTCTTCCGCTCCCGCAAATTTTTCTTTCGTGGTTTTTTTGCCGGTGACAAAAGGAATTGCTAAGAGGTTTTTTCCTAAATTTTGATAAATTTTTAAAACATCAAGGGTTTCTTGGTGGGCTTCTTTAGCGGTAGCATGGATGGTATGACCTTCCTGCCAGAGAAATTCTTTACCACGTAAAAAAGGTCTCGTAGTTTTTTCCCAGCGGACCACACTACACCACTGGTTAAATTTTAATGGTAGATCTTTATAAGAACCAACGGCTTTTTTATAATATTCACAAAAGAGTACTTCACTAGTAGGGCGAATGATGAGGCGTTCACTTAAATCTTCGATGCCTGTCGTGGTTACCATCGCTGTTTCCGGAGCAAAGCCTGCGACATGGTCCTTTTCTTTTTGAAAGAGACTTTCGGGGATGAGCAGCGGAAAATAAACATTTTGGCGTCCACCTTTTTTAAATTCTCCATTTAGGTAATTTTGAATATTTTCCCAAATAGCATATCCATAAGGTAAATACATGATGAAGCCTTTGGTTTCTGAGTACTCCATTAATTTGGCTTTTAAAACGATATCGCTATACCATTTTGCAAAATCGACTTCCCGTGAAGTAATTTCCTGTACGAGATTTCCCATCTTTAAGCTCCTTGTTTGAGGTAAGTTTTCCCATCTTGAAAAGTCACTAAACCTCTTTTATATAGTGACCCGAGGGCTCTTTTAAAGGCTTTACGGGAAATTTTTAAAATTGCCATGACCGCTTCCGATGAACTACTGGCATCCAGATCCATCACATAATTATTCCTCATTAGGTAACTTATTAAAGTTGAAGCATCATCGACTAAAGCTATTTCTTTATTAGCAATAGTTTTTCCTAAGTAGGTATTTTGCGGGGTAATGGCGGTAATTGTGGCTTCAATACATTCACCTAAGCGATGCTCACCACGGGTATTACTTTTATGAATAAAAATAATGTTCCGGTCGAATGTGGCAATCCGAATACCAGCTGGATCGAGTTTAGTCACATAACCAGCTACCTGATCGCCAACACTCAAGGTTTTTAATTGTTCTTGATGGGGTTCCATGAGGGGAACGCCGTAGAGGTAGCCATCATATTTCAGGACACACAAAACATAATCTCCGGCTATCGGCCACTGAGAGTCGGGCATTTTTAAATATTTACGATTAATTAAAACATCTTTTTTGATCCCATTAGCCACGAAAACTCCCAAAGCGGAGACGCTAACCACTTTTAAAAGACCTTCTTCACCTAAGGTAATGAGGGGTTTTTGGAGGCTAGCACTGGGCCGATTTTTGGAATCTAAGTAGATATAGACATCTAAGTTGGTATTAGGTAATACTTCTTGATTATCGGCATCATTAAAATGCAAGACGACGGAATTTTTTTCTTCGTCTTCTAATAAGTAACCAATATCGGTTTTTCTATTTACTTTGAGATTGTTAATTTTTCCTACTTCAATCATGCTTAAATTATATCAAAATATCCTTATTAGGATAAAGTTATGGGTATTTTAGGGTTAATTTGGTCGATTTGGCCAAAATAAAAACCCCTCATCGGTTGATCAGGGGTTTTGAAGAGGAGAAAACTTTTATAGTTTTACTACGTTAGCCGCAAATGGTTTCCCATTTTTGCCAACTTGTTCGTCAAATTCAACTTTATCGCCTTCACCTAATGCTTTGTAACCTGAAGCGCTAATATTGCTGTAATGCACAAATAACTCTTTACCATTGGCATCGGAAATGAATCCATAGCCTTTCTTTGAATCAAACCATTTTACTGTTCCTGTCATAACTACTCCTAAATAACATATAAATATGCTACGAGAATGATTATAGCACAATAATAATAAAAAAGTAATATAACGATAATTAGCCAACGCTCAAAAGAAGAAAAATAGTTAAGTTTTTTCTGATTTGGGTCATGATGGTTGCTTTGAAGTCTTTTGGAAACTTTTTTAATAGCTAAGATCTTCCAAGTTTGCTTAATTTGTTTTCCTGCAAAAAAAGAAGGAAGTGGGCTTCTAAACTACATTTAAGTGACTAATAGATTGGTGGTTTTACAAACGAGGAATTGATTATTTTTTTGGATATTTCCCCAATTTTAAATTGAAAGAAATTTTTAGGCTTAAATTATGTATAATTTAACCAATAATTTGCGAATTATAGTATAATCTATTTAAAGCCCCTATAGTTCAATGGTAGAACGCAGCCATGGTAAGGCTGAAGTGTTAGTTCAATTCTGACTAGGGGCACCAGTTGCCTACTAATTAAAAGGAGAATCTTATGTGCCAAAATCCCTTAACCAAGAATACCCTATTTAACCAGTTCTTTTTATCGCAGGAGGAAGTTTATGGCTAAGAAAATACAACTGGCCGTCGTGGGCTTAGGTGGTATTACGCGCACCTTTATTAATGCTTGTCGGAGTGCCTTGGCTGATGAAGTATCCATTATTGGCGCTTACTCTTCTTCTTTTGAACGAGCTAAACTTTTTAGTGAAGAATTTAATTTTCCCTATTACGGTCTTTATGAAGATGTTTTAACGAATAAACAAATCGATGCCGTTTATGTCGGTAATAATAGTGCTGATCACTATAAAACAGCTAAATTATATTTGTCTCATAAAATTCCGGTGCTTTTAGAAAAACCACTCACCCTTAAATATGAAGAGGCGGTTGATTTGGTCCGAATTGCTCAAGAAAATCAAGTACTTTTTATGGAAGCGATGAAGTTTACTTTTTATGATGGCTTTAATGATCTTTTGAAACGATTGGAAAATCAGCAATATGGTCCGATTAAATATTTGGACTCTTTGTTTTATACCAACAAAAGTGGTAACCGCGAAACCCGCCACTGGAAGAAAGAATTAGGTGGTGGTTCTTTATATGATCTTGGTTGTTATCAATTAGCTTATTATGTCAAACTCTATCAAGAGCCCGATAATATTGTGGTAAATAGCTTTGAAGTAATTAATGAAGTGGAAGTGCGAATTGATTACACGCTTTTTAAAAATGGAGTGCCTGCACGTTTATCAACTTCCTTTTTAGGCAGCCCGACTGGTGCTCATTACCAACAATTTAATATTCATACTGATGATTATTACATCAATAGCGATAATTTTTCGCAGGGGAAAAGTTTTAAAGTTTATGACCATCAAGGTCGATTAACTTATGAAACCACCCCGATCAATAAACCGGATATGGCCTATGAAATAAAACACTTTTGTGACCTTTTAAGAACGAAGCAAATTCAAAGTAATATCAATACTTTTAGCTTTTCTTTATCGATAATTAAAATAATTGATAGAATATTAAGGGAGATTAAATTATTATAATGAAAAAGGTCTATCTAAATCAGAAATTTAATAAAAAGGAACTGGATGCCACTCATTTTGATTCTTTATCTTCTTTAGCTGCAGCCCTTGAAGATGGCTCGACAGTTTACATATCTCCAGGAGTTTATTGGACCGATGATTATAAAGATCCAACGCCTGCCAATACACCGGAACACCCCCAATTAGTGGGAATAACTTTTAAACAACAAAATATTAGTTTTATCGGCGTGACCAAGGTGGCCAGTGATGTGGTCATCGCGGGTAATCGGGGACATACTTTGGGTTCACGGGGTAATTGGAGCGTCATTGGCCTATCTAGTGGCTTTAAAGCGGAGAACATTACTTTTGGGAATTATTGTAATTTTGATTTAGTTTATGAACGTGATCCGATGCAAAATGTCGAGAAGCGTTCAAGTAATTTAGTTCAAGCCCAAACTATTTGTGGGAATGGCGATCGTTATTGTTTTATAAATTGTTCATTTGTAGGTTTTTTAAATTTGATGGCAGATTTTGAACCTAAAAGAGCCTATTTTAAAGATTGTACTTTTCAACTGACCAATAACGCGATTGCTAATGGGGCCACTAATGTTTTTGAAAATTGTGTTTTTAACATTTACGGTACCTATCTTTCTAATCATGGGTCTAGTGATATTTGTGCTTTTTTTGGTTGTAGTTTTGTCAATCAAGATAAGAGATTTAAAACCCTTTATTTTTCAAAAAGCGGTGGTGCTTGGGCCTTAATTGATGTAGACTTTAATGGGGGTTATAAAAACATTGAGTGGGAATTTGCTCCAACAGGCAAAAATATCAATTATTTACATAATGTTACTCTCAACAAAAAAGAAGTTCATGTTAGTAAATCAAATCCCTTTATTAGCACAATTTTAAATGCTAATACTTTGGTCGCTTATAAAAATAATAAAGAATATAACTCCTTAAATCTTTTAGCTGGGGAAGATAATTGGAATCCAAATAATATTGTTTCCAACGTCATCTATCCATATAAGTCGATTTTTGAAGTTAATTATGAAGGCAATTGCATCGAAATTAAAGCGGTGATAACTCGTAATAACAATGAGAAGTTTAATTTCATTTATGATATTAATCTTTTAGAAGAAGTGGCGAAAACTAATTCTTCAATTACATTGAAACAATTACATAATTTCTTATTAAAACCAGTCTCGATTCCCATTGAAGCAATTTCTAATAATATCGTGATGAGCACTTCGGTAATTGTTTCTCCCTCTTCGAGTTTTGTACCAACCTTCCTAAAACCTCCGGTTATTAAGTACAAAGCTAACTTCCTCATTCTTAGTTACAAGTTATCAAATTCTAAATTGGTTGATGCTAGTAATATTACTTGGTACCGTAGTAAAACTAATAAGTTAGACGATGCTACGGTAGTGGCTAGTTCGAAAGTGACTAGCGCCCAAGCTTATCGGCTTTCGATGGCTGATGTTAATTATTACATAATTGCGTCCATTTCACCGAAATATGAACATCATAAGAATGGTGAACTACAGGAAGTATATTATAATAATTTGATATCGGCCTCGCAAGTTGGTAAACTTATTGATCCCGATTTTTCGACGATTGAAATCTTCAAAACGACCGATTATCAAGACAATAATTGGTATATGAAGGTCGCCAAGATGCCGGAATCTTTCGAGATTGATGAATTAGATGTTCATGAGGATGCCTTTACTTATAAGCAAGGTACCAGTTATGCTCATTTAGGGGTCTATGGTTTAATCGCCACTAGTCAATTTGGTCATCTTTTCTATTACAAAAAGTATGCTCGTGATATGAAGTTGGTTTTAAATCTCTTGCCTAATAAAACGGGTAGTCAAGGTTTTGGGGCGGCTCCTCAATATTTAGATGTTTTTTTTAAGTATGATTTTGAATCCAAATGTGGTTATGCTTTAAGAATTAAAAGAATTACCGCTAATGTAGCTGCCGATAAGTCGGTTCAATGTTCTTTAATTAAATTAGTTAACAATAAATCCATTTTGATTAGTCAAAGGCAACTTACTTCGGCGTTTGTCGGAAATTGTACGATTACCATTGAAACTAAATCGCATTTAGTGAAAGCTACTTTAACCAGTGATAAGAAGCAAACGGATGTGCAAAAAGATTTAAAACTTTTAACAAAAATTGAATTTTCGACTAGTATTGCGGAAAATAGCTTTGGTTCTTGTGGATTATATTTTGCTGGAACCACGGGAGCCAATTCGATTTTAGTTAAAAACTTTAAGATTTCCTACAATTAACGATATGACAACACCAAATAAGATTACGATTTTTCGCATTATTTTAGTTCCTATCATCATCATTATTGCTTACATTCCCTTTTTGAATAATTATTACTTAACTGGTTTCTTTAATTTATCCTTAGCGCAATTGATTAATGCTATTATCTTTGTTATTGGTTCATTATCGGATTTTTTAGATGGCTTTTTAGCCAGAAAAAATCATCAAGTAACAACTTTTGGAAAATTTCTGGATCCGATAGCCGATAAACTTTTAACAATCGCCGCTTTATTATATTTAGTAAAATTAGGTTATGTGGAAGTTTGGATTGTTTTGGTCATTTTATTAAGAGAGTTTATTGTTAGTGGTATTAGATTAGTGGTTGCAAATAAAAATATTGTCATTGCTGCTTCCATTTTTGGAAAGTTAAAAACTACGATGACGATGATCACGATCATTTTTATCATGTTTAATGAATTTGGTTTGGGAGCTTATACGATGCAAGGAGTCTTACCTTTTGTGGGGAATGTTGGGATCGTTAGTATTGTTTTACTTTTCCTTACGGTGATTTTGACTTTGCAATCTGGCATTGATTACTTTATTAAAACCAAGGATCATCTTTTCGAAAGTATGTAAATAAGTAAAATGGATTATTTTAACTAATATATAATGAGGGAGTAGATTGTATGAATGAAAAGAAAGAAGAAATATTAAAAAATGTCTTAAAGGATATTGAAAAGCAATTTGGGAAAGGCGCGATTATGCTTTTGGGGGAAAAATCTGACCTCAAGGTGGAAACAATCTCGAGTGGTTCCTATTTACTGGACTTAGCCATGGGGGTTGGTGGTTACCCACGAGGGAGAATTGTGGAAATTTTTGGCCCAGAATCCAGCGGAAAGACCACTATTTCCTTACACGCGATCGCCGAAGCCCAAAAAGCTGGGGGATTAGTTGCTTTTATCGATGCCGAACATGCCCTTGATCCTCATTATGCGAAAGCCTTAGGGGTTAATTTAGATGACTTAGTTTTATCCCAACCAGATAGTGGCGAACAAGCCTTGGAAATTGTCGAAAAATTAGTGCGAAGTGGTGGTTTTGATTTAGTTGTGATTGATAGCGTCGCTGCTTTGGTTCCTCAGGCGGAAATCGACGGGGAAATGGGAGATGCTCACATTGGAATTTTGGCTCGTTTGATGAGTCAAGCGATGCGTAAGTTAAGTGGGGTTATTTCCAAAACTAACACAGTGGTCATTTTTATTAATCAAATTAGAGAAAAAGTGGGAGTAATGTTTGGAAATCCCGAAACAACGACCGGTGGACGAGCTTTAAAATTTTATTCTTCAATTCGTTTGGAAATCCGTAAAGGGGAACAAATTAAGAATAACACGGATTTAATTGGTACCAAGGCCACCATCAAGGTGGTTAAAAATAAAGTAGCTCCACCTTTTAAAAGTGCTTCCGTGGATTTAATTTTTGGAAAAGGCATTTCTAAAGAAGGGGAATTGGTTGATTTAGCCTCCGAATACAAAATCATTGATAGGAGCGGTTCCTGGTATGCTTATAATGGCGAAAAAATTGGTCAGGGACGCGAAGCTAGTAAAGAGTATTTAATCAGCAATCCAAAAATTTTTCACGAAATAGAAGAAAAACTTTTAAAAGAAATATATAAATAACCTTTAGCCTCTAAAATTAGAGGCTTTTCTTTTGAAGGTTAATTATCATTATGTTCTTTCGATTAGTATATAATATTAGAGGAGTTTAGAGAATGGAGAAATTAATTGATAAGAAACGTAAATACTTGAGAATTTGTCTCTTAGGGACCAGCGTTTTTATCATTGGAATTGCTGCTTTAATTGTGGGTCTTGTTGTTAGTTTACTTTATGTTTGGATTCCTGGAGTGGTGATAGTTGTTGGTGGTTTCTATTTGGTCCCGATTGCTTGGGTGATGTATCCGAAGTATGACCAAAAAATAGGAATTGCCCGCAATATTACCCAAGGAATTTTATCCTATGATCAACTAGCTCGCAATGCCCACCTCAAAATAAAAGCCATTATCCCCATCATCACTAATCTCCTTGTTCAATATTTGGTTGAATATTCTGTTAATGAAACTAACGATGGTTTAGTATTGAGTGCCGATATCGTTAAAAATGCTACCGATCATTATTGCCGGTTTTGTGGGGGAAAATTGGATTCACATGAAAAAAGATGTAGTCTTTGTGGCGGAGTGGTAACTAAATCGTGATAACTTACATTATCATATTTTAGGCCTATCAACGCCAGTGGTTTGAATCTGAGAGAATTTAAAAATTAGTATTTAAAGAAGCGTTAATTTGCGGTGTTTTTTTACGAATGCAGCCACAAGTGAGGCTAATCAATAAGAAGACCCCTACATAAACAGTTGTGCCATAGGTAATGGGCACGCTTGTATAATCATCACCACTAATGATGTTAATTAACTTATAACCATCAATTAAATTAGAAATCGTAAAAATTATTAAACTAACTAACAAAAACCATCCAATAATATGGTGGGTTTTTAATTTATTTTTGAATAAATTATTTAATTTAGATATTAAATAAATCGATAAAAAGATAATTACGAAACTAAAGATAATCAAGTTCACCATAAAACTTAAATCGGAAGTTTCGGCTCCAACACTAGCAAGGGTTAAAATTAAATATTTTCCTAGTCCACCAAAATTGAGAGTGACACCACTTTCTGATAAAATATATCGCGAAAGACCAAAGAATAAAAATGTACTAATTAGGAGAGCTCCCGCGGCGATAAAATTGGGAATTAAGGTTTTTACTGGTGGTTTGTGAGGGTCTAAAATTAGTTCGAAGACCTTTAAAGAAAAGACCATAATAGCGCTGCTTATCAAAGTTACTATTAAACCAATCCCAATGCTACCAATAATAATTGAACTTAAAATAGCTAAAAATAAAATAACGATCGCGATAGTCGAGGCACTTTTAATAAAGTTTTTCTTGGTTAAAATTAAAATTAAGGAACTAATGGCCCCAGCAATTACTAATAATAAAATCAGTATTTGGGCAATGCCTCCGAAAAGAAATGGAACTGTTAAACAAGCGATGACCAAAATAGTTTCGAGTGGAATACTAGTTAAATCGGCACCTGCAAAGGAACTTATTATCTGATTGACCGGGTAAAATATTTCACCAATCGAAGACTTTCCAATATTGATTTCCAAGATGTCTTCAATGACAAACATATAAGCGTTGGTCGAATAGCTAATATAGTCGCTATAAAAAGGTGATTGAGTACTTTTACTAATAGCAATCCAATTTAAAAATAGTCCCAGGAAGATCAGTGCAAAGCCCCCAAAAATGACGACTATCGCTACTATACTGATAGCTAAGTTAGTTTTTGGTGATATTGTAGCTTTAGTTGGTGCTGGTGCTGCCACAATCACTGGCTCATCAATGTGGTTATCTTGAGCTACCCGCTGGCCACAATGCTCACAAAAAAGCGCCGTTGGGGTTAAAACACTACCACAATTAGCACAATTATGATTGACATTTTTTTTAAATTCGTGGCCACAACAACTACAAAACTTACTTGAGTCGTTATTTTCGTACCCACATTCCTGACATTTTTGCATTTCCATTCCTCTTTTGTTTTTTGATAGTTTTTTTAATTATTGGGTTCAAAGCCCAAAGTTGGTGTTGTTCCTAATATTTTCGTATCCTCTAGATAGAAGTACTTAATATCGGGGTTTTCTTTATATTTTAATTCAATTTTAAAATAGACACTTGGATGCTTCAGAAAAACAAAGAGCATCGGCATTTTTGGTAGGGCTTTATCGTAATTGACGGTGATATCTAAACTAGTGGCTTGAATAGCGTTAATTGGCAGGGTGCTTTGGCTGGAAAGATAATCATAATCTTTGACCCAGTTACTATGAACTAAAGCGGTAACGCGAATGTAATCGATGGTCGAAGAAGTCTTTTGGGTGGTAAATTTAAAGGTATAATAACCAGCTTTGTCGCCATTGACTTTTTTTTGTTTGGTAAAATCATAGCTTAGGTCAAATTCATTAATTTTATCTAAAGTGGTAAAATCGCTGACATATTCTAGCTTGGCATCTTCGCTACGAGTGGTAAAGGAAATTTTACTGGTATTCGAAAAAATGGAAGCATATAAAACGATTACCACGATGAGAGCTAAAAGAATAACCCCTAAGATAATAACGATTAAGCGATGAATATATAGCCAATCCAGAACTCCTTTGAAACCGTTTTTAGTTGATACTTTTTCTTCCATAACAATACCTCTTTATAATTTTATCAAAAAAAGGAATATTTGAATAAAATATCACCAAGAAAGCAAGGTTTCTCCCAAAGCCAATTTTTATTTCTCTGATTGACTAAAGGAGGAATTTTGGCGGATTAATTACTAATTATTTGCAAGAAAAAATCCCCTTTTTCGAAATATCCTTAATGGGAGAAAAAAATTTAGAGATATTTATTTATTTAAAAGGTACCCCTATGGCAAATCTTTCTAAAAAAGTAAAAAGTGTAATATAATATACATGTGAGTAAGAATAAGGAAGTATTAAAACGTCATAAATTTTGGTTACCGATCTTGAGCTTTCTAGCCAAGGGCTTTTTATTGAGCAAATATAAAATCGGTAAAATTATTCCTTTTACTATTGATAGAAAAAAACAATACTTATTTTTGTCTAATCACGCCCTGCCTATTGATCCGATGTTTATTGAAATGTATTATCGCTCGCCCATTTATTTTGTCGCAACCGAACAAATCCTCAACCTCGGCTTCGCTTCCAAATTATTGCAATATTTCTTTAATTTAATTCCGATATCCAAGGGCTTAGCGGATACGGGAGCGATTAAAAAGATGTTAAGAATTCGCAACGAAGGTGGCAGCATTGGGATCTTCCCAGAAGGGAACACCGAATATATTGGCCGGCCTAATTATATTAATCCCAGTATTGTTAAATTGATTCGGACGCTTAAATTACCAATTGTCTTTATTAATTCCTATGGTCTAACTTTCTGTACTAATCGCTGGTCTTTAACGAAGAAGTATGGGAAGTGTGGCTATCAATTACGTAGTGTGGTTGAATATAGCACTTATGACAAGTTAAGTGACCAAGAACTTTATGAACTTATTTGTGATAGTTTAGATATTAATGCTTACGTTGTTCAAAAAGAACAAATGAATATTTATCGGGGGAAAAATCGGGCCTTAGGACTGGAACGACTAGTTTTTGTTTGTCCTAAGTGTGGTGAGGTTTTTAGTACTAGTTCGCAAGGTAATTACTTACATTGTCATAGTTGTGGGGAAGATTTCCTTTATGATGAGTGGGGTTATTTAAATATCGATCAAAAACAATATAGCATGGAAGAATTGTATGCTAAAGTGAAGATGGATTATTTACATTTTTTAGATGAACATAGTGATGGTTCGCTATTATTTAAAGAAGAAGGCTTTTTGATGATTAGTAAGCGTTTAAGAAAGAAGAAAGTAGGAATAATTAAATTAAGAGTTACGAGTGAAGGTTTTGACATCACTTTTAAACAAGATGAATATCATCTAAATTATGATGCCTTTAAAATAGCCATCCAAGGCAAACGACAAATTATTATTTACCCACAAGTTAAAAGTGCTTTATTGATTAGATTTAAGACCAACGTGGCTCCGCTGAAATTCTTAATTGCTTATCAATTTTATCATAAAAAGCTCTTAGATTATGCAAAAGAGCAATTATTTATACAACATTATGGATTATAACAGAAAAAGTGTTATAATTTAAATGGTTTATTTTTGTAAGGGAGTTATCATGAGTTTAAAAAAGAAAATAATTTATACAGCCTTCGTGCTTGTACCGATTCTAATGTGGGTTATATTTTTTACATCAGTGGATATTGTTAAAAACACCACCAGCGCCTATTTTTGGTATGATTTAACTGAATACAGTTCAATCAATTTAACCAATAGTTATATCTATTTAATTTTTAAAATTCTTATTATTTTGGTTGTTATCCTTTTTGGTTTATATACCTTCTTTAAGAAAAAAGAAGTTAAATGGTATTATTATGCCATCAGTCTAGTTATCCTGTCTTTATTAAGTTTAATTCCTTTTTATATTGTGAAAGATTTAGTCAGTGATCAATTTGTGGCTCCATGGATTTATGGCTTTTTAGGTATCGCTTTAGCCATTGGCTTGTTAGTGGCCTTAGAATTCTTAACCATTTACCAAAAAGTTGTTTTTGGGAAAGTTGCATCTTTCTTTAAGTTTATCGGCACAAGTACCAAGAAAATCTTTAAAAAGGGTTCGAGCGCCAAGACTAGCTCAAAAGATGAGCCGGCTAACGAAGAAGCTGCTAGCCAAAAAGGAGACAAATAATGAGTTATCACCATATCGAAAAATTAGAAAAAACCACTAAAGTATTTTATGAAGTTACCGCTGAGGAATTTAATCATGCGATGAACCATAGTTTTGAACACTTAAAAGAACAATTAAAAGCCAATAAGTCCAAAAAAATCTTGGTTAATGGTTTTCGTAATGAGACTTTAAGTTTAAGTGTTTATTTGAAACATTATGGTAGTCAAGATTTATTAAATGAGGCGATTGACCATGTTTTAAATCATAAATATCATGAACTGGTAAATTTAGAAGAAGTCTTCGTTTATAATGCCCCTCGGGTGGAAGATTTTGATGTTTCTAAGATTTCGGATGGTCCTATTGCTTTTACCTTTAGTTTTGAAATCGATAATCGTCCAGCGTTTACTCTGGGTCAATATAAAGGTTTAACTGTCAATAAAGAAAATTATAGTGTTAGTGATCAAGATGTTCAAAGCGCTCTTAGTAAATTATTAGAAGATAAAATTTCTTTAGAATTAAAAGCGGAAGGTTCCGCTTTGGAAAACGGTGATACCGCGATTTTTGATTTTTTAGGCACCGTTGATGGGGTAGCTTTTGAAGGTGGAGAGGCCTCTAATTATGAATTAAAGGTTGGTTCTCATCAATTCATCCCGGGTTTTGAAGAACAGTTAGTTGGCTTGAAGGTCAATGAACAAAAAGATTTAAAAGTTAAATTTCCTGATGATTACCATGCTAAAGAATTAGCGGGGAAAGAGGCCAATTTTAAGGTGACACTTCATGAAATTAAGATTGAAAAATATCCTCTTTTGGATAATGCTTTGATTAAAGAATTAAAAATAGATGGTGTTCATAGTGAAGAAGAACTCAAGGCCTATCTGCGCAATAATGCTTTAAAAGAAAAAAAAGAGAGCGAAGACCAAAGAGTAGTTAATACCCTTTATAGTTTAGCCGTAGCCAATGCTAAAGGTGATATTCCGGATTCTTTTTTAGATGATACAATTAATCGTTTACATCGTTCTGTGGAAGAACAAGCTAAAAAATATAATTTAGATTTAGACATGTATTTAAAAATTACTGGTAATACGAAAGAAAAACTCGATGAGGATTTAAAAAATGAAGCTTATCGTCGGGTAAAGAGTTCCCTAGTTATCGAAGCCATTGCGGATGCCGAAAAGTTTATTCCAACAGAAGAAGAAATTACCCAAAAGGTCAAAGAGTTTGCTAGCGAATACCAGACCAGTGAAGAAGATATTCGTCAAAATATTTCTTTACAGGAAATCATTGCGGATGTCCGACATGCAAAAGTATTGAATTTAATTCTTACTTCGGCCAAGAAAGTTTAAATTTTAAAAGCTTCTGATCAAAGAAGCTTTTTTTGTTAGCAATTAGCTTTCTATCGTTTTTTATAAATAGTGATGGAAGATGGATAACGATTGATGATATTTATATTATAAAAAGCTAAGCCAAACGAAAATAGTAATTGTTTATCACGAAGAGGTCAAAGCAGTGAAGAATAACCAAAAGTTAGTCCTTTTGGTTATTCTTTTTAGATAATATGATACTAATTTTCCTAATGTCATCCCATTCGCTAATAAATCTTTCTAGTTCAATTTCTCCATCCCTGGTAAGTGCATAATACTTTCTATTTCTTCCTGGAAATAATTCATTAAAAGTGCTTAGTTTACCAGCTGCCTCCAATCTTCTTAATATTGGATATAATGTTGACTCGGTAATACTTAAATAATCATTTAAGTCATTGACAATTTTATACCCATAACTGGGATCGCCTTTTAAGATTGCCATTACAAAGAACCAATATTCCATTTTTATACTTTTAGTCTAGTTTCATTGACTTCCATATGATACCTCGTATAATATTATGTATCACATAGTATATTATTTCACTAGCGAAACTCCTCACCAATAATGGTAAAAAAAATGATTTAATTAGATTAAGCAAATAATCACCTGATGCCTCAACTACTAAATATTTAATGGTAAGTCATTTATTTTATTGTTAATTTTAAAAAAATGATATAATATTCTTGGCACTAATTATGGTAGAGTGCCAAAGGAGAAGTATGGAAGAAATAATTGAAAGTAAGAAGTATATCGAATTGCAAGTATTACCAGCTATTTATTGTGAAGGCTATAAATTACCAGGTAGTAATTTTTCCATTGATTTAGATGACAAAAATACTCAATTAATTAAGGCCGTTGAAGAAGCAACGAATAATTTTGATGGGAGACTAGTTATTTTAATTCAAAAGGATCCCTCGAAGCTTCCACAAACGGAGCATGATTTTTTAGAATATGGTCTTTTAGTGCGTAAGTCACCAACGATCGCTCGTAATAATGGTCTTTATAAAATTCGTGTCGAATGTAAAAGTCGGGTAAAAATTGTCGATTATTTAACCACTGAATCCGCCTATATGGTCGAAGCAATTGAAGTTAAAGATCTTCATGAAGATGTTGAAAAAGAATTAGCTTTGATTAAGAAGGTTAAAAAAGAATATCATGACCGGATGGCTGATCCCAGCTTTGATCGTTATAAAGCGGTCAATATTAATTTTGAAACCATTTCCGGGGGAGCTTTAGCTGATACCTTAGCCCCAGGATTGGCCATATCGAGCAGCGAACTTGGTGAATATGTCAACACTTTAAGTGTCAACAGTCGTTTATTATTGATCTTAAGGGATTTTAAAAAGATGGAAATTTCCAAGGATTTAGATCGCGATATTGAAGATGCTGTGCGTCGTTCGATGGGTGATGCCCAAAAAGAATATATCTTGCGGGAAAAATTAAAAGCGATTCAAGATCAATTAGGAGATAAGGTGAAAAAGGATGAGGACATTGAAGATATTCGCAAGAAAATCTTAGATGCTAAAATGCCTGCTTCTATGGAAGAAAAAGCCTTAAAAGAATTGGCTAAATATTCTTCAACTTCCTCGCAAAGCCCAGAATCTAATATTATTCGCAATTATTTAGATTTTATTTGTGATTTACCTTGGAGTACTCAAAGTACCGATAATGAAGATTTAAATTTAGTTAAACAAAAATTAGATGAAGATCATTATGGCTTGGAAAAGGTCAAAGATCGAATTATCGAATATTTGGCGGTTAAGATTAAAACCCGCCAGAATCCCCAGACTATTTTATGTTTGGCCGGCCCTCCAGGCACTGGTAAAACCTCCATTGCTATTTCGATTGCCCGAGCTTTAGGACGAAAGTTTGTGAAGCAATCTTTAGGTGGTGTTCGAGATGAGGCGGAAATTCGTGGTCATCGTCGGACCTATATTGGTGCCCTACCTGGTAGAATTCTCAATGGAATGAAAGAAGTCAAGACTATTAATCCAGTTTTCCTTTTGGATGAAATTGACAAAATGGGTTCCGATTATAAAGGTGATCCTTCAGACGCGATGTTAGAAGTGCTTGATCCCACCCAAAATGCGAACTTTTCGGATCATTACTTAGAAGAGCCTTATGATTTATCGCAGGTCCTTTTTATCACGACAGCTAATTATATTGAAAATATTCCGGCTCCTCTTTATGATCGAATGGAGATTATTGAGCTTTCTAGTTATACTGAACATGAAAAATTCCAAATTGCGAAAAATTATCTAATTGATAAACAACTCAAGGAACATGGTTCTAACCGTAATGAATTTAGTATTACCGATGAGGCGATCTATTATTTAATTCAACATTATACCCGTGAAGCGGGGGTTCGTAATCTGCAAAGATTAATTGGCTCCTTAATTCGCAAAACTATTAAGGAATTATTGATGGATAAGGTTCCTGCGGTCCAAATTACAGTTGCTAATATTAGTAATTATTTAGGAAAACCAGTCTTTAATCATAATGAAGTCAATGCTAAAAAGACCATTGGTAAGGTTACCGGCTTAGCCTATACGCAATATGGTGGTGATACACTGCCGATTGAAGTAACTTATTATCATGGGCGTGGCGGAATTGTTTTAACTGGTAAATTAGGTGATGTCATGAAAGAAAGTGCGATGATTGCTATTTCTTATATTAAATCCATGGCGGATTATTTTAAAATTGATCCTGTCATCTTTAATGAAAGCGATTTTCACATTCATGCTCCCGAAGGTGCCGTTCCTAAGGATGGTCCTTCCGCAGGAATTACCATTGCTTCCGCGGTTTATTCCGCCGTTACCAAAAAACCTATTAAATCATTCTTAGGAATGACCGGGGAAATTACCCTTTCGGGAGAAGTTTTACCGATCGGTGGTTTACGTGAAAAGTCGATTGCGGCGGTGCGTAGTGGCTTAAAAGAGATCTTGATTCCTAAAGATAATGAAAAAGATTTAGTGGATATTCCCGAAGAAGTTAAAGGAAAATTAAAAATTAGTTTAGTAGCCAATGTTATTGAAGTTATTGAACATGCTTTTAAAAATTCTAAATAAGTGAAAACCTTTGATGTCTCTTTCGTCAAATCGATTACCGACCCTCAAGAGCAATTGCTCGACCATCCCAGTATTTTAATTATCGGTCGTAGTAATGTTGGCAAGAGTACTTTTATCAACGCTTTAGCTAATCGTTTAAAATTGGCGAAAGTCAGCTCTACTCCCGGGAAAACCCCTTATATGAATTATTATCTAGTCAATAATCAATTATATTTATTGGATTCTCCTGGCTATGGTTGGGCGAAGCGTAGTAAAACTCAAATCGCTGAATTTAAACAAATGTTGGATAGCTTTTTGCATTTAACTTTTAAATCGGTTATTTTACTGATTGATTTTAAAGTTGGTCCGACCAAAGACGATAAGAGCTTTTACCAGCTATTAAGCGATCTTCATCATGACATCATCATCATCTGTACAAAGTATGATAAAGTCATTCCCTCTTTAAGAATTAAGCAAAAAAAACTCCTGGAAAGTCAATTCAATGATAGCATTATTTATTACTCTAGCACTTTAAAAACTGGTTTAGAAGAAATCAAATTAAGACTATTTGCCTGATTATTTGTTATAACATAACTTAAGCAGTTGTTGTGTGAAACAATGTGATTTTAATATTTGGTGAAATTTTTTTATCAAAAGTTTTATTATTCTATTAACCGATAAATCTATGTTGCCTTGCTTTTAATTTGTATTTATAGATTAATTCATTATTGATCCTATTCCTTTTATATGATAATGGTTGAGGACAATGGATACCTTTACCAAACATAACTTCTCCAAAAAGCAATCAAAGATTAGGTGCGCTAGAAATAATCATCAGCAATTGTCTAATAAGATTAATACTTTAAAGGTTATGTTTTTTTCCTAAACTACTTTTCATAAGAAGAGTATCTAAAAGATGAAATAATATTTTAATGTTCGTTAATTATTACTCACAAAATAAGTCTAATTAGTGTGATCTGGCACCACTAATATATTTTTCTTATGCTTTGCATTGTTTTAAAAGATTGTGATAACACATGAAAATTTCTTTTTTACCACTTTCGAAGTCGGATACGAAGGAATTGATATTATAGATTTTTCGTTAAAAAATCTTTCTCATCTAAACTTAGTTTAATTATTAGGAGTCGGAAGTCCACTTATTGCGTCATAGTGCCACTGAGAAACTAAGTATACTGGTCTATTGCTTGGGTTATAGCTTGAGTTCCAACCACTAGGTATGACACTTGATTCAGAGAAGATAACTAGGTTTACACAATTATAGAAAGCATTTCCAATAATTGTTGTTACATAATTTGAAATTACAATTGAGGTGAGATTTATGCAATTATAGAAGGCCCCATAATTAATTGATGTTGTGTTAGTGATAACAACATTTCTTAAGGATATAGGAATATAGTTAATAACATAAGAACTGGAACTATAATATTGGGTAGTTGGTGTTCCGCCAGTGTATGTAGAAGTACCAAAAATATATCCAAATAATGATAGCTCATTACTTGCATATCTTGATTGGCCGACAAATGGCAGGGTAATACTGGTTAATGATAAACACCCACTAAATGCTCCACCTTCAATATAAGTAACCGAATCGGGAATAACAATAGACGTTAATGAGGTGTGATTATTAAATGACTTATACCCAATAAACACTACTTCATAATCATCAATCGTGCTAATGGCTAAGGATGTAGAGTTTGTTTTGTAATTTAATATATATGCTTTATCATTATTCGAAATAAAGTAGTCAAATTCATTATTTGAACCAAACTCCCTAAAGTTCCAATATACATGTATATAAATAGAAAAGTCAGCTATGTTAAAACTAGATTCCCATCCACTAGGTTGTGAACTAGCTTGACAGAAAATAACCAAGTTAGGAGAATAAATAAAAGCAGATCCTCTAATTGATGTAACCGATGATGGTATTACAATTGATACCAATGAAGTACAAGAAGCAAATGCCCCAGTGTCTATTGATGTAACTGAAGAAGGTATTACAATTGATACCAATGAAGTACAAGAAGCAAATGCGTAAGCGCCTATTGCTGTAACTGAAGAAGGTATTACAATGGATGTTAATGATCTACAAGAAGCAAATGCGGAAGCGCCTATTGCTGTAACTGAAGAAGGTATATTAAAAGCAACAATTTTTGCACATCCTCCAAAAGCGGAAGCGCCAATTAGCATTACGTTAGCAGGAATTGTAATTGAAGTTAATAAAGAACAACCATAAAAAGCATAATCAGCGATGAAAGAAATATCGGTAATGGAAACATTTTTTAATGAAGTAGGCATATAGTTATCCACGGAAGAGCTAGAATTATAATATTGAGTAGTTTTTGTGCTACCAGTATAAGAAGTAGAACCAAAAATATAGCCAAATAAAGCATCTGCGAAAGTTGAAGTTCTTGATTGTCCAGTAAATGGCAACGTAATATTAACAAGCGATGAACAGCCTTTAAAGGCTCCACTTCCAATTTCATTTATCGAATTAGGAATAATTATCGTGTTGATAGAAGTACAATTAAGAAATGCTCCACCAGTTATAGTTGTAACACTTATCCCTTTAATCGTAGTAGGAACGCTAATTGAGGTTTCGCTATTTTTAATAAATGAAGTAATTGCTATTTCATTCGCAGAAACGGTATAGAGATATTCCCCAGTGATCCAGTGAGCATATAAAGTTGTGTTGGTATATAATGGGCCATTTTGGATGTTAGTGCTACTTGTTGTTAAATACCAACCATCAAAAGTATAGCCTCTTCTTGTAGGGATATAATTAATATACCCATTACTTCCAATAGAATAGACCGCGACAACATTCTGACCTGCTGATGGAATAAAAGTAATTTCGATTTGGATAACAACCCACTTGGCATATATGGTCATGTTGTCGTAAATAGGAGTATTAAAATCAAACAAATCAGTTAATTCAATATTGCTATACCAATTTACAAATTCACATAAGTATTTTGAAGGATCTGTTGGTATGGCGATTAAACTTCCCTCGGGGATATTCAAACTGTTGATATTGCTCCCTCCATTTGTATTAAAAGTTACATCATAACTTTTTATCCAGTCAGCATATAAGGTTAAATCTGAATTAACAACATAATTATTGAAATCAATAACTATTGTTAGTTCGATATCAAGATACCAATTTACGAAAATGTAACCTTGTCTTATAGGGTCGATTGGTTTGGTAATTTTAGAACCATTTCTTACGTAAATACTAGGCATGCTGTTCCCACCATTGGTTTCGAAAGTAACCATATTTTGGGTATCCCATTTGGCATATAAGGTTAAATCTGAATTGACAACATAATCATTGAAATTGATTGTTGTTGTTAGTTCAATGTCAAAATACCAATTTTCGAAAATATAATCTTGTTTTATGGGATCAATTGGTTTGGAAATTTTAGCGCCTCCTTTAACATAAATACTAGGAATGTTATTTCCACCATTGGTTTCAAAAGTAACCATATATTTTCGTGTCCATTTGGCATATAAGGTTAAATCTGAATGGACTACATCATAATTGAAACCGAATGGTATCGCTGAATCAATATCAGAGTACCAATTTACAAAAGTGTAATCTTGTTTAATGGGATTGGTTGGTCTCAAAACATGATCACCATCAAGTACCCGCGCGCTAGGCACGCTACTCCCACCATTGGTTTCAAAAGTAACTGTATAATACTTAGTAGCGGTGCCATTGTTTACGCAGCCTATTAAAATATAAAATAAAAGCACCATTAAAGCACAAATTAGTAATAAACCCCATTTTTTATGCATAACTTTATTCATTAATGATATTTCCCCTTTAGAGAATGTAAATAAATACTATGTTGTTTTTTGCTTTTTACAATCTCATTGTAAAAATTATATCACAAATATATATTGTAATAAATATTAGTATTTTCATCCCGACTTACGCAGTTGTTGTGTGAAACAATGTGATTTTTAATATTTGGTGAATTTTTTTATCAAAAGTTTTATTATTCTATTAATCGATAAATCTATGTTTTTTTGCTTTTAATTTGTATTTATAGATTAATTCATTATTGATGTTTTTCCCTCTAGCTTCTAACTGCTTAGTTACATAGATATCCATCGCTATTTGTAATTAATTTATTAATATTTGTAAAGTAATTTAAGCTTTAATCAGCTACCATAATTATTTTATCTTCTTTCGTCTTACCCATACCACGGCTATGTAAGTTAGGCTAATTCCTCTTCAAATGAACATTCTCAGGGGAAATTAATATTAATTTTTTATTTTTTGAAATAGTGATATAATAATA
>JAITXJ010000034.1 GCA_031284745.1 Acholeplasmatales bacterium | reverse complement strand
CAGTTCATATCCTTCTTTGGCTACTTCTAATTTAAAATCAATTCTTTCTCCCTGGGTTAAGGATAAAGAATCTAGTGGTGTACCACCACTGGTGTCAAAGTAAACATTTATTTTCTTACTTTGGGTCCGGCTGGTTAATCCAAAGAGTAAAATAGTGGCCACCTCGACCGTTAAAAACATTAAATAAATAAATAAAATTAAATTCTTTTTAAAAAACATAAAAAACCTCCTTTTTATATTATAGATAAATCTAAAAAAACTTTTATGAGAAATTCTATTGGATGTAGAAATGATAGTCTAATAAATTTAATGCATATGAATATTAAGGGTTTTTAAAGTACTTGAAAAACGACTATTTCTTTCTACCCAACAATAATTATATCACATTATTTTTCTAGTTTTAAAAAAAGAACTGCATTTTTTGTCTTTACTATCATGTTTTTACTAAATATTACTCTAATAATAATCCATTATTTATTTTTTAATTTAACAAAATATTATCTTTTTTTATTCATTATTTTAACTAATAATATCTTCTAAAATAAATAATACTTTAATACTTATAGTAGCAATTTACCCGCTTTTATTAATATAATGTAATGCGAAAAATGTAATAATGACTCCTAAATTGAAGATATTTTGTTGTTAAAACATCTTTATTTAGTAAGGCTAAGTAATTTTCGTGTTATAATATTTTTGTAAGGAGGTTAATCGAAAATTAATAATCAAAACATTAAACCCGTGAAAATACCCCTTAAAAATGTTACAATTTCTAAAAGAGGTCAATATACCTATGTCTTTTATTTATTAAATCATGGTTGGGATTTTTCTAAAAAGAAGAGGATTGAACCAACCCTAAAAATCATTGGGACACCAATTATGGAAATGGATGGTTACATGATTCCCAATAAAAACTACGAAACTTATTTTTTAAATAACCAAAATAAAAAGGAATCTTTAGAAGGATTTAATGATCGAATTTCCTTTGGTCCTTACTTATTATTAAATAAAATAGCCCATGATTTAGGTTGTTTAAGTGCTTTAAAAAATGCTTATAAAGATTATTATCAAATTATTTTAGCTTATGCACAATATTTGATTATGGAACAAAATAGCAATAGTGACTTATTTGAATACTTTTGTTCCAATAATTATAGTGGTTTAAAACAAGTGATCACGACCTCTACGATTTCCCAAATATTAGAAAGTGGACTTACCTTAGAACATATGGAAAAGTTTACTAAACACTGGATTAAGCAATTATACAGCAAAAATGATCCCCTAGCGGATACGATTGCTTTATACCTAGATACCACTTATTATGATCCATCTCATCCTTTACAGTTATCAAATTATAATAAATACAATAAAAATATTAAAATTAATTCCTCTATTTTTATTTCCACCATGACATCCTTGCCGATTGGGCCAAAAAATCAAAGAGGATATATGCTCCCACTCAAAGCCATTAAGGATATTACCAGCTATGGCCTTAAAAGGGGGCTCAGTAATATCTTTGTGGTGGCGGATAAGGGTTTAAATTCTAAACAAATGCTCGAGGCCCTCAATAAAGAAAAATTTATTATTATCTGCAAGGAAACCGATAATGAAACGATTAACCAATATTCCAATTATGTCATCAATACGCAGGATCCTTCCCAAAGGTTAGAAAACTTTAATGCCTGGGCCATGAGTCAAGAAACGCAAGCTTTTTTTGGGCTTAACCTAAGACTGGTGGTTTTTGAAGATCAAAATAAGAGGAAGGTAGAAGAGCAAAATTTTAATTTAAAATTAAATATTCAAGAAAAAATCTTAAGTAAATATAAGAAGTATGAAAGTTGGATGAGCCAATATCAATACTTCATCATTAATTTCGATGAAAAGAAAAAAATTACCTCTATTCAAAGAAACTTAAACTATATTTTCGAACAAAGCCATAAATTAGGTAAATTTATCATTCTCACGAATGATTTAAATTGTTCTAATGAAATTATTTATCGGATCATCCGACAAAAAGAAGAGGTCGACAACTTATTTGATATTGTTAAAAATGATTATAATATTCAAGATAGTAAATTATTTCATGATTTAAAATTTAATTCTAGTTTATTCTGTGCCTTCATTGGGACCATTTTAAAAAATGAAATCCTTCGACGGGCCAAACCATTTTTTAATTCCCCAAAATATCTGGATGAAAATTTTCATACTTTAATTGCAAGATTACGAAAGATTGTTATTGAAAATAAAGAAGGACAATGGAATATTCGTTTTAAACTAACTAATCCGCAAATTGATATCCTCAAGTGTTTTAATATCTCTGAGGCTTACTTAGATAATGAAGTGAGCAAATTAAACACTAAATTTCTCAAGTAAGTTTGATAACTTCTCAATGAGTATCAACAAATAACTCGATGAGCTAAAACTTATTTAGTAACATTTACCAAAAAATTTCTAGCAAGATCAAAGCATCTAAAAATCCTTAGTTTTATCAGTTTAGGAGATTAGGATGTAAATGTAATCATAATAAAGTTAATAATTAATATATTTAACATCAATTGGTTAAAAAATATCAAACAACATTTTCATCTTAAATGCTTATTATTGTATAATTATCTTAGGAGAAATGATTAATGATATTAGTTAAAGTCGCGGATAATCCAATAATAAATATCAACCTTCAACAATAATGATAATAAACCCTCATCCACCAAAACCTAATGCCTTGGATAATGACTTAAATTCCTTAGAAATCATTCGGAAGAAAAAGATCTACATTTATTATTTTTATCTTATTTTTTTAATCCTATCCATCCTAGCAATAGTCGTTCCGGTGGTAATGATTATTATTAGAATCATTATTGTGGGCCCAGCTTTGGTAGGCAGAATCTATATGTTATTTTTAGTAATAGGAACGGTTCTTTGTTTTATTTTTAATGCTTTATATCGTATTTTTCGAAAACAAGTAAAGAGTTTTAAAAAAGATATTTTAAATGGTTTGTTTCCGATCATCACCAGGAATATTTATCAAAATGAAGTGGTATTTAACGCCAATGAAGGATTAGACCTGGAGGAAATCTCTAGACCAGATTTTTTTCAAAGGTCTATTGGCTATGATAGTTCCAATTTATTAATGGGGAAATATCAAGGTTTAGCTTTTAAAATGTCCGATTTTCTTTTAGAAATAAAAAATAACACCGCTGGGGATACTAATAAAAATAATGTTATAAAAACAAAGGGGAGAATGTTAATTATGAAACTTCCCGCTAAAAGATCAATGGTTATTAATGTCATGGAAAGAAAAGGCAACTATAAACATAATTTTCTTCAAAGATTGTCTTTGGACAATGCAGAATTTAATCAAAAATTTAATGTCTATTCTGCCGAATTGAAAGAGGCTCTTCATTTTTTAAGTAATAAAATGCAAAACATTTTTTTAGATTTAGAAAAGCAATTTAGCGGTGGGATTTATTTTCGGTTAGTTGGGGACATTTGTTATGTTGCAATTGTTGATAAGAAAAAAACATTTAATTTATCTATTACGAAGCCCTTCAGTCTGGAAACAATAAATAGTTTGGTTCCTAGCTTTTTGGTTCCTAAAACATTTATAGACGCCTTTATTGCTTATTATGCAACCAACCCATAGATCCGCTTATTACCCTTAGTAAAAATAAAAACATTGGAGATTTAGTATATGACAAATGATTTAAATTTTTTAGAATTAGAACGAAAAAAACATCTTAAATATTATTATCTAAATATTGTGTTTAATACCTTAGCCCTTTTAATGCTCGGGGTTCCCGCCATCATTTTTATTGTTAAAATTAGTACCTCAACTATCGTTATACAAGATTGGCCCTTTATAACCCTTATGATAGGGCTACTTCTAATGACGGGATTTTTTATTCTGGCTTATTTTGAAAATAAGAAGGTAAGAGAATTTAAAAATTTAGTCTTTGATAGCCTGGCCGGAGAAATCATTGCTAATATTTATACTGAAGAAGTTATTTTTGAAACCACGAAGGGATTAGAAAAAAATGAGGTCTTAGATTCTAAATTTTTTACGCAACCAGGTCGCTTTAAAAGTTCTAATTTGCTAAGTGGCCAATATCATGGGGTGGATTTTAAAATGTCGGACTTTCTTCTTTGGGAAAATGGTAGCAATAGTAATGGCGACTGTGCCCAAGGTCGAATGCTCATCATTAATGTTCCAACTAAGCGCTCCTTAGATATTTTAGTTATTGAAAAAGGTGAAGGTCCCTTTAGAAAAAGTTCGCATCAAAAAAAGTTAGTTTTAGCAGATAAACAATTTAGTAAAAAATTTAACATTTATAGCGAAGAGTCAACTGAGGTATTAAACTTTTTAAATCCCGAGATGCGTCAAGCATTTTTAGATATCAAGAACAATTTTAAAGGCTTAATTTATTTTCACCTGATTGAAAAGTTTTGTTATATTGCGATTATTGATAATAAAAAGTCCCTCAATTTTCATATGACTCATCCTTTAAATCGTGAAACTATCAATAATTTAATCCCAGCCTTTAGTGTCCCTAAAGTCTTTATTAAGGCATTTATCGCTAACGAACAATATAATTAATATCCAAGGTATAAAAACGAAAAGATGAGCAAATATGCTCCTCTTTGGGAATATCTAGAAGCAAGCAACAAACTATCAACTTAAGTTGGGTTAAATACAAAATATTCTGGGATGCCCCATTGATCATGATTTTTTACTTTATATAAAAGATCTCGTAAATTATGGTTACCAAGTTCTAAAGATCTCGATGAAGGGAAAAATAATTGCTTTTACTAGAATCAGTATTTAATAGTTTAAGAAATTAAAGTTCAGGAGTAGCAATATTGAGCTTTATTTCTTTTTGACAATAATTTCTAAAATCTTCATTATGCGATACTAAAATGATAATTTTATTACTAAATTTTTCAAAGATCTGTTTCATAATTAATTCTGAATAACTATCATCTAAACTATTGGTCGCTTCATCAAGCAGTAAGACATCAGTATTTTTCAAAAGTTCACGAGCCAGGGCAATCCTTTGTTTCTCACCACCGGAGAGATTACTTCCCCCCTCATTGATTAAAGTATCCAGATTCTTGTTTACCAAGATCGGTTTTAAAACTGCCGAGTCCATGAGATTAAAGAGCGAATTGTCATCTTTAAATTCAACCGCTAGCGTAAGGTTGCTTTTTAAAGTTAAGGGGATGATGGCAGTATCTGGAGCAAGATAGGATACTTTCTTTCTTAAACTTTTTAAAGAATAATCTTCAAGGTTGTGACCATTAATTTGAATAAAATCACAATCACGAAAGCGAGGAAATAATTTTAAAATAGTTGATTTTCCAACTCCTGAGGGGCCACTTAAATAGACCCGATCGCCTTTGACTAATTGATAATCATCTGGTATCGTAATAACCTTACCATGGATGGCATAAGAACTCTTTTTTATGGTCACTGAATCAATGTCTAAGAGTTCCAAACTTCCATCAACTTCACTTTTTCCAGCAATTTCTTG
>JAITXJ010000035.1 GCA_031284745.1 Acholeplasmatales bacterium | reverse complement strand
TGTTTCTCGTAGATTTAAAAGGTTATGTAAGTTGGTTTGAAATAACTGTTTAGATATTTTAGTATTTCTCTTTATGCTAAGATTTTTATCAAGTACCGAAAAAAAATCTATTTAAATGCCTTTTTAGAAAATATCCCTCAGCGCTTAATGATACCATTTAAATTATTAATTAATAAACTGCATTATATTTTCTTATTGTATAGGATAATTAATTTCCATATTATTAGGTAAAAGTTTAAAGAAAAATTTTTTACTTATCGTTTTTAATTTTTTCTAAATAGGCTTTGGCCAATCCCCCTTTAGAGGTTTCCTTATATTTGCTCATCATATCCAGCCCCGTTTGATACATGGTTTTGATAATCATATCCAAAGATATTTTCCTTTGCCCAACAATACCTTTGGCAATATTGGCACAATCAATTGCTCGTAAACTAGCGAAGACGTTTCTTTCAATACAAGGTATTTGCACATAACCCATAATCGGATCACAAGTTAAGCCTAAACAATGTTCGATGGCTATTTCACTAGCGCATTCGGTTACCTCAATGGAATCATTGTCAATATAACATAACATCGCTGAAGCCATCGCCGTAGCACTACCAATTTCGGCTTGGCAGCCAGCAACGGCTCCACTGATGGAAGCATTGACTTCAATAATTTTACCAATGAGACCAGCTACTAAAAGAGATTTTAAAATTAAGGATTTTTTGAGTTTTTTATTGTGATAGGCATGGTAAACCAATGATGGTATGACTCCACAGGCTCCACAGGTTGGGGCGGTGACAATTAAACCACCAGCAGCGTTTTCTTCACTAGCGCTAAAAGCATAAGCGCTAATTAATCCACGACGGGAATCATTTTTCATGAAGGTATGATACATTTCTTTAGCTCTTCTTTGGACGAGTAATTTTCCTGGTAAGAAACCTTCTTTGGATAAACCGTTTTTAACACTATTGAGCATAGTTTGAAAAATTGGTTCAATGAAGGTTAGATCGCTTTCAAATTTTTTAATATATTCATATAAATCCAAATGATTTTCTAAACAATAATTTTTGATTTCGGTAAAAGTTTGATGGGGATAAGTTTCTTGGCCAGAACTTTCGATTACCCCGTTAATTTTAAGTTTTCCGCCCCCCACGGATTCGAATTCATCTAAGCCGAGCAGTTGATCATTTAAAAATGATTTAATGATGAGGTAATTGGGATGTTTACTTTTGTCAACCTTAGTGGTAATTTGACAGTTGGGGATGATTCTTAAAATTGTGGTTAGGGTATCATGACCTAAACCAGTTAAACTAAGGGAATTAAAAAGAATCACCTCAAAGGAAGTAGCGTTCAAATACTTCTGCTTGACGTAGAGGCAGGCTTTACTAGGACCGATAGTATGACTAGAAGATGGTCCATAACCAATTTTATAAATATTACGAATGGATTCCATTAGCCAATTAATGTTAACTTACCAAGTGTGGTCTTTTTAATAAATTTTAAATTAATAAAATTTAGAAAAAAAGATAATCCAAATAAGAGGAGGGCGCACCCACCAATGATAAGCAAATCATAAAGTAAGTTAATTTGAAAGCGACCGAGGAAGAAACCAGTTTTGGTAAAAAAAGCTTGATAAATAAAATTGAGGGGATTTCGCCATTGACTGGTATAGAGAAAATTAAATTTATAAATTTGATTGGTAAAGATTAAAATTAGATATAAGGGGACAATCCAGAAGAAATTCTTCATCGCTAGTTTAGGAGTAAAACTCATTTGTTTAGACAGGAGTAAAAAAATACAAAAAGTCGCATAAAGATTATGGACCATATTGGATTCAAAAACTTGTCCACCTAAGGAAAATAAAGTAATACTACCCACATTAATATTAGCATCGACGACAGTTCCTTGATAAATATGATAAAATTGATCTTTGTAGGAAAACCAATCACCTAAAAAGAAGTTGGCGAAAACTCCTAAAAGACCGAAGCACATAATATAAGAATCGAAAAAGTTGTTTTTATAGAAGGCTCGCAGAATGATCAAAACTCCCACAATATTACAAACATTTAAAGGCAATAACTCATAGACAGGCCGCTCAAAAGTTAATTTTAAAACAAGGAACCAATAAAAAATCGCACTAAAAACCAGCAAAACAATTTTAATCTGCTTAGCCGTGGTGAAAACAAAACTTAAAATAAAACCACTTAAAATACAGTAAAGAACTAAAGAAGTGGCGAGAAAACCAAATTGAGTAAAATCCGAAGAGGTATATAAGGCAATTACTAATAAACTACTATCGATTATAAAAAGTCCCGAAAGCACGATTTGAAAAACCCTGAGGGACTTTAACCTTAACTGATGAATGAAAAAATAACTATAAGCGAGGGCTGATAAAATAATGAAGAGACTAAACAAAATGGTGAGGATCATGATTTGGTTTTATTTTGGTCACTGGAACCAAAGCCTCCAACTCTTTTATTAGCATAGCTATGATCGGGGATGGTTTTTAAATAGGTCGTGAAGATTCCTTGGGCTAGTCTTTCACCCTTGAGAATTTGCACTAGGTGGTTAGTAAAGTTATAAACTAGAATAAAAATTTCTCCTTCATTATCGGGGTTATCGACATAATCGGCATCGATAACACCGATGCTATTAGGAATCATTAAACCCAATTTGCGGGGAAGACTACTTCGACTAATAATTAATAAAACTTCTCCTTCCGGAATGTAAGCTTTTAGTCCAGTGGAGATTAAAGCGATTTCCTGGGGTTTAATGGTATAATTATCCGCACTTTCTAAGTCATAACCCGCCGAATGAGAAGTTTGACGGTGAGGGATATTAATACTCAAATCTTGATATTTTTTGACAACAACAAATTTGCGTTCCATTTTTTTGCTCCTTTTAGATGGTACCTTTGACGACTTTATAAATAATATTAGCCACCGCATCATGATTGGTATTTATGACAATTAAGTCCGCCACACTTTTTAATTCCTTGCATGCATTATCCACCGCGATTCCTAAGCCAGCTTCTTTAATTAAGGAAATATCATTTTGTGAATCACCAATGCCAACCGAGTTTTCGAGGGGGATATGCAAATAATTACAAACGAATTTATGGGCTTCCCCTTTTGAAGTGTTAGGGGCCACTAATTCCGCCATGGAATATCCAATGTCGGTAAAGGTGAGATTATAACGTTCTAAGACTTCTTTGATGATAATTTTTAATCCCCTTTTCGAGCTAGTAACATTTATTTTCATCGGTAGATCGGCGGTTGTTTTAAAGTATTGTTCATAGGATTTAACTTGGATAATGGGGGTAGAGATTTTGAGAACCTTGACATAATCTTGAATAAAATTAGTTCTTTTTTCACAAATAATATTATCTTCACTAAAAACAAAAGATTCTTGATTAGTTTTTGTTTTTAAGTAGTTCATCACTTTGAGGACATCTTCGATTTTGAGAGTGGATTTGTATAAGACTTCTTTCGTTTTAGCTCTCGTGATGAGGGCTCCTTGATGAGAGCAGATGATGATATCAAGTTTTCCTAAAGGTGAATTATTCACAACATTAAAGATGGAAGGTTTTTCACGACCGGTATTGATACAAAAAAATCCTCCATTTTTCAGGTAGTATTCGATATAATCATAGTTGGTCTTGGATACAGTATCGTCAGGACCAGTTAAAGTGTGGTCATAATCACTAGCGATTAGTCTATATTGCATATCAATATTATACATATTATTTCTTAATTTGTGAAAATGAGATATAATTTTAGGGGAAAGTAACCAGATGTATAAGATACAAAAGAACCCTAGCGCCATTCGCAGCCAAACTCGCATTATGAACACTCTCCTTAGCCTGCTGAAAAATGGTTATTTGTTTCGTAATTTAACCATTAGTGAAATCGCAGCCAAGGCGAAAATTGTTCGAAAAACCTTTTATAGTAACTTTGATTGTAAAGAAGATATTATTTATTTTATTTTAGATCGAGCTTTTGAGCTATTTGTTAAAAATATTAATTTAGATGAAGGCAATTATGCGATGATTTTTTTTGGTTTATATTCTTTTTTGCACAAACATCAAGACTGGTTAAAAATATTTTACGATAATGATTTAATCTTTTTTGCTCAAAAATATATTACCAAACATATTGTTGATGAAGAGCTTTACTTAAAACATCAACGACTAGTTTTAAGTGAGGATAAGTACTGGTATTATAAATATCTTCCTTCCCAAGTGATGAGTATTGTCTGCACAACCATTACCAATTGGATTGAAAATGGTTTTCAAGAAAGCCCTAAACAACTTGGAAAACTAAGTGAAGATTTGCTTTTAGGCAAGCTTTGGAATAACCAGAATTAAGTATTAAGTCAACATTGTTATATAATATTAGTGTGACTTTTGAGGACTTTTTAAAAACAGAAAATGAAAAAGAATATAAAAAACAACTGGATGCTTTTTTAGATAAAGAAGAAAAAGTAATTTTACCAGCTCAAGAAGACTGGTATAAGGCCTGGAGACTAACTCCTTTTGCACAGACCAAAGCTGTTATTTTAGGACAAGACCCTTATCCTAATAAAATAGATGCCTGTGGACTAGCCTTTAGTTGTACTAGGATAACCAAAAGTTTAAACAATATTTTTTTGGAATATAGTAACGACTTAAATTTAGCACGTCCTTCTAGTGGTGATCTGAGCTCTTGGGCAAGTCAGGGTGTTTTATTATTAAATACGATTTTAACAACCCAAGAAGGTATTTCGCTTTCTCATCGAAATAAAGGGTGGGAAATATTTGTTGGTCACTATCTTCAATTATTAAATCAAGAAAAAGAACACTTAGTATTTATTTTGTGGGGGAAGAACGCCCAAACTTACCGATCATATATCGATGAGACTAAACACCTAGTTATTTCTTCTTCACACCCTTCCCCTTTAAGTGCGCGACATTCTTTTTTTCAGTCCAAATGTTTTTCTAAAACAAATGCTTACTTATTAAGTCATCATTTAACGGCTATTGATTGGAGGCTATCATGAAAAGTAAAAACTTAAGGGATTTTATGGTTGTTAGCCTCTTATGTGCGCTGAGTGTGGTCTTAAGAATGTTTGCTTTGGGTTTTGCATCGAACAATCGTCTAATCCTTCATAATTTACCATTAATAATTATTGGATTAAATTTTGGCCCCACGGCGGGAGTTTTAGCGGGAATTATTTGTGATGTTTCTAGTTGTCTTTATCAACCGGGATGGGATCCTCTATTTATCGTGACTACGGTCCTATGGGGCTTAATTCCTGGTCTTTTAAGAGATGTTTATCATAAACACAAAATTGGGGGATTGATTGGTATTGAAATCCTCACTCACTTGCTCGTCAGTTTAGCTAATACGATTATTTTAGGTGTCTTAATGGGTTGGAATGTTGCTTTAGGGACGATTAAACTAGAAAAATCCTATGATTTTATTATCACTTTATTTGAACAAGAATATCTTATCTTTCATCTCGGACAGTTCGTTTATCTGCGAATTATTTTCGTTCTCATCATCATGCAATTTAAAATTCCTTTGGATATTATGATTATTCATGCCATTTTAAAAAGAAAAATTGTGCCCAATAATTATGCACAAGCCCTGGGGGTGAAATATGCCAAAAAAATTTAGTGTGCAGATTATTGGTGGGGGTTTAGCTGGTTGTGAAGCAGCCTGGTTTTTAGCTAATAAAGGCATAGGGGTTAAACTTTATGAAATGCGTCCGAAGGTATCAACAGCGATTCATCAGTCGGGATTTTTAGGCGAATTAGTTTGTTCCAACTCATTTAAAAATTTAAGTTTAAATCATGCCAGTGGTATTTTAAAAGCCGAAATGAAAAAATTTGATTCATTAGTAATGCAAGTAGCCAATCAGTCAACCATTGAAGGGGGGACCTCTTTAATTGTTGATCGCGAAACCTTTATGATGAAGATGAATGAAATGATTATCAATCATCCTTTGATTGAAGTTATTCGCGAAGAAGTGGTTAGCCTTGATTTGCAGGAGTATACGATAGTTTGTAGCGGTCCTTTAACTAGTGATGCCCTCTTTCATTATCTAGCCAAAAATATCATTAAAAGCGCTGAGGAAGATTTATATTTTTATGATGCTGTGGCCCCGATTGTAAAATTATCCAGTATTGACTTAAATTTAGCCTATTATAAGGCTCGTTATGATAAGGGAGTTGCTAGTTATTTAAATTGTCCGCTTTCGAAAGATGAATATAAAATTTTTTATGAAGCATTAATTAGTGCCAAATTAGCCAATAATCATCCCTTTGATCGAGTTTATGAAGGTTGCTTACCAGTCGAAGTACTGGCTAAAAGAGGATATGAAGCGCTCCTTTATGGTCCTTTAAAACCAGTCGGACTCGAAATTAACCATCAACGACCAGAAGCAGTTATTCAACTAAGACAAGATGATTTTCATAAATCACTTTATAATATTGTCGGCTTTCAAACTAGTCTAGCTTTTAAAGAACAAGAAAGAGTTTTAAAATTGGTTCCCGCTTTAAGAAATGTGGAAATCATCAGGTATGGGGTTTATCATCGAAATACCTATATTAATTCACCCAAAATTTTATCCAATTATCAATCAAAAGAATTTCCTAAATTATTTTTCGCTGGACAAATAACTGGAGTGGAAGGCTACTTGGAAAGTGCCTCTAGTGGAATTTTAGCGGCCAGCTATTTGTATAGCTATTTAAAAACCAAGGCTATTATCCCCTTAAGTCGTAATACGATTATGGGAGGATTGGCGAATTATTTAAATTGTCCAAATCAAACCTTTGTGCCCATGCATGCTAATTTTATGCTGGTGGAAGAAGAAGTAAGTATTAAAAAAAGAGATCTTCGTAATCAATTTTATTATGAAAGAAGTATCCAACAAATCGATGAATACCTTGAAAGAATCGGTAGATTATCTTAATTTATATTTTGATTATTTAAAATATGAACGCAATTATTCCATGTATACCATTAAGGCTTACTTGAAAGATATTAGCGATTTTAAGTTATTTTTTACTAAAGAAGGTTTTTGTGAAAGTTATTTAGAGATAAAACGTTTAAAAACAGTGGAATTATATCTGGGATACTTGCGAAAGCAAAAAGGACGGGATAACGAAAAACAAACCAATCGAAGCATCGCTCGAAAGCTGTCTTCACTTCGGGGTTTTTATCGCTTTCTTAAATTAAAGGGTTTCATCGAAATTAATGTTTTTGAAAATATTGAGTCAGTGAAAATTGATCAACCCCTGGCTAAAAGAATTGACAATAAGGAAATTGAGTTACTCTTTAAATCAATTATTTTAAATACTCCCCTGAATATTCGTAATTATTTAATTTTAGATATGTTAATTCTTTTAGGAATTCGGGCCTCGGAAATTACCGCTATTAAATTACAAGATATTAATATTTCCCGGGGAGATATTCTTATTCATGGGAAAGGCTCTAAGGATCGTCTTCTACCTTTAACAACTCCATTAATGAGAGAATTGCAAGATTATATTGCCTATACACGGGTTATTTTAATTAATAAATCGCGTCAAGAAAACTTTAGTGATATTCTTTTATTAAATAAGAATGGAGATCCTTTAACAGTGCGTGGTTTACAAAAAATATTAATTTCCTTGGTTAAAAAAACCGGGGAAACTTATAAAATTCACCCACATATGATTAGGCACAGTTTCGCCTCCGAAATGTTAAAGAATGGTGCAGACTTACGAGTTATTCAAGAGCTTTTGGGTCATGAGAGTATTAAGACAACCCAAAAATATACCCAAATATCTAATGAGGATTTATTTAAGAATTATCAGCAAAAAATGGGAAAAATCAAAAATAAGGAGTAATATTTATTTGCATGTTCTTGTCATACTTCTTTTTAATAAAATAAAATAGCGTTGTAATAATAGTTATTGCCATAAAAATTACTATAACATTGATTACATAATTAAAATATATTATATTTGTTTTAAAAATACTTCCAATCAACGGTAAGGACATATAACCAAAGCCATAAAAACTTTCAGCCATAAAATCTAAATTGGTAATTTTTTCGATGATTTCTTGCATAACTCCTAAAAGTAGGAATATTAGCTGAAAAACTAAAAAGAGAAAAAGAGAATTTTTTAAATCTTGAAAAGAAGTTTGTTGAATTAACGTAAACAATAAAAATCCCGTAGAAGCTAAATATATATGATACATGATAGTATCAAAGGAATAATAAGAAAATAAATTATTACTAGTCCCAGTATATAGAAACAAAACATTGAATAAAACAAGCGGAAGATTTATGAATATTATAAAAGAATAAGTTAATTTGGATTTTGTTAAAGCATATATTAAAATAAGGAAGGCTCCAATAGAACAAGGAGAGTCAGGAAGAATATAAAATATAAAGCTATTATTGGAAATAATAGTCATTTTTCTTTCGATAAATAACAATATTAGGGATAAGGAAATTACTAACAAATTACGGTCATTTACTAATATCTTTCTAATAAAATATAAGATAACCAGTAAAATTAAAAATAATGAATCAATTATCAAATGATTATTAGAAAATAGCGAAATTGAAAAATTTTTAATTAGAGGGTTTATACTACCAAAATCCTCTGAAGTATAAATAACTAGTGAAGTTCTATGAAAAAATATATATGGAAAACTTATCAAAGCAATTAAAATTAAACTTAAAATATCGTGTCCAATCTTTGAAGTATTTATATTGTGACTATTGAAAAATTGGCCAAAATTTAATATAATTATAAAAATAGTTAAAATTATTTTAAAAATGTTATTAAAAAAAGAAAGAAAGATAGCTTGATCATATTTTACGATTGGGAAAAAAAGAGAAGCAACTAATGAAAGCTGAACAATAATTATTAATGTTATGTTAACTTTTGTCTGAGATAAAATATTAGCAATAGAAAAAATAATAAAAATTGTAAAAAAGTAGTTAAGAAAAATTTTATATGTGGCTATATAATAAGTTTTACTGTCATTTTCTAAAAATTGGCTAATCATTTTTGGGTTAGTAAAAACTCCAAAAAGTAACACAATTAATATTATAGACAAAATAAATCGTTTTTTAATTAATGAATTGATCCTATAATAAAATTTTGTCATAAATAGTAATATTATCTGATGTTATAACAGCAAATTTATTATTTACTACAAAATATGAAATAAGAATATTACTTTTCTGATTATTTCTTACAATCTCTATGTATGCAGTATTTTTGGTAATTGGCTTAATATAAATAATATTTGTATAGAGCACATCAAAATGAGTAACAAGAGAAATATATATTAAAGCTAAATCGTTGGTAGAAGCCATGTGTTTAAGTAAAATATTATTAGTTTTTATTTTAAAGTAATCATCATATGACTCAATATTACTAATAGATGAAGAATAACTATCTTGATTAATGGAAATTAATAATTCCATATTAAGAAAGATATTTGGATTAATACCATCCCTATTAATTAAAAATTCTACCCATCCACCATCTAGACAACTAAGCGTAAGTTTATAATTATTTTCAGAAATTAAGAAAATTCCGATAACAACACCGTTATATAAACTAAAGACGTTTTCTGCAACTAAATCTCCAACTTTGATACTATCATTTATATTAACTAAAATTTTAGATGAAGAATAAAATTCCTGAGTTACAATTTCTTGATTTTGATATTTACCATAAAATTGAATAGATTCAGAAATATCGCCTCGATAAAATGGGAATATATAAATATCTTGTTTGGGATTTTCTTTTGATAGCTCAGGCGAAATATGGCGTCGACTAACAAAAAAACTAGTTAACAAAATACCACCAATTAAATAGATTAGAAGAAATAAGCTAAGTAATATTAAAATATGTTTTTTCATATATCACTCCTTAAGATATTACTAATTTTCTTTTTATAAACAAAAAACAAGCAAGCTAAGTTAATTAACGCGGAAATTATAAAAGTAAAAACAATAATAAAGAAAATAGACAATAAATCAATTTTTAAATATTGGTAATTAAGTAATTTATTATTAGAAATAGAAAATAATTCATAAAATACTATTCCTAAAAAAGAACCGGCCAATATTCCTAACAAAGTTAATATATTGAATTGTGTATTAAATTTTCTCCATATTTCAATGAATCTTCCACCTGAAATTTTTCTAATTCCTATTTCAATCAACCGATCTTTATACATGAAATAATATAAAATAAATGTGATCGCAAATACCAAGACCAACGAAAGACTTCCAAATATATTTTTTTGATCTTTTAGCTGATTTATGGTTTTATTTTTATTATCGATATTTAATTTGATATTTAAACAATTAAAATCATTTTTATAATAGTCTTGAATTGAATTGGCGATTGTTACATCACTATTAATTATAATTTCATAATTAAAATTATCTTCAATTGTACTATTTGGTAAAATTACTGTACTAGTAAAAAGTTTTAAATTACTAGTTTTACTATCGTAGTACTCGATATCGCTGATTGAACTTTTATAAATGCCTAAAACCAGAAAATCTCGTAGAGTATTATTTACCCTGATTGTTAGGCTTTCACCAATACAATCAAGGTTTTGATATAACACCATGGCCATTGTTTCCGAAATTATTACTGATTTAGTAACTCCATCAAAATCATATTGAGAAAAATAGTTGCCTTTAATAATAGTGGGGTTAAATACCCCATAATTTCTATCGGTATTTAATATTGACATATCATCTAAATTTGATTTTCCGAATATTATTTTAATTTCATTATAGGAACTATCAAAATATAAGTAGCCGTCAGTTGTTGTGTTAATATTTATTTGACTATTCTTTAAAAATACATTGTCTTTGAGCTTTTCAATATCGTCTAATGTTTGGTTAATTATAATTGTTGTATTTTCACTAATTCCTTGATACTTGTCTTGTGTATATTGAATTTCTTCCGAAAAGTAATTAAAACAAAAAAATGGTAAAAATATACTAACCATGATGGTTAAAATAAAAATAATATTTTGATTAAAATTATAAAAAATATTAAATCTTTTCATATATATTAAAACCATCAATTATCAGCACTCTATTCGCATAAGCAATTAAATTTTCATTATGAGTTACCATTATAATGGTAATTCCTTCTTTATTAATCTCCGCCAGATGCTTCATGACGATTTGTTCATTAATTTTATCAAGTGAGCCAGTAGGCTCATCACAAAAAATAATTTTTGGCTTTCGTAATAAAGCCCTTATTAATGAGACTCTTTGTTTTTCTCCACCAGAGAGTTTCTTAACATTCTTATCTATCGTATCCTCGATATCAAATCTTTTAAATAAATCAATTACACTACTTTTATCAGTGATATCTTTTGCATATTCTAGAGGTAAAATTACATTTTCATAACTAGTGAAATAATCAACTAAATAAAAATTTTGAAAAATAAAGGAAGTCCTTTCCTTAAGAGAATCATTTAAATAACTAATATCTCCCGAATCAGGTACATCTATTTTGGCCAACAAATTTAAAATTGTTGTTTTACCGCCCCCAGATTTCCCTACAAAAATAATAAAATCCCCTTCATTAATAACGAAGGAAACATTCTCAAATATTACTTTATCTCCAAAGCTTTTTTTAACATTATTTATGTTAATTATATTGGAAGACATATATAGTAACCATCGATAATTCCCGGAGCCTCTATTAAGTAAATTGAATTGGAGAACCTTGTTATATGTACATCGTTTGTTCTAACTAATTCATCGTTAAGATCGATGAAATAATAGATATAATAACTATTTATTAAAGATCCTCCACTATTATATTCAAAATAGTAAACATCTTCCAAAACAACAGTATTTAATATTAAGGAGAAAGATGAATTTTGGGAAAAGAAGATTTCATTATCATTGATAGTAGAAATGTATTTGAATGTAGTGGAATAATACCCATTATTATATTCTATTGCTTCTAAAATAAAAGATAATTGGTTGGTTGATTCGTAAGTATTGCCAACAGTTAAATATGTTAATAAATTATTACTTACATTAGTTTCAACCAAATATATTTCATTATAATCTAGAATTAAAATATTGTCATTTTCTATTTTTATTACCCGACCACTAACCGGTGATAAAATTTCCTCCGAAGTATCGCCATATCCAATTAATTGATTATTATAAATAAATTCTCCTGCTCGTATAAATGTTGTGTCATATTCAATACTTATGATGCTGTTGGATTTCAAATTAACATTACTTACTAAAGTTGTTTGATTTTCTAATGAACCAAAGTGAATTAATTGGGAATCATAATTAAAAAATATCTCTGTGTTATTATTGTTTTTTACTGGTTTATAATAAAATATAACACTTGCAATAATCAAAAATAATAACCCCGCTAAAAAACCTAACCCATAAATTAAAATAAAAATAATATTCTTTTTCATGTTTTTCTCCTATAATGCATAATACCCAACTGTGAAATAAATGTAATAACAGGAATTAACCATCTTAATTATATTTTTATTTCTAATAATTAAAATTAATATCCTTTTTAACGAAAATCGCTTTCTCGTAGAGCCTCGCTCTTTCTGAGAATAATTTCATAAAAAAATGAACTAGCTAAAAAGTAACTTGGTATTGGTTTATTTATATCATACCCAAACGAACTTAGAGTTATTGTTGTAATTACTATTGTCCTGCCATCTGTACAACCTAATGTTACATAGGACATTTCGCTATATAGTAGAGAATCATATTTATCTAATTTAAAGCGAAACTTAAATATGTAGTCTTCTTTGATGTCGAGAGTAAAAGGAAGGTTCACAGTATTAACGAATTCCCCGGCTGGAATCTGCCCACCATCCAAGTTTATGACAGATTTATATTGGATGCTTTCGATGATAAAATTAGGATGTTCTATCTTATTTATTAAATAAGAGGAAGAACCACCAACGCCTGTCCAATTGACAATATAAAGAGCTTCCAAATATTCACCATCAAAAAAAGTCAAATCGATGTTGGCAAAGTTTAGCGCCTCTCCTGAATTTATTATTCCATTTTCATAAATTACCTTAATTTTAACAGGAAGCGATATAGAATAATTATTAATATCAAATTTTATATTTTGGATTTCAAAATTATAAATAAAATCTTCAGAAGTTAATATTAAATGGATATAATATAAATAATATTTTCCATCCAACTTTTCTGGCTTAGAAACGTTAAAAATACTACCTTCAACTAAAGCGGAATCGGTTGTGATTTTAATATTGGCAACTACATCAATAGTAGTGTTGACTATTATTGGAATGGCTAACTTTTCATTGTTTAACTTTGGGGTGCCAATTTTAAAATCAGCCCGCTCATAATAATCCAAATATTTAGGAAAATAATAATCTACTTTAGTCGCGGATGAGGAAGGGCGACAACTAGCCAATAATAAAAACAACAATATTAATTGAGAAAAAATAAGGGTCTTTTTAGATAACATAATATTTTTGTAACCATGCTTCTAATGCTGGATAGGAAGTGAAATATTTTGTTCCTGTACCAGCAGGAGTATTTTCACTAGCTTTGGCGTAAAAATAAACGCTAGTATCTCTAATAGTTGATACTAATTGTTTATTTTCAAAGTCAGTTTTAGATTTGTCATTTTCCCTAGTCCACTTATAAATTTTATAAGTTAATAGAACTTCATATTTGTAAGCACTGAGCCATGATGAAAAAATCAACACTATTGAGCCATTAATTCCGCTAGCAGGGATAGAAAGATTTTCTTCATGATAAGTAGTTTCCATAACGGACCTTGAAATAGAATTTGTAACCTCT
>JAITXJ010000014.1 GCA_031284745.1 Acholeplasmatales bacterium | reverse complement strand
TTATAATAACTCATTAATTTAAAGGCTTCACCGATATTATTATGTACAAGATGTTGATAGGCTAAAGAGTCAAGACCGGCACTAATGAAAAGTAGTTCACGACTCATTGTTTGGACAATGTTGAGGCTGATAAAGCCTTGAAGGTTTTGTTGATAATTAATTTCTAATAAATATTGATAGCCCAGTGGCGTTTTGGGAATAATGATAAAAAAATCTTCCCAATTACTAAATTTAATCTTGGTGAAAAGACCAACTATTGGCGTCAAATTAAAGGGTTGACAATGATTAATAAATTCTAAAAGACCACCTAAATTATCATCGGTTAAAACCAAATGGCTACTCTTTTGGTATACGGCTTCCTTTACTAAATCGGGAATTTTAATAAGACTTTTTAATAAAGAATATTCACTTTGAATAAAAATCGACCTTATCACACTAATATTATATATTTTTTTTACCCAAATTTAATTTTATGATAAAATAGTTAGGCATGCAGGTATGGTGCAACGGTTAACACGCGACCTTGCCAAGGTTGAGATGGCGGTTCGATTCCGCTTACTTGCTCCAATTTAAGTTTTTGTGTTTGATTGATTATTGAGACGCAAACCAAAAAAGATAATTTCCAACCGAAAAAAAGAGAAATTTAAGTTTCTCTTTTTTATTTTGTAGTTTCTGCCTTCGATATTAGTTTTATCATGTTTCCATGAGGTAAGACATTGGAGGATAGAAGCTAACTTCAGTGATGGGTTACCTTACCAAAAAATATAATATTTTTTGTTTTTTTAGGTATAATATTAGTATCATTAAGGGAGCTAATATTATGAAAAATTTAAAAGGAAGCCTATTACTTGGACAATCTGGTGGTCCAACCTCAGTTATCAATGCCTCAGCCGCGGGAGTATTTTTGGAGGCTTTAAAACATCAGGAAATTACCAATATTTTAGCGGCTGAACATGGTATTGTAGGAATTTTAAATGAAGAATTTATTGATATTCGTCAAGAAGATCCAAATGAATTATTAAAGCTTTTATATACCCCCTCTAGCGCTATTGGTAGTGTTCGTTATAAATTAAAAAATGAAAGTGATTTTGAAACGATCTTAAAAGTTTTTCAGAAATATGATATTCGATTTTTCTTTTACAATGGCGGTAACGATTCGATGGATACTTGTAATAAAATATCTAAATATCTAAAAAGTAAAAGTTACGATTGTAATGTCATCGGTATCCCTAAAACTATTGATAATGATTTAGCGGTGATTGATCATTGCCCGGGCTACGGCTCAGCGGCCAAATATCTAGCCACTTCGTTGATGGAAGTAAGTTTGGATTGTCGAGTTTATAATACAAAAATGGTGACGATTTGTGAAATTATGGGGCGTCATGCGGGATGGTTATGTGCCTCAGCGCAAATATCTAAAGAATTGGGCTATGGTCCAGATTTAATATATTTACCAGAAATTTCCTTTGATATTGAGGAATTTTATCAAGATATCCACGATATATTGGAAAAACAAAACAGTGTTTTAATTGCTGTGAGCGAAGGAATCAAAACTAAAGAAGGTTTATTCCTCCCAGAATTATTAAACGACCACTTAAGTCACGATGCTTTTGGCCACGCTCAACTCGGCGGAACCGCTAGTATTCTTGCTTCGGCCGTGGCCAATAAGTTCAATCTAAAAACCCGGGCCATTGAGTTTTCCTTACTTCAACGCTGTGCTGCCCACTTAGGAAGCGGCAGTGATATTCAAGAAGCTTATCAAACCGGTAAACGGGCCCTTTTACAAGCTTTAAAAGGGGTAAGTGATAAATTAATCGGGATTGTACGACTAAGTGATCAACCTTATAAAATTAAATTTCAACAAATCGATCTAGCTCTTGTGGCCAATGAGGAAAAAAAGATTCCTTTGGAGTGGATTTTACCACATGGTGGAGGTTTAACCCAAGATTTTTTAAACTATGTTCGCCCCTTAATTCAGGGTGAAACCCGCTTAAATAAAATAAACGGACTTCCTAATTTTGCCAAGTTAAAAAAGCAACGTTTCCAACTTTAGTTACCCTTTTATTAACAGTCAATAATTTAATGTGTCAAAATTGGTAAAAAAAAGATTTTTGTGTTATAATTATTGGAGGGAATAGATAATTATGAAGAATGAACGTAGCCAACAAGACATAACCACCGCCTTAATCCATTTGTTAAATGAGACAAATTATAGTTTTATTACCATTACCACCATTTGTGAACGAGCTTTAATATCCCGCAAAACTTTCTACAATTATTTTAAAGTTAAAGAGGATGTTATTAATTACTATTTACATAAAGTTATTAATCGCTTTATGGGAAAATGTGATCTTCAAGCCGAATCTTTCATGTCCATCATGGAAAAAATATATAGTGGATTTAATGATAACCGACCAATTTTAAAGTCATTTTATAATAATAATTTGATCAGACTGGCCACCAGCATTGCCGTAACGTATTTAACTAGTTTAAATATTTTTGAAGGCATTATCAGCGGACCAGCCGAAGAATGGCACAAAGTATATTTACCATCACTAATTATTTTTAATATTTCCAATATTGTTTTAATCTGGATTGAAAATGGTTTTAAAGAATCACCATTAGAGCTCGCCTACATAACCAAAGAGTATTTTCACTCTACTGTCGCAAAAAACTAAATTTGACGCTCAAAAACTCTAAAATAATTTTTTAATATTAATTAATCACTGATTTTAATTTAATACAAATTTAATCCGTCGATGATGTCTTTTTTTGATGATAATCGGGATGATCAGATAAGCAGTAACATTAATCAGACCATAAATAGCCAGCAGTGGTAAGATAAGTAAGAAGATAAAGCCCCGCGGGCTACTAACGATGGCCAGATATTGGGCCCATTGATTATTTACTTTGACCACTTTTCCCAGGATTTGGGTACTATTTATCTGCGAATCATCGGAAATAACGACGAGATTCTGATTAATAGCTTTAATGGTTTGAATTCCCAGAGTCGATTTATCCGTTGATTTATAAGCAATTAAATCCCCCGCCCGCAGATTATTTTTTAATTTAATATCGACATAAACTAAAGCATGAGATTTGACATTGCTCTCTACTAAGGCATTTTCGCTAATATAGGTGCGAACTCCCAGGATGTTTGATCTCTCATCAAAGTGAAAACACAAAAGAACAATTAGCAAAATGCTAAGAAGCAGACTGGAAAAAATATTAAATAAATTTGTGAGATTCTTAATGATGGACATATATACACCTTCTTTGGGATAATTTTATAGTGAGTACGGAGAGTAATGGTCAATTATATGAATAATATTACCAACAAGGGAATGGTAGTTAAAGTTGGACTCCCCGTATCTCATTAACAATTATACCATATTTGTATAATATTATTTGATTTTTGCTCATGCGTATAATATTCCCTAAATATTGGATTAATTATCCTAAATTAGCAACGATTTTTCTTCTGGTTAGGAGATTAAGTTAATCACCACTAAAAAGAGGAACTTAAAACTTACCCAATGTCAACTTTTGGACCTCTTCGAGAAGACCAATGCCTAAACATTGACCCTGATTATCTTTTTCCTCTTCGTCTTTCAATATCGGCAAAAATTAAGAAAGTGTCACCTAAAGATGATCTTTAAAGGAAAAAATTACTCTTCATGATTGGTAAAAATACGTTGATAAAGAAATAAGTAAAAGAAGTGATATAATATTCTATTATAGGAGATTTTATGAGTAAGTGGGATTTAAGTGGATATTTTAAAACAAACGAAGAGTGGAGCGCTAAATTTAATGAATTAAACGAAAGTATTCCCGAATTGAATAAATTCAAAGGTAAACTAGGGAAAAAGGCCACTTTAATCGCCTACCTGCAAAAGAGTAAGGAACTGGAATTGGTTTTAATGCCTCTTTATGGTTATGCTCACCAATCAGCGGATTTAGACCAAAGTAACCAAGAATACGCCGGAAGAATGCAACAACTGGGTTTACTATTTGCTAAATGGAGTAATGCTACTTCTTTTTATGAATCAGAGATTATCGCTCTGGGTGAAAAAAAGATTAACAGTTTTCTGAAAAAAGATAATTTCTTAAAGGATTATGCCTTTTCTTTCCGTAGTTTATTTCATAATCAAAGACATGTCCTTTCCGAAAAAGAGGAAATGATTTTTGCTAACTTCTCACCCATAAGTGGGAGCATCGATGATGTTTATAATAGTGTTTATGCCATTGATCGCAAAAATGAAGTAGTCAGCCTTAGCGATGGCCAAGAACGCACAATTACTCTTTCGAATTATCGTTCCATTATTCCGGAATTAAAAAATGCTAATGATCGAAAAATTGTCTTTGAAGCAGCCTTTAAAAGATTTCAGGAAAATAAAAATACTTTTGCTAATATCTATAACTCCGTGTTACTTTCCCTCCAAGCTTCCTATAAATCACGCTCCTTCAATAGCGCTTTAGAAGCAAAATTATATTCCCATAATATCCCCTTAGAAGTCTTCAATAATTTAAAAAATGTCGTTTATGAAAATACTAACTTAGTGAAACGATATCTCGAATTACGGAAAAAAGCCCTCAAAATTAGTGATTATCATACTTGGGATCGCTTTATCGAATTAGCTTATAGTAGCAAGAAATATGATTATCAAGAAGCCAAAGAAATCTTTTTTGAAGCGATCAAATTAATGCCTGAGGAATATATCGAAGCCCAAAAGTCCGCTTTAGAAGATGGTTATGTGGATGTTCAAAGCGCCGATACCAAAAGGACCGGGGCTTATTCGACCCATTTTTATGGATATCACCCTTATATCCTTTTAAATCATGATAAATCCTTAGATTCTGTCTTTACCCTAGCTCATGAAGCGGGACATTCCGCCCATTCAATTTTTTCCGCTAAAAATCAACCTTATCCCACTCATGGTTATGAAATCTTTGTGGCGGAAATTGCTTCCACCTTTAATGAGCATCTATTATTAGATTATTTATTGGAGAAATCAACTTCCAAAAAAGAAAAGATCGCCTTATTAGAAAAAGCAATTAATAATATTCTTTCGACTTTTTATCGTCAAACCTTATTTGCTCACTACGAATATGAAGCTAATGAGCTTTTAGCCAAAGGAGAGCCAATTACGGCGGATGCTTTAAGTAAGATTATGATCGAGCTTTATCAACACTATTATGACCTAGATATCACCAAAGAAGGACCAAAACAATATGTCTGGGCTTATATTCCCCATTTGTTTCATACTCCTTTTTATGTTTATCAATATGCTACTAGTTTTGCAGCATCTTTAAAATTTTATGAAAATATTAAATCACAAGTTCCCCAAGCTTATGAAAATTATTTATCGCTCTTAAAAAGCGGTGGAAGTGATTTCCCAGTTACCTTGGTCATGAAAGCCGGGGTGGATTTAACCGCCAAAGAAGCTTATTTAGCCGTCGTTCATCGATTTGAAGAACTTCTGAATAAATTAGCTCAAATCTTGGAAAAATAAACTTTTATGCGAATTTTAACAGGAATCAAACCAACCGGTTCTTTGACCCTTGGTAATTATATTGGAGCTATTAAGTCTTTAGCTACTCTCCAAGCTGCCTCACCGGAGGCTGAAGTAATTGTTTTTATTGCGGATTTACATGCCTTAACAACCCCCCAAGATAAAAATGAACTAAGGCAACGTAAAAAGGAAATTGCTTTAGTCTATTTAGCCTCAGGTCTAGATAGGGAAAAAACTATTCTTTTTAACCAATCCGAAATCAGTGCCCACAATCAACTAGGTTATATTATGGAGTGTACTTCCTATATTGGTGAAATGGAAAGAATGACCCAATACAAGGATAAAAAGAAAAAACAAGTCGAAGGAATTCGTACTTCCTTACTAACTTATCCTGCTTTAATGGCCGCTGATATTTTACTCTATGATGCCGACATCATTCCGGTAGGAGTCGATCAAAAGCAACATTTGGAATTAACGAAAACCCTGGCTACTCGCTTTAATAATGCCTACGGACCAACCTTTGTGGTTCCTGAAGGTTTTATTCCCAAAATCGGTAAAAAAATTATGGGCTTACAAAATCCGACCAAAAAGATGAGTAAAAGTGAAGCTGATAATCCTAAAGACTATATTTCTTTATTTGACTCTCCCGCTGAGGGCCGTAATAAAATTAAAAGTGCGATTACTGACAGTGGGCAAGAAGTTAAATTTGATAGTAAGAATAAGCCCGGAATTTCCAATTTATTAACCATCTATAGCGGTCTAACCAACTCTAGTATCAAGGAGTTGGAACTAAAATATGCTTCCAGTAGTTATGCGGAATTTAAAGTTGACTTAGGAGAAGTGGTTTATAATTTTCTCAGTGACTTACAAACGAAGTGTCAACAATTAGATAGCAGCGGAATTTTAGAACAAGTGTTAAAACGAAGTAGCGCTTATGCTAATTTATTAGCTAATCGGAAAATCGAAAAAGTTTATAAAAAATTAGGATTGCGTTAACTTTTTTTAACCAAACTTCAACCCTCGTTTCACTTACTACCTAGTTAGATATTGCTTAATGAATTATTAAAAAATTCCCTTTTATGGGAATTTTTTATTTTGCACTGAGGAACTATTCTTGATAAGTTTTAACATGTAGTTTGGTCACAGGATAATTAGTATCGCCATCGACTTGAAAATAAACCCCGGTAGCCGAAGTAATTGTCACTTCATCTTTCACTTCTAAGATCTTGACATGTTTAAGATGAATGTGCCAACCTAAATAAATGAGTAAAAAACGCATTAAAATTTGAAACTTAGAATAATGATCAACTACTACCACATATAATTTGGAAGAATCACGACTGGCTTTCGGAGCGATATTCATCCCTCCGCCTTGATATTTGGAGTTCATGACACTGCAAAACCAAACATGATCATAAGAACTCGTTTGACCATCCACCAGAAGTTCTAAATGGTCAATCTTTTGATATTCTTTAAATGACTGTAAAGTTTTCTTAAAGTAGTTGCCTTTGGTAATGATGGAATCAGAAGTGTTCACTTTATAACAAATTAAACCATCTAGACCAACGCCACAACCATTACAAAATTTTTCTTTTAGTTGATATTCTGGTAAATCAAAAGTTGGTAGATTATAAAGATATTTATTAACTTTGATCATCTTCTTATGGGCTTGAGAGCGTAAACTACGATAAAAATCATTCCCTGTCCCCGTCTTGCAAACATAGACACTATTAGGAATCTTGAGATCGTTAATTTTGTTGACTAAACGATGAATGGTTCCATCACCACCGATGATCGTTATTTCATCCGATGGTAAAAGCGAAGCTAAAAAGAAGCTAACATCATCAATTTTTAAAATATCCATAATAATACAATTAATTTTTTGTTTGGTGAAACGACGGGCTAATTTGTTAGCATCTTTAATGGTGGCGCCTTTACAAGAAAGCGGATTATATAAAATATAATGCATTATAAGCTCCCGAGGAAAAATTTCTTCTTTCCTCTTCTGATTAATAAATATTTTTCAAAATAAGCATCTTCTTTCGTAACCGCATAATCACTAGTGCTAATTTTTTTACTACCAAGATAAATCGCCCCACTCGCAATAAATTCTCTGGCTTCCCGCTTGGAAGTAGCTAATTCGAAATTAACTAATAAGTCTAAAATATTTAAACTATTAATTTTTTTACTTCCAAAGGTTTTTGCTAACTGTTGAAATTCGTTTTCATCAAGCGCATCAAATTCCCAACTGAATAAACAATTCGTAATGTGCTGAGCTTTTAAAAGTTCTTTTTCGCCATGAACTAAATTGACTACTTGGCTAGCGATCTGCTTTTGAGCATAACGTTCCTCAGGGGCACTAAGGTGGAGGGCTAATATTTTTTCAATTTCATCTTTACTTAAAAGGGTGAGAAATTTTAAGTAATTAGCACAATCTTTATCCGAAGCATTTAAAAAGTATTGATATAATTCAAAGGCCGAAGTTAAATTAGCATCTAAAAACAGCGCTCCGGATTCACTTTTACCAAATTTCGTGCCATCGCTTTTTAATAGCAGGGGCGAAGAAAAAGCAAAGGCATTGGAGTCTGGTAAATTTTTCTTAATAAGGTCAAGCCCACTAGTTAAATTACCCCACTGATCGGATCCACCGGTTTGGCATCGCACGCCATAATTCGTATATAATTGATAAAAATCAATGGCTTGAATAATCATATAAGAAAATTCGGTATAAGAGATCCCACTGGCTAAACGTGATTTGACCACTTCTTTATCTAACATGTAATTGATTTGATAGTGTTTTCCATAATCTCGTAAGAAAGAAATCATATCAATATTTTTTAACCAATCATAATTGTTAACAAAAATCGCCTTCGGTAGGATCGCTTTAATTTGTTTTTCAATATGTTTAGCATTGGCTAAACTTTGTTCCAGGGTGAGCAGTTTTCGTTCACTAGTTTGTCTGGGGTCACCAATCAAACCCGTACCTCCACCAATCACCACCACGGGCGTATGACCGTAAGAAGCCAGAATCTTGGAACGAACTAATTGGACCAAATGACCAACGGTTAAACTTTCTCCACTAGGATCATAGCCAATATAAAATTTAAACTTTTCTTCATTGAGTGCTTTAACTAAGACCTCTAAATTAGAGACATCTTTAATTAAACCACGATAAACTAAATCTTCGTAACAAGTCATCGGGTCGAGTCCCTTTCAATAATGCTATAAGGTAAAATTATTTTAATCTTTTCGGGCGTTTCTTCATCCATTAATTTCGTTAATAAACGCATGGAAACCGCCCCAATATCATAAATCGGTACATCTAAACAAGTTAAACTTGGTTGACATAATAAGGAATACTTCGAATTTTGGAAGCCAACTACGGCAATATCTTTGGGAATTTCATAACCACATTTTTTAGCCACATTAACGAAACTCACCGCAATCGAATCACGAACTCCTAAAATGGCATCGATCTTTTTATTATTGGCGAAAAAATCGGAAAATTGTTTGGTCGAAGCCAACACATCGCCGGTCGAAAGTAAAATATGGGGGGTAATACCAAATTCCTTGCAGGCTCGTAAGTAACCATTTTCTTTGGCCATATTGACCGAATATCTGCGTTTGGTCGATAAAAAATAAATATGGTTACGACCATCATCGATTAATAATTTAGCTAAAATATAACTAGCTTCTTCAAAATCAACCGAAACATTGGCAATACCATCGCCGGAATAATAAGAATTTCCAAAAACAAAAGGAATCGAATTTTCATCCAAAATAGTTTTCATTTTTTCCACATCGACATCACTAAGTTCATCATCTAAGCAAAGCAAACCATTAACCTGTTCGGCTACAATTTCATAAATGGACTCGATGAAAGGTTCATCAGGATTGATGGAAAATATTTTCACACTGTATTTATACATTCGGGCAATATCAATAATCCCACCTAAGAGTTCACTAACATTGCTGCGAGTGACATCCGAAACTAAAACTCCTACGGTCGTAGTTTTCGATTTTGCTAGATTACGAGCAATGATATTAGGTTTGTATCCGAGTTCCGAAATTGCTTTTAGCACCCGATTTCTGGTTTCTTCTTTGACAATCGAAGGGGTATTGATAACCCGTGAAACCGTTGCCATCGAAACCCGCGCTAGATGAGCTACATCATAAATTGTTTTGTTAGCCACTTCCACACCTCACAGATAAATTATATCATATTTTCAGAAATAATGAAAACATTTTCATTAAAAGTTGGTTAATCTCTCATAATGAGCCATTAACCAATAAAAGGTCTTTATTAAGTGTTTAATTAAAATAGGTAGTTTTATAACCAGTAGTTAAAATAGAAGAAAAATCGACCGCCGCACTCTGGCCAAAAACATTTTCAAAAACCTTAACAATATCCGGTCTTTCAATGACTTTATGGACATAGCCGGAATATATGCTGGCAAAAAATTGGGCAATTTTATCTTCGCCATATTTTCTTCGAACTACTTCTAAGACGGTTGCGGTTCCACTATAGACGGTATTAGAATAAACATAAGAAGGTCGACGATCAAAATATAACATCGATTCACCGATAAAAGGATAATTTTGCGCAATCCAATTAGCATCGGCATAATATTGATTAGTTTTATGATAAAACCAAGAAGTAATAAATTCGGTAAAGCCTTCATCAAAGAAAGCGTTGATCTGACTATTGACACCCATCATGGAATAAAACCATTGATGGCCTAATTCATGAACTAAAGTTTCATAGCCGCCCCAACCGGTATTAAAGGAACTTCCCATCTGGACAAGTCCAGAATATTCCATCGCAAAACCACTAACAGCGGTTTCGACCATATCAAATTCTTGATGATAGGCAAAGGGTCCAATATTACTGCTAAAGAAATCAATCGCTTCACCGATTTCCGAAAACATTTGCGGTAAAAAACTATAATGTTTACTTTGATCATAAACGGCGCGGATGGTCACATTAGTAGCGGTGGTATAACTTTCGATCGCAAAATCTTTACTAACAATAAAGGCCATAATCCGTCCATGTTCTAAGTGAGCACGGGTCACCGAATAAGGACTACCTGCTTCTACAATATCGATCCCCCCACTAGCAACTTTATAAGCACTAGGATGAGTAACCTCTAAATCATAACTAGCGGATTCCACGTAATCTGATTCGCCATTGATCGAATATTGTAAATGGTTCCAAGCATTATTCACATATTTAGCGAGTAAGGGATGCCACTGAGTAAGACTAACCATTTTGCCAGCCTGGCCTAAACGATTGGTCGAGCGAGGAACGATTAAATTATAGTCAATGATGAGGCTGATTTGTTGGTTTGGATAAAGAATATCATTTAAATGCACAATCAAAGTTTGACGAGCATCGCCGCTATCATCATAAGATAAAGAATTGATCCCATCGGAAACTCCTAAAATAATTAACTCTCCACTTTGGGTGACCTCGCCATAAGACATGGCACTACCACCAGGTAGATAGGAATTAGCAAAAAGATGAAAATAAATATCTTCAACTAAGACAGTGGAAGTAAAATTAATAGTTAAGCGACCTAAAACTTCACTCACTCCCTCTTCAAAACTAGCTTCTAGGGCATAATGAATATCTAAAAAGTCAGTATTATCAAATTGTTGAGCTTGAAAGATCGCATGTAAACTGAGATTTCGACTAATGGGGTTTCCTTCATAAGGCAATAATTGATCCTTTTTCGTCGACCAGGCCACGAAATCATAACCACTTTTCAGCGGGGGCTCAATTAATTGTAAAGTCGTACCTTCAAAAACTTCGCTGGTATAAAATAAAACATTGTCCACATAGTATTTAACAGTCAGCGTTTGTCTTTCATAAACATGATAAAAAGCATAGATACTTAGATCACTAACGATGATCAAGTCCACGGGACTTACCTTACTACTAGGGCTTGTTGACCAACCATCAAAAATAAACTCTCCATCACGACCATGACTTAGTTCCTGGGAAGTGGGGTTGGTCGGTAAAATCAAAGGACTACCCACCAGGTAATCACTTTGAAGGTAAACTTCTTCATCAATATAATAGGTCACCTGATAATAAATATCAGGAATAACTGTGGGTGGTTTTTGGCAAGCTAGAAGGGTGAGTAAGAGAAGTGGTAAAAGTACAAGTAATCTTTTCATATAATTATTATATCTTATATTGAGAGTTAATCAAATTTTGTGAAAATAAAGTAATGACCAAAATTAAAGGTTTAAAGACTTCCTGTTATAAGCTATGCATGGGTTTTTTAAGTTTTTAAATTAGGCAATTCCTATACAATAAAAAAACCACTGTAATAGTGGTTTTGTTATTAAACTTCGCGACGTTCTTTAATACGTGAGGCTTTTTTGGATAAACCTCGAATGTAATTTAATTTAGCTCGACGAACTTTACCTTTTCTAACGACTTCAATTTGCGTAACTAGTGGCGATTGAATCGGAAAGGTTCTTTCAACCCCGATCCCATAGCTGACCTTACGGACAGTGAAGGTTTCTGCAACCCCACTACCTTGCTTTTTGATTACTAAGCCTTCAAATGCCTGGATTCTTTCCTTAGCGCCTTCTTTGATTTTTACGTGAACTTTAACGTTGTCCCCAGGGATGAAATCAGGAACTTCTTTCACGTATGCTTTCGTAAGTTCGTTAAATAATGCTTGACCTTTTAAACTTGACATATCGTCCTCCCAACTGGCTTAATTTGCCAGGATAATGTGAATATTATACAACATTTTCTATAAAATTTGATAAATATGTTAAAGCAGATAATTTTGCCTATTTTGGTTTTAAATCTTCTTGTACTTGATTTAATATCTTCTTTTGCTCAGAGGTTAGTTTTTTCTTTCTTAATAAATCTGGTCTTTTTAAATAAGTATTTTTTAAGGCCTGATATTCATTATAAGCTTTGATATTTTCATGATGGCCACTGAGTAGAATTTCCGGAACGCTAAAGCCTTGATATTCTTCGGGCTTCGTATATTCATCCTGCTTTAAAAGTCCATGAAATAAAGAATCATTTTCCACCGATGTTCTAGCAATCACCCCATCGACTAAACGGGCCACCGCATCAATTACCACCATCGTTGCGAGTTCTCCCTGGGTTAAAACATAATCACCAATGGAGATCTCTTCATCGACTAACTGTAAGACCCGAGCATCTAGGCCTTCATAATGACCACATATAAAAATTAAATGGTTCTCTTTAGCCAGTTTTTTGGCCTTGTTTTGCTTAAATACCTTGCCTTGAGGGCTTAGATAAATAACTTTACTTAAAGGAGTTTTAAGGGCCTGAATCGCATCATACAAAGGCGGAAAAGCCATAAGCATCCCCGAACCTCCCCCATAAATGGTATCATCAACCTTGAGATGAATATTATGGGAATAGTCCCGTAAGTTAATCGTTTGAACGGCCAAATAGTTATTTTGAATTGCCCTTTTAATGATGGAATTACCTAAAAAATCATTAAAAACTTCGGGGAAAATCGTGATGATATCTATTTTCACAAAAGTCCTTCAATAGGGTCGATGATGATTTTGGTTTTCATAACTTTCTTAATAAATTCCGCTACAAAGGGAATTAAACGACTTTCCTCATTTAATAAAATAACTTTTAATAGTTTTTGTTTAGTAGTATCGATGATACTATCAACTCGACCAATCAGGGTGCCATCGACGAGATAAACTTTCTTATCGATGAGCTCATCATAATAATATTCATTAGCTTTTAAGGGGGCCTTTTCTAAGGAATATAATTCACAACCCTTTAAAAAAAGAACTTCATTGATGTCTTGATAATCATTAAAGGTCACTAAATAATTATTCTTATGTTCCCGTAGGGTACGAATAACTAAGGACTTTTGTTCTTGATTTATCAAGGTAATAAAATGAGCACCCACAAAAAAACGTGAAAAATCACTTTGATTAATCACGACTAATTCCCCTTTTAGACCGTGGGTCGAAGTAATAGTTCCAACTAAATACATTAATTATTGTCGGCGGAATCGATATTAAGCGATACTTTTCTTTTTTCTAAACTCGAAGCCGCATATAAAACATTACGAATAGCTGTAGCAGTTCGACCTTGCTTACCGATGATGCGGCCTAGATCACTACGATGAACATAAAGCTGTAAGATTGATTCATCATTACCTTCAGTTTTGGTATATATTTTAACCGCTTCTGGTCTTAAAACTAAGGGTAAAACAATGTTTTTTAATAATTGTTCAAAATCAATCATTACCTACCCCTTTTTTTCTAAGACATGATATTTTTTAAATAAACTTTTAACAGTAGGGGTTGGTTGAGCACCATTTTCTAACCACTTTGCTGCTTGTTCGGCTTTAACTTCCACTAAACCTTTGAGTGGGTCATATGTGCCAACAATCTCTAAAAACTTCCCATCGCGGGGATTAGTAGAACTAGTCGCAACTATGCGGTAGAACGGACTTTTGTGGGCTCCAAACCTTTGTAATCTTAATTTAACCATAATAAATAATCTCCTTCTAATATATTACCATAATAGTATATCACTTTCTGATTTAATGTAAAGGTTTTTTACTTGACAAGCTTAATTTTGTTTTAAGTCAAATACTTTTTTTGATTGATACCATATTTCCACCATTTAAACCACATTAATCGATTCAATAATCATTAAAACTTTTTCAATTTTTTATGGTATAATTAATTGAAAGAACGATATTTTAAACTTTAAAATCATTTTTAACTAGTTTGTATCCAGCTTAAAATGAATAATATTGTAAAAAAAGTACTTAAGGAGAGGTTATATGGAAACAAACAAGGATTATATTATTGGATTAGATCTAGGTGCTGGGTCGGTTGGCTGGGCTGTTACCGATGAAGACTACACTTTACTCAAAAAAAGTGGTAAACATTTATGGGGAGTTAGGCTATTTGATGAAGCGGAAAGCGCTAAAGGTCGAAGAAAATTTCGAAGACAACGACGAAGCCTTAATAAAAGGAATTGGAGACTACACCTTTTAAGAGTGGAATTAAAAGAATATGTTTTGGCTGAAGATCCTGATTTTTATAATAAGCTTAAAAAATCCAGTGATAAAAGGGAAGATTCAAATAAATTTACCCTTTTTAACGATATTAATTACAATGATAAAGACTTTTATAAAGAATTTCCCACCATTTATCACTTAAGATTAGCCTTATTAAATGAAGTTAAAGCTAAAGAGTTCCTAAAAAGAAACTTATACTATCGTTTCTTATTTTTAGTTATCAACGATATCTTAAAAAATCGAGGTCATTTTAATAGTAAAAATATTAAATTTACTGATCAAGGAAACATTGCGATTGAATCAATTTATAATGAAATTAAAGATTTAGTCAATAAAATAAACATCTATAATGATGAGCAGGAAACTGGCATTGAATTTAATTATGATGAAATTATTAAAAAGATTGAAAATCCAGCCAATTTTAACAGCCGACTAAGCGACCCTAATACCTTGTTTGTTAAAATCATCAAGGGTTACAAATTTAATTTTTCGAAACTTTATTCCACTGATAAAGAAGAAAAAATCGAACTGGATTTAACAGATGAAGATTTCGACAATAAAATGGAATCAATAGTTGAACATAGGGAAGATTTGGAAAGTCTAAACTTAATTTATAGTTACTTAAAAATTAATTCAATATTGAAAGACAGTACTTCTATTAGCGATGCAAAAGTTAAAGTATTTCAAAACTTTCACGAAAATATTGGTAAATTAAAACAAGTCGTTCGAGAGATTGATCAACTATCTAAAGAAAACTACTATGACTTAATATTCAGAGATACAAAGGAAAAAATTTCTCTTTTAACTAGATATTTAAGTAAAAATAAGGATTTATCGAAACTTTCTAATGATTATTCCAATAGAAAAGAATTTAAAAA
>JAITXJ010000006.1 GCA_031284745.1 Acholeplasmatales bacterium | reverse complement strand
TAACATTAGAAATATAGTGTTACTTACTCGTTAAAATTTAATATTTGGTATAATAATAGGGTGGAGATTAATATGTTAATAGAAAGACCTTACTATTTAGATAAACTCATTAGATTTGAAAAATCAAAATTAATTAAAGTTATTACGGGAGCTCGCAGAGTCGGTAAGTCAACTCTCATTTTTGATTTATATAACGATCACTTGATAAAAATGGGAATTAGCTCTAATCAGATAATTAAAATTAGATTAGACCTTAAGGAATTTGATAGTTTAAGAGATTCAACTCATCTTTATGAATATATAAAATCAAGGATTATTGATTCAGTAGATAATTATATTTTTATCGATGAAGTCCAATTATGTAGTGGATTTGAAGATGTCCTAAATTCGTTTATAGCTAGGGGGAATTGTTACTTATATGTTACTGGCTCCAACTCAAAGTTACTTTCTAAGGAAATTAATACAAAATTAAGGGGCCGAACCATTGAAATTAAAGTATATCCCCTTTCCTTTGATGAATTCTGTTCTTATAGCAAGAACCTCCAAGAAGATAATTGGAAAAAATATGCGAAATATGGGGGACTGCCTGAGCTATTATTTTTAAATGATGATAAATCTAAGGAAGAATATTTATCATCCTATATCAATGACATCATCGAAAAGGATATTATCGAAAGATATAATTTAAGAAGCGATAATTATTATAAAAAGGTAATTTTTTTCTTGGCATCAAGTATCGGGTCTTTAATCAGTGCCAACAAAATTAAAAATACTTTTTCTAGTTCAGGATTAAATAATTCAACATCTGATTCCATATCCAATTATCTAACTTACTCGTGTGAATCTAATATATTTTTAGAGGCGAAGAGATGGGATATTAAAGGTAAAAGATATATTAGTTTTAATCCCAAGTATTACTGTTTTGATCTAGGAGTTAGAAATAAATTAATTGAGTATCGCCAAATTGATTCCTCTCATGTCCTGGAAAACATTATTTATCTAGAACTTATAAGAAGGTATGGTAGTGTTGATGTTGGCATTAATTCTCATAAAGAGGTCGACTTTATTGTCAGAGACAGCGACGATACTTATTACATTCAAGTCGTATCAACGATTAATACTCCGGAAAAATTAAATACAGAATTAAAATCTTTTGATGGAATAGTTGATTCGTACAAAAAAATTATCATAACTAAAGATGAGGTATTCAATAAATTTATTATTGATAAATTTAAAGTTATTAATATATTCGACTTCCTATTAAATAAAGAAGCCCTTGCAACCCTATAATTAGCACAAAGATAAGACTAATGAGTACCACCCATAAATATGTACGAAGGTGTCCTTAAGTGTTACCTACCTAGTTTCTTATAGTGCCAAACACCAGCATTTATATATTTCACATAACAACTGCGTAAGTCAGGGTGTAGCGTAATAATCGGGGTGTCGAATTAATTGAAGTTTTCAGCGAAACTTGATATAATATTTATGAGGTAAACGAAGATGGCAGTAACAATTGCGATAAAATGTCACGAAGGTATCGTGCTAGCCGCTGATACAAGGATTAGTTTGGAAGTTAAAAATAATAATCAAAGTTTTTTTAAGAATTTTGATAGTACCAAAAAACTCTTGAATTTAGGAGGGGAACATAGTCATATTGGGATTCTTAATTCGGGAGTCTTTTCGATTAAAAAGAAACTGATAGCTAGTTATCTTCCGGAATTAATTCATGAAATCGGCGAAGAAGCTCTTCCCAATGTTTTTGCTTATGCGCAGGCAGTCTATAATTTTTTTCAAAACCAATGGGATAAAGAAATTCCCATTGATTACAATGGTCCAGAACTAAGTTTTGTTGTGGCCGGCTTTGACCGTGGCGATTTTGATGCTAAACTATATACTTTTAATATTCCTTTTCATAATACGATCAAAGAAGTGTTCGAAGGAAACATGACCTGTGGTATTCATTATGGTGGTGATTCTTGGATTATCAATCGTTTGATTCGCGGTTTTGATCAAAGGGTTTTGGAAGATAATAATAGTTTAAGAGATTTACCTAAGGAATTACGTCAAAAACTAATTAAAGAAATCGAAGTCAAATCGACCATTCAATTTCCTTTTGATATTTATTCTTTGGAAGATGCAATTAAATTAGCTAATACTTTAATCTCGACTTCCATCGACATTGGTGAACTTAGTCTTACTCCTAGTGGTAATGGGGGACAAATTATCGTGGCAGTGATTAAATACGATGAAGATATGGACTTTGTACAAGGAGATTTGATTTGATTGACCAATACATGCAATTAGCTATTAAAGAAGCTTACTCAGGTATTAAAAAAGGTCATGGTGGACCCTTTGGAGCCGTAATTGTCAAAGATGGGAAAGTAATAGCAAAAGCCCATAATCAAGTAGTCTTCCAACACGACCCCACTTGTCATGGTGAAATGCTCGCTATTCGTCGGGCTTCGAAAAAACTTCAGACTTTTGATTTAAGTGGTTGCATCATTTATACGACTGGGGAGCCTTGTCCAATGTGCTTGGGGGCCATTCTTTGGGCCAATATTTCTTTTGTATATTATGGTTGTAATGTCGATGATACCCAAATTATTGGCTTTCGTGATAAAAAATTCTATGAGTTTAAGAAAGATTCGTTTATGAAAGAACTCAATCGTCAAGAGGTTCTCAAACTTTATAAGGAGTATCGTGATACTCAAGACAAAACCAGCTACTAAAGAAGCTCGAATTATTGACTTTTTAATCATTGGTGGGGGACCCTCCGGGATGAGTTGTGCGATCGCTTTAAAAAGGAAGTATTATCAATCGCGTATTACCATCCTCGAAAAAGCAACCCTAGGGCGCAAGATTAAGGTTAGTGGGAATGGTCGCTGTAATATTGGTCACCTTATTTCTTCGAATACTCAGGTATATAATGATTATGATTATCAATTAAAATTATTGTCGCCTGCTAATCAGGTTCTCTATCAACAGTTTTTATTAGAAACGCTTAATTTGATTACGAGAAATGATAATGGTCTTCTTTATCCTTATTCTAAAGAAAGTCAAACTGTCTTAGATAGCTATTTAAAGTGTTTAAGTTTTTTTCATATTAATATTGTCTATGAAGAGGTTACACAAATCTTGGAGGAAGAAAACGCTATTTTTGAAGTGGTAACCACCCAAAATCACTATTTAGCCCGCAAGGTTATTTTAGCGATGGGGTCGCCGGCTTATCAAACAACTAATCAATATTCCTTTTTAGCTCCTTATTTCCAAGCTAAAAAGATCCAAATGAAAGAATTTTTACCGGGTCTTAGTGGCTATCAAATTAGTACCAACATTAGTCAATTAAATGGCCTAAGATTAACAGCCAAAGTTTCATTGGTTAAAAGCGAAGTGGTAATATTTAGTGAAGTAGGAGAGGTTCAATTTAAGGCTGATGGTATTTCTGGCATTGTTATCATGAATTCCAGCAATACTTATCAAAGACTCTTAAATAAAAAAAATACTAAAGTCCGCTTAGACTTGATCTATGATTTAGATAATAAACTCTCTTTGGAAGCCATTATTAATTCGTTGGATAAAAAACTGATCGCTTATTTAACTAAAAATTATCTCACGATCAATCGCTATCTGCTTCAAAATTGGGAATTATCGATCAAGGATACTTATGATTTTAGCGCCGCCCAGATTGCCATTGGTGGGATCTGTTTAGATGAAATATCGGATAGCTATGAGTTTAAAAAAATAAAAGGTCTTTATGCTATTGGCGAACTTTTAGATGTGGATGGTCTTTGTGGCGGATATAATCTCATGCACGCCATTTTGAGTGGTCTAATTTTAGCCGCCAAAGTTTAATAATCCCTAAATTATTAATTTAGGAGTTTATCGATCGAATAAGGAAATTCCTAGAATTTATAATATTGGTGATTTATCGCTTTATTATCAATTAATTTAAATTACTTATTGATTAAAAAGTTCCTTCATTTATTATTAACTAAATGTAATTTTTCTTAGAAAACTATCATTGGTTTCTTAGTTGCGGATTGTCGAATTTCTAGTCATGCAAAACAACTAATGCGCTTTAGGTTTAATTTTTTTGAAAAAATGATATAATATATGCAAGGAGATTTTTATGGCAAAAGAAATTAAAGGCACACAAACAGAAAAAAATTTAAAAACAGCATTCGCTGGAGAATCCCAAGCCTTTGGGAAATATTTATATTACGCTTCACAAGCTAAGAAAGATGGTTATGTTCAAATCGCAACTTTATTTGAGGAAACTGCTCACAACGAGCATGAACATGCAAAATTATGGTTCAAATATTTACACGGGGGAGCGGTTCCTTCGACAGTTGTTAATTTACAGGATGCGGCTGATGGTGAAAACTATGAGTGGACTGATATGTATTTTGGTTTTGCAAAAACAGCTAAAGAAGAAGGATTTCATGATCTCGCTTTCCTTTTTGATGCCGTAGCGAAAATTGAAAAAGCGCATGAGGAAAGATATCTCAAATTATTAGCCAATATTAAAGGCGAATTAGTATTTTCCAAAGACGGAGATACTATCTGGCAATGTGCTAATTGCGGGCATCTCGTTATTGGTAAAAAAGCTCCGCTAATTTGTCCAGTATGTCAACACCCTCAAGCTTATTTCCAAGTTCGGGCTACTAATTACTAATTAATTTAAAAACCCCTTAATTTGGGGTTTTTTTCTTGGGTATTTTTTATAGCCAAAGCTCAGGCGATGAAAAAAGACTAAGGACTTTTTTGGTTATTCGTAAAAATTAATAAATTTAAAAGTTGATGGTTTATTTTTTTGTTTTATTGCCATTGGGGATTAAATAATAATCTTTTGTGGTATAATTTTTAGGTGAATAATGAGTTATTTAAAAACGGAATAGAAGTAATAAAAACTTTAAAAGCCCAGGGATTTGAAGCATTTTTTGTTGGTGGCTGTGTTCGGGATTATTTATTGGATGTTAAGTTCAATGATATCGATATCGCTTCGAATGCTCGGACCTTTGAAGTGCGTAATCTCTTTGAAAACACTCAATTAATTGGGGAAAAATATGGGACGATCCAAGTGATTGTCAATAATGAAAAAATCCAAATTACGACTTACCGGCAAGAATCCAATTATAGTGATTCTCGCCATCCTAGTAATGTCAACTTCGATACAGGTTATGCGAAGGATGTGCAAAGAAGAGATTTTACGATTAACGGACTCCTAATGGACGAAAACTTATCGATCATCGATTTAGTTGGTGGTAAGGATGATCTGCAGAAGAAAGTAATTAAGACTATCGGTCCAGCAAATGAACGTTTTAAAGAAGATGCTCTACGAATGCTAAGAGCGTTTTATTTTGTGAGTAAATTAGATTTTTATGTCGAGAATGAGACCTTTAGTGCTATTAACCATTTAGCCTCGACTTTAAATAATATTTCCAAAGAAAGAATTCTTCAAGAATTAATTAAAATTATTAAAGCTCCTCATTATAAAAAGGCCCTTAGTTTATTAGCTAAAAGCAATATTAGATTTTTTCTGAGTGGTTTAACGAAAGGGATTGAATATTTAGGCAATCTCTTTAGCAATGAAAATCCCGCTTATGATATGCGGGTGGATACTTTTTTTACCCTTTGCTTTTGCTTAAATGGCAGTGTGGACAATTATTATAATTTTTCCAATCGAAGTTTACATCAATATCAAGAAGCCCTCATCATCGCCAAAGAGAAGAGTTATTTAAATCCCCATATTCTCTTTCATTATGGCATCGAAATTCCTAAATTAGCTTCTTGGGCTAATTATATTTTAAAAGTGGATGAACTACGAATTAAAGAAATCAGTCAAGCTTTTTTAAACTTACCGATTAAGTCCATCTATGATGTGGCCATTAATGGTAACACCATTTTAGAAGTAACCCAGAAAAAAATGGGCTCTTGGGTTGGGAAAATCCTCAATCAAATTATTGATTTAATTTTAGATCACCAACTAAAAAATGAGAAAGAAACCTTAATCAAATATCTGAAGGAGCAAGTTGGCAATTAATAGATTCGGCTTGCAATGCCATCGATCTTTCACCACTTGGCGCTATCAGGCCTTTAATATTGTAGCTATAGAAGTGGTGATTATCGGAATAGATAGCGTCCAATATTATCCCATGCAGCGTCGTGATGACTATTTTACTTTAGAATTAGCTGGTGATTTTCATTTAAAAAAATATTATCTCCTCATAACTCAGCCTCTTTATGTAGCTGTTTGCTGTGACCCTTGGGCCTTGGGAGTGGATTTTCTTACTTATCAAGATCCTAAAACCCAGCAAGAATTGCACCATTTGGGAATCATCATTGATTTTTCCCGCACCCTGCAAATTCCTAATTCGTTTCGTTATCAGGGGCAAAGTGCCCAGTCGCTGATTTATGAAGCCTCAGTACGCGATATTTCTTCTTCTTTGGACCTTCCCACTAAACGCACCTTTCAAGGGGTAACTAACCCTATTTTTCTTAATCACCTCAAAAAAGTTGGCTATTCTCATTTGCAGCTTTTACCCATTAATGCTTTTGCTAATGATAAATGGGATGTCGATGATTATAATTGGGGTTATAATCCCCTCTATTACTTGGCTCCTCACCCTAAGTATGCCAAAAACGGCTTTGAAGCAATCAATGATTTAAAAGCGATGATTGCCACTCTTCATCAGCATAAAATTGGTCTCGTCGTAGATTTAGTTTTTAACCATGTTTTTGATTATCAACATCATCCACTCAACATCATGTATCCCAATTATTTTTTTCGTCAAGATGATGCAGGCAAATTAACCAATTATAGTGGCTGTGGAAACGATCTTGATTCAAGTAAGCAACTGGCTTATGATCTCTTTGAACAAACGCTGGAATTATTAATCAATGAGTATCATGTCGATGGCTTCCGCTTTGATTTAATGGGTTTGCTGGATTTATCTTGTATGGAAAAACTCTTTCTCTTTAGTAAAAATTTAAAACCCTCGATCATTTTTTATGGGGAGGGTTGGGATATGGTGAGTAAAAAAAATAACGTGCTTTTTTGTACGATTAATAATGCCTCTTTAACGCGAATTGGTTTCTTTAATGATTACTTTCGAAGCTCCGCCTTACAAGTGCTAGGTTCTTTTGAACAAAGTACCATCTTAAATCTTCTTAATGGAAGTTTGGATCATTTTAATCAAAATAGCATTAACTATTTGGCTTGTCATGATGGTTCAACGCTCTTTGATAAAATGATGATGCATTTTGATCATCATTTTACCTTAAATGAGAAACTTTATCTCCTTTATAGCCTGATGCTTTTTAGTAAAGGAGCCGCTTTAATTCAATTAGGTGATGATTTTAAACGCACCAAAAGAGGTCATTTGAATACTTATAATGAAGGTGACTGGATTAATCAAGTTGATTATCACCAAATTAAAAATAATCAAGAGTTAATAACGATGCTTGCTAGTCTCGCCAAATTACGTCAAAAAATAGCTTTTAATCAGGGTACTTATCAATTAATAGCCGATCTTCACTATCTTTTCCAGGGACAGAAAACTTATCATCTTTTTATAAACAAGCAAGTAAACCAAATAATTACTTTCATAAAACCTTTAAAGATGATATTTAATGGTAGAATTATTGTTAGCCAAGTTCAAACAAGTTTTGTTTTGGCGCAGATTGGTTTTTATCTTTTTCAGGAGGATTAATAAATGAAACAAGAAAATAATTTAATTAAAGTAGTAATAAAATTTATCTCAATTAATAAAGGAACTAATTTTACCAATATCGTGGTAGAAAATATTGCTCATGAACAATTTTCTGTTAGCACGGATAGTGATACGATTAGCCTTTTAAAAGTGGGAAAACTTTATGAGATTGAGTATTCTAATGAAACAAAGGAAAGCCTCTCCCAGGTATCCAAAGTAAAGGAATATAAAGAATTACATAAATTTACCCCTTTAGAAGATCTCAAAGGGATTGATCTAGCCTATTATTATGATATATTTTTTAAATTTGCTCCCAAAAAGATTTTAGAAATCCGTCAGGAGATCGAAACCTATCTTTCGCGTATTCAAAATAAAATCCTTTCGGATATTACCAAAGTTATCTATAATAAGTATTATGATCGCTTTTATACTCATCCCGCCGCCACGGTTTTTCATCACGCTTACTATGGCGGACTTAGCTATCATACCTATTCCATGTTAAAATTAGCGGATGCGATGATTGATGAATACCCTTATTTAAATCGCGATTTAATGTATGCGGGAATTATTTTACATGATATTTTAAAAGTTGAGGAAATTACCGGCGTTGATGGTTCTTATACCCTTCAAGGTACATTGATTGGCCATCTTATTTCGGGAGCGATGGAAATTAAAGTTACTAGCAAGGCTCTTGGCTACGATGACAGCGAAGAAGCACTTATGCTTGAACATATTGTTATTTCTCATCATGGACAATTTACCTTCGGTTCGCATAAAAAACCGCAAATCGCTGAGGGTTTAATGATTTGGTATATCGATACGATAGATGCTAAATTCCGGGTTATTGGTGAGGAATTAAGCAAAACAAGAATTGGTGAGTTTACCCAACAAATTAACGTTGCGGATAAGATTGCTTTCTATCGTCATAAAATTAAGTAATTAATGTGGGAACTTTCCAATTAAATATTACTTCGTGATAAATATAAATCAGCCAGTGGAACGAGCGAATAAATTATTTTCCTGCCTCTAAATTGGTTTTGCTATCATAAATTAAAGCTTCCTATCCGAATCAAAGTAGAAATTAATTCCATTAAATAATATAATCAATGAAACAGCGACAAATACAATTTTTTAACCTTCATGAAAAGTCCCCTTTTATCAAATAATTTAATTATTTTAAATAATATGGTAAAATATTAATAGGTAGATTGTCAACTCGTTGTTAACTCAGCTCGACACTACCTTTTATTTTAATTTATTATTGTTCCTTCTGATTTTTTTAATTTTAATAATTCATGAAAGTTTTTTACTTAATATTATGTCAAAAGAAAAAGGTGTCCAAGCGGACACCTTTATAATTTAGATATGAACCTCAACACTTAAAGAAGCGGTCTTAGAATTTCCAGAAGCATCAATAACGGTAAAGATTAAGATATAGGAACCTTCAACAGTTAGATTGAGCCATTGATCATTAATAATGATTGCCTGACTTAGATCGCCGTCATTAGCATCGCTAGCACTGACATGAGACAATATTTGATATAACCAACTCTCATAATTAGCGCCAATTGTATAATCAGTCTTGCCGGCTGGGAAATAAGAAATATCAATGGTTGGAGCAGTTGAATCGATAATGGTTGGATCACTAGGATTGACAGTTACATAAATAGTTCTTTGGTAAGTAGCACCGCCCAGGAGTAAGGATACTTTAACCCCATAGATTCCTTTAACGGCGGTTGACCAATTGATCCCGCTTTCATCAATAACGATATAAGGAGATGAAGCTTTAAGTTCGGTACCATTGGCATCCCAAGCCTTAATATATTGATTCCAATCAATCGAAGGAGTACCAAGTTCAATTTGGACATTGGTAACAGTTAAGCTAGCCCCTTCTAAGGTAGTCCAGAATTTACCCCAAACTTTAGTCCATTCATTATTAGGATCATCATTGCGATTGTATTCTTCAATACTGCGACGATTAGATCCACGAAGGAAGGCAATATAATCGTTTAATTCACTATTAGCGTAGGAACCGCCGTGGAAATCAAAGACCAATTTAAAGGTTAATTCGGATTGGAAAGTGGAAGATTGGTACTTAGTAATGATTGGTTGTAAGTAAGTAGTGATTGCACTAGAAACCGAAGAAGGAATACTTTCGATACCATATTGTGAATCAGTTTCCTTAATAAAAATTTCAATTTGATTAGCCGAAATAGTTTCAAGGTTATTATAAGCATTAAGTTTATTTCCAAAGACATCTAAATGTTCACTAACATATTTTGGTTCAGTTTTTGAATCACTGGACACTAAGTATTTAGCACTAGTTGGATAACTTATATTGGAAACTAAAATGAAATGCCAACCAAAACCACTCTCAACATCAACTAAAGATTCCGGAGTAATAACTGTTGTTCCCCATCCTTGATAGAAATCCAAACGAGGGAAGATTGCTTTATCTCCAGGGATTTTACCATCCTCAGCTCGATAAGTATCTAAATTAGCTCGAACTTCGTTTACTCGATCGTAGAATACTTGATCATACTTAGCAGCGGCCGGGAAATTGGTAGAGTTATTAATTTCTCCCAGACTTTCGTATTTTAAGAATAAACCATCTTGACGAAATTGCGCCCATTTATCAACTAAGCCTTCATTACCTTCTAAAAGATCATTAGTACTATATTTCACTTGTGATATGCGGCCAACTCCATTAAATTCACTAATGATGGCATTAATCGCGGTATCAATATTGGAATAATCAGCTAGTAATTGATAGATTTTTTCCACTAGGGCCCCAACATCGCTACGAACATTGTTAATTTCTAGAGCGGTTGGATTATCTCCAAATTTGTATTTATAATAATCTTTAGGATCATCTGGCGTACCATCTAAGTTATAATCAACATAAACTAGTAAATGTGAAACTGTTGTTTGCCAGTAAGAATAGTAGGCATCGCTGCTGAGAGAAGCTAATTTTTCATAGATTCCTTCGCCGTAATGATATTCGTAATCTTTGTAAAACAATTCTTTAAGTTTTGGAACAATAAAGGCATTATCAAAGGCTTTATCCATATTACTTGAACCAAAGGCTAATAATAAGAAGTTATCCATTCCGATGGAAGCTGGAAAACCATTAGTTTCTTGTTGACCTTGGGTGAAACCATTTAAAGCATTTTTAAATTGTAAGGTATATTGATCGATATCATCTTTCGTAATCTTTTCATAATATCTTTCTCTTAAGTATTTAATACTAACAATATCCATGGCTGTATAAATACCTTTTTCTTTTTCCATTCTCGCAAATAAAGCATCAATAGTTATTTCCACATCACCATATTTACCGATAATGTCATTATTTTTAGGTTTTTTATATTCAGCTTTAGCGGCTGCATAATTTTTATTATAGAACTTATAAATTACTTCATCATAGACATAGGTCTTCTTATCTTCTTTAAGTTTGTTAATCTTTTCATTAGTATAAGCATCATTAAATTTATTTAATTTAACTTTTTTTGCTGCCTTATCACGGAATTCAGTGCTACGAGCCAGTAATTCATCCCATTCAGTAGTGGAATATTTGTCAACGTACTTATCTTTGGTTTCATCTTTAGCTTGACTAATAAAGACTTCAACTTCGTTATCATCTTTATCTTTTTCTTTGACGATGATATTTTCTTCTAAATTCGAAGAATCCGAAAACTTGTAAACTAAATAAACATAATTTCCAAAGGTTTGAACTCTTGGGGAATATTGTTTATTATTTGGTTTTTCGGTTGTCGGAATTAATAAAGTGTTATAAATATGATCTCTTAAAGAAGTATTAGCTTTAAATAAAGCATCTTCATATTGATAAATAACATTGGCTTCCACTTCATCAATGGTGGTTCCATTGACATCATTATATATTTCAATAAACTTAGCTAAGACATCTTGCGTACTTAATGCCGAATCAGGATTACCATCAGTTCGATTTTCGGAAATGGAATAACGATCATAATATCTTTTGTAATCAGCTTCGCTAATTCTTTTGATGGTAGCATCGGTTGATAAGGTAATATTTAACTCATTGAGGATGGTTCGAACATGAATTAGGCTTGTTGGAATATCATCATTGGTTGGAAAATTAAAAATGGAAGGATTTCGTGGATCAGGAATTTGGAACCATTCACCACGGGAATTTGATTTTAAATTGAATTTATAAAGAGCGTTATTTGCTTCAGTTTGGGAATAAAAAGGAACAATGAAAGCCCCCACTTCATAACGAGACTTAAGTGAATTTTTGTAATAATTAACTAAATCACTTTCTTTAACGAAGGTGGTGTTTCCCTCTTCATCGCGGGCAATATCTTCATCTAAAGAAGCCCAAGCAAAAAGTTTTTGCGCCGCTTTAAGGGCGTATAAATCTAAAATAGAACTAGGATAACCCCAGATACGATAAGGATCTGTGGATTTTGGTTCGCCTTTAGCGTACCAAGCATTTAGCAAGTCAATTAAGGAAGATTTTAAGGTACCATCATTAACTTCAGTAAGGAAACTACGATTATTGTTGACTAAACTATCTAAAAACTTATCAACTCGCACGGATAGTGTTGTTGCATTGTTAACTAAGGCTTTAATGGTTGCCCAATCACTAGAACCCCAAAGAGCGGTGGTAACTTGTGTTTCTACCCATTCAATAACTCGAGCCCAAGCTTGATATTCATCATATCCGACTTCGCCCTCTAGTTTTTCCGCCACGGGATGAGCAATAATGTTTTTAATTTCCACGATTTGCTCGCTGACCAGTGATTCTTCAAAAAGAGTATTGAGAGTACTATCGGCTCCGTTCCTGAATTCTTCCCATAATTCTTTCTCGGTAACGCTATATTGACCGCTCGTAAAGTATAAATCATCAGAGATACTACCGGTTGGATGATCAATCTTATTGCACGAAAATAATAGGATAGTTGAAAGGAACACTAGAAGTACTAATAATATTTTTTTCATAATTGTTTTTTGCATAAATTCTCCTAATTCTAAAGCATAAATAACGCCTGTTATCTACACAAAATTACATAGCAATAATAATTATATCAAATATTATAAAATGATAAAAAATATTAATTGCTTTTTGCCATGTTTTTTGGGTGGTTCATGATTTTTTTAACTTTTGAGGTTATTTGGTATAATAATAAGTATGAAAAATAAGAAAAATTTCTTTATTTTAAAAACTATCTTCTTCTTACTTGGCTCAACTCTTCTTTTGTTTTTGGCCGTTTTAAGTATTTATATCTTCGCTTATGAAATCGCGCCCTTAGAAAGTAGTTATGGCTATTATTTTGATGAGAGTTTAAACTTTGATTTAAAAGAATATACCCAAGAAGTTGCTGTCTCAGATGAGTCTAAAATCCTTATTTTAACGGATATTCACTTTTATGGTACTGGTGATTATAAATCTCAACGTTATTTAACCAACACGATCACTAAGCAATCTCCTGAACTCATTATTATTGTTGGTGATAGTTGTTTTACACCGCTGAATTATCAAGCCTATCAAGAGTTAATTAAATTTTTTGATTCTTTTAAAATTCCTTGGGCCCCAATTTTTGGTAACCATGATAATTTTGGACCCGCCAGTAAAAAAGTTCTTTCCGATCTGCTAGAGCGCTCAACTTATTGTTTATATCAATATGGGCCCAATAACTTTCAAGGAGCTGGTAACTATGTGCTAAATATCAGTGTGGCGAAAGAGATTAAACATTCTTTAATTTTAATGGATTCCCATACAGAGGCGATCAGCGCTAATCCCGGTTTAGAACCCCTGCAGGTGATGTGGTATGCTTGGATTATTCATGGTTTACAGAGTCAGGTTAACCCAGACATTATCAGTAGCTTATTTGTTCACGTTCCGATTAATGAATATAACGATGCTTGGCAGTGGGGAACCCATCTTTACGGAGATAAAGGTGAGGCATCTTGTGTACCCGCAGTGAATAGCGGAATATTTGAGGTTATTAAATCCCTAGGCAGTACCAAAAACATTATTAGCGGTCATGACCACTATAATAACTTCATTGTGAATTACCAAGGCATCGATTTCATCTATGCGACGAAAAGTGCTTATGGTAGTTATTATGATACCTCGGTGATGGGCTGTCTGGTTTTTACCTTAAATAGTCAAAATAATTTTAATAAAACGGGCTTTCTTTATTAATGGTCATTAAAGTTGTTTCTTCTTCATCCAAAGGAAATTTGACAATTATTAAATTAAGTAATCAGAAAGTTATTTTAATTGATTGTGGAGTTGGCATCACAAAATTAAAAAAAGAATTAAACCAGTCTTTAAATATTCAAAGCATCGATTATCTCTTTTTAACTCATGGGCACCAAGATCATATTCAAGGTCTCGCCTCCATAGTAAAAAAATTCCCCCCCAAAATAGTTTATTTAAGTAATGCGACCCTCAACTTGGTTAAGGATATTTTTTATGATTATCAGATCAATTATCAGATTATTAAACGTGATCAAGAATTAATTACCGAGGATTTTTCCCTCTTGACGATCGGGGCTAATCATGATTTCCCCCAAACTATGGGTTTTATTTTTCATATTGAGGGTAAAAAACTTAGTTATTTAACCGATAGTGGTTTCGTTGATTATGAATATTTAGAGGCGATGAAAGATAGTGATTTAATTTTTCTCGAGGCTAATCATGATGAAACAATGTTAAATAATGATATTAGTATTAGCTATCCCTTAAAAAAACGAATTAGTGGACCCTTGGGACATTTGTCCAATGATTCGTTTTGCATAGTGTTAGATAACATCATCACCAAACCTACCATTGTCATTGCTATGCATATTAGCCAGGAACGTAACCAATTAAAATTAGTTCAAGATTGCTTTAATCGCCAAATTAAAAGAAAGTATAAGGTGGATTTATATCTTTCCACTTCTGTGGAATTTGATTCCTTAAAAAGTATAATTTTATGAGAATAATTGCCTTAGGTCGTTTAAGTAGCGATTATCAACGACTAGTTCAAGAATTATTAAAACAAATCCCTCTCGAACTCATTGAACTAAAAGATTATCAAAGCTCAGTGTATTTAGATAAAGAGGCTCAAAGTATTTTGAGCTATCTTTCGGAAAAAGATTTTGTGGTAACGCTAGAAATCGAAGGTAGCATGCTATCGACCAATCAATTAGTGGAATTTATTGACAATAATATCCATAATATAACTTTTGTCATTGGCAGTTCTTTTGGTTTGAGTGATAAGATAAAATCGCGGGCCAATTATCATCTCAGCCTTTCGAAAAATACTTTTTCACATGCTATCGCTAGGTTATTACTAGTTGAACAAATATATCGATATTATATGATTAGGAAAAATCATCCTTATCATAAATAAAGGAGGAATAATGATAATATTTTGGGATTTTAATGGAACTATTTTAAACGATGTGAATCTTTGCTTAAAACTACTCAATGATTCCCTAACCATTGAGCATAAAAATTTAGTGACCAAACAAGAATATTTGGATGCTTTTGATTTTCCGGTGCGCAATTATTATGCTAAGGTGGGTTTTAATTTTCAGGAAACTTCTTTTGACATTTTAGCCAACCGCTTTAATAGTGGCTATTTAAAAAATTTTTCCGTTAATCGCTTAAATAATCATGTCAGAACGGTCTTAGAAGAATTTCAAAAACGTGGCTATCAACAAAATATTCTCTCGGCCACGAAGTTATCTGATTTAAAGTTTCAAGTTGATAGTTTAAAAATTACCAAGTATTTTAAAGATATTATTGGTATAAGCGATATTTATGCTACTAGCAAATTAAAAGAAGCGGAGTTATATTTACAAAAGAATAAAATCAACCCGGCCGAATGTTATATGATCGGTGATACGACCCATGATGCCTTAGTGGCTAGGGAACTAGGGATGAAAGTTTTACTTTATACGAAAGGCCATATGAGTAAAAATCGATTAGATAATTATCCTAATTTTGCTAATTTTTTAGATTTATTAACCATTTTACGAGATTAATAGTATAATTATTAGGTAAGGAGTTAATTATGGGTATCGAAAAAAATAAAATAAAAAAAGTTAGTAAAAATTTTTTCAAGAGTTTTAAAGACTTTATTTCTAAGGGAAATGTGATGGATTTAGCCGTAGCGGTAATCATTGGAGCAGCTTTTGGGGCAATTATTACTTCTCTAGTCAATGATCTTTTGATGCCGTTGATTACGACTCTTTTAGGCGGTAATAGCGTTGATTATTTATATTTTGTCATCCCTCCGGTGCCTTGGGCCCGTCCGGTTGTCGATCCGATTATGATCGATGGGCAAATTATTAATGGCACACCCATTTATTATGGGCGATTTTTACAAGCCATTATTAATTTTTTAATTATTTCCTTTGTTTTATTTTTGATCGTTAAAGTTCTTATTCAACATAAACAATACAAGCAAAAATTAGCGGATGAAGAAAAAGCTAAAACTGCTCCTTTAGAAATCCCTGATGACATTAAACTTTTAATGGAAATCCGTGATGCTCTTCGCGAACTTAAACCTCACGTTAATGATGAACCAAATAATGACCTATCATGAGCGATCAGGAAAATTATTATCTGAAAAATAAAGATCATCTCGACACTATTTTAGATAGTGATTTTGTGGTCATCGCCGGCCCTTGTTGTTTGGAAAATGAAGACAAACTTCTGGAAGTGGCGACTAAGCTCTATAAGATGGGGATTAGATTTTTAAGAGCTGGAACTTTTAAGATGCGTACGACGGTTGATTCTTACCAAGGATTGGGCTTAGAAGGTTTAAAAATATTAGCCCGGGTTGCTCATCAAGTGGGGATGTTTGTGGTAAGTGAAATCACTTCTGCAGAACACCTGCCAGATTATGAAAAATTGGTTGATATCTATTTAGTAGGGATGCGTAATATGTTTAATTATCCCCTCCTAGAAAAATTAAGTTATAGTTCGAAACCCGTGATTTTAAAAAGAAATTTGGCGGCCAAGGTTTCGGAATTACTTGGTAGTTTAAGTTATTTAACCAAAAATGGGAAAACTAATTTGATTCTTTGTGAAAGAGGGATTCGCACCTTTGAGGACTCTTCCCGCAATACACTGGATTTGACTGGCATTACTATCTTAAAAAATAATTATCCCGAACTCAAAATTTATGTTGATCCTTCACACGCCAGTGGTCAACGTTGTAATATTGAGGATTTAAGTTTAGCGAGCATCATGTGCGGCTTGGATGGATTAATTATTGAGGTGGATAAAGATCCTGAGCAATCACTATCTGATGCTAAGCAAATTATTGATATTGATGAATTTTCTTTAATTTATCATAATATTTTAAAAACCCGCGCTTTTTATCAAAAAATGAAAAACAGTTCTCAAGCATCAATTAAATCAAGGGGATTATCAAAATGAAAACTAATATAAGTTATTTTGAAAAAATAGCGGATTTGGAAAAGGATTTTAAGTTAAATTTTGCAGGTGATCAACTTTTTTTTATTGTCGATAAAGCCTTAGAAACACTAACTAGCAGTCTTTATTTAACTCATAACTACTATGAAATAAGTGCTCCGGAAGCCCAAAAAAACTTACATGAAGCCCAAAAAATAGTGGAGTGGCTAATTAGTAATAATGCCCGTCGTGATTGTGTACTAGTGGGCATTGGTGGGGGAGCGACTTTGGATTTGACTGGTTTTGTAGCTTCCATTTATCAAAGAGGGGTTAATCACATTTTTATTCCAACTTCGCTTTTAGCGATGGTTGATGCTTCTATTGGGGGAAAGACGGCAGTCAATTTAGTTTATAAAAATTCTATTGGTACTTTTTGGCTTCCCCATACAACCTTAATTTGTCCAGAATTTTTAGCTAATTTAGATATTTCCCAAATTAGTAGTGGAATTGGCGAGATTATTAAAGTTGCACTACTGAAAGATATGAGTATTCTGCATGATTTAAAAGACAATCGCACAATTAGCTTAGACTTAATTAAAAAAGTGGTTAATGTTAAACTCCTTTATGTCGAAAAAGATTATCGCGATAATACGATTCGTAAACACTTAAATTTTGGACACACTTTCGGTCATTTAATTGAAAAAGATGCTAACTTTCAGGTGGCCCACGGCGTGGCAGTAGCCAACGGCATTTATATGATATTAAAATTACAAGAAGAATTAGGCTTTGCTTTTAATCACGACCTTCTTGCTAAAGTGTATGAAATATTGTGTAAGTATGAATTATACAATCAGGACATTCAAAATAACTATGAACAGTATAAATTAGAATTATTTGCCTTTGATAAAAAGACCCTCGCTCATAGCAGATCCCTAGTATTTTTAAGCGACTGGGAAAAACCGTATATTTATGATATTCGACGAAAAGAATTTGAATATCGCTGCCCTGATTTAACTGTTCCGAATAATAAATCTTTAATTCAAAGAGATATGATGCTTTTAGCTTATAGTGGGGATTTTAGTACCTTAGCTAATTATGGGAAATATTGTACGAGCGAAGATACGGTTTTATTGCATAAGGCGTTGCTTCAACATAAAGCCGGAGCTAAAGTATTTCATCTCACCCAATCAGCCACTTCGTTGAAGTGTTTGCTCATTTATCTTTTAGTTAAAAATGGTCTTAGTAATCTGAGCACCACTTATGTTATCAATGGTCATAAGAGTCTTTTCTTGCGCCCACTAGATTCATTTTGGGAGATTTTTAAGAAAAACAATGTGACATTTTCTACGACCGCCACCTCAATTACAGTGAGTGGTGGTTTAAAAAATTTAGATTATAACTTCATTAGTCTAAAAAGTTCGCAATTTGTCTCTGCGATTTTGCTAGCAGCCCCTTTTTTGAAGAAACGAACACTGCTATCATTTCCTACCTCGATAGCTTCCCTGTCTTTTATTAAATTAACGATTAAATTATTGAAAGAAGATAATATTCGTATCGATGAGTTTAATACTAATGATAAAATGAATGTTTGTATCAATGGAAGTACTTCTAAATTTGAGTTTAAACCCCATCTTGAATTAGATTTAGGGATGGCGGCGAATATGTTTGTTTTAGCAATGTTCTTAAAAAATAGCTCGGTTACGGTAAAAAACTATAAAGAGTTTTCTCAAAGTTTACAGGTTGATAAAGACGTTATTGAAATATTTAAAAATTGTGGGGCGAAAATATCAATTACTGAACAGGCCATAAGTGTGGAAAGTTCAGATGACTTGCAAGCCATCAATGTCGATTTAACCAATACCCTGGATTTAGCCCCAATTCTTTTTGTTTATGCCTCACAAATTAAGCGGCCAAGTATTTTTACTGGTTTTCAAAATCTTAAATATAAAGAAAGTGATCGTTTAAATTGTGTGTTAGATGAATTGCGTAAAATTAATACGAAGATTGAACTATCGGAACAAGAGCTAAAAATTTCCAAAAGTGACTTGGATTTTCGCAATGATGTTACCTTTGATGATTACTCTGATCACCGACTATATTTTGCTTTTAATATTTTGTGTAAGCTTATTGGTTATGGAAAAGTCACCAATTCGAAGTCTCATTACAAAACATGGAGTGAATTTCCCGAAGAACTAGAAAAGGGTCTTTATGAAAAAAATAGTAAATATTAGAAAAAAGATTGATAAATTAGATCGAAAAATTATTCAAAGTTTAGAAAAAAGATTTAAAGAGGTTCTTGATATAAAAAGGCTTAAAAAAGCCAATTTATTGGAAATTTATCAGAGTAATCGTCAAAACGAAGTCCTCGCAAATAACCAAAAAACTTTGAAACATTCTGAAGATAAACGCTTTTATGAAAATATTTATCAGACCATTTTTTTAGAATCCCAAAAGTATCAATATTATCGCGTATGTCTTTTAGGCCAAAATACTTCTAATTCCGGTTCTCCCACTATTTATCAATATCTGGCAAAAAAATATAATGTCAATTTAACTTATGAAACCGCAAATATTGGCTCAGGTGCCGAATTTTTCAATTACTTACAAGGTCTAAAAATTGGAAAATTTGATGCCTTAAATATAACGAACCCCTTTAAAAAATATGCTTTTTTGATTTATGATGAATTAGATGAAGCTTCTTTAGTTAGTGAAAGCTCGAACATTGTGGCTTATGAAAATTCGCGGTATCATTGCTATAACACCGACTACTACGGACTTGCTAATCTTTTAAAACGACAGAATATTGAAGTAAAGGATAAAAAAATTTTAATTTTAGGTAACGGAGCAACCGCTAAAAGTATCTATCATTTATTATTATCTAGCACACTTGATATCACTGTTTGCCTACGAAGTGATAGTGTTCACGAGCGGAATTTTCTTAAAACCATCTATTATGAAGATTTAACGTCTTTAAAACCCTTTGATATTGTAATTAATGCTACCCCAGTAGTCGATATTGTCGAGCTAGAAGCAGAATTAGATTTAATTTATTTAGATTTAAATTATGTCTCGAAGATTACTATCCCCCCGCACGTTCGATATATTAGTGGTTTTGAGCTATTAATTGAACAAGCTATTTTGAATATGCAAATATTTTTTCCGCTTCAAAACATTGAGTTGAATGATTTTGAATATCAAGAATTATTAGCTATTCTTCAAGGAGGCCTTGAATGAACCAATTTGGGAAGTTATTTCAAATTACTTTGTATGGAGAATCACATAATCCAACGATGGGATTAGTAATTGATGGTCTGCCATCGGGAATCACCATCGATAACGAGGAAATTGCCCGGTTATTATCCCTTCGTAAGGCGCATAATTCTTATGAAACTTCACGTCATGAAGAAGATGAATTTAGCATTGAGGCGGGAATTTTTAAGCAAATGACCACTGGAGCTCCGATCAATATTGTTCTAAAAAATAGCGCTTATAAGTCGACTGAATATGATTTTACCAAGGAATTTTATCGTAGCTCACAAGTAGATTTTGTGAGCCAAAAATATCCGAATTTTGATTGGCGCGGTGGCGGTTTTCTTTCGGGAAGAGTTACGGCCCTTTTGGTAATTGCTGGCTATTTTGCTAGTTTAATTACCAAAGTTAAGGTTTCTTCGAAAATAATTTCTCCCTCCGAACAAGAGGTTAAAAAAATTACCGCTTTGGGAGATTCCTTAGGTGGTCAGGTGGAAATAAGAGCCAGTGTTTCTCCTTTTTTAGGCGAACCAATCTTTTATAAAGCTACGAGTGTCTTATCTAGCCTCTTATATAGCATCCCAACGGTCAAAGGGGTTATCTTCGGTGAGTTGGAAGACATCTTTTTAGCCGGTAGTAAGTATGTTGATCCGATAATAAACGCCAGTGGGAAAACATTAACCAACCATAGTGGGGGAATCAATGCCGGGATTACCAATGGTAATGAATTAATCATTAATTGCTTTATTAGACCAATTTCTAGTTTTTCTCTTCCTCAACCGCTTTTTAATAAAAATACTAATAAGCAAGAAACTGTAGCTTTAAAAGGTCGCCATGATTTATTTCATCTTCAACGTTTACAGGTTGTCCTTGAATCAGCCGTTCAAATTGGTTTAGCTGATTTAACCCTCTTGGCTAAAGTTTTTAAAAGCGATTTATAGAACTTGGAAATTAAGCGCAACTTTGTTTTGTGCTATAATCTTTAATGATAAAAGGTAGGGATACTCATGATATTAGTTGGTGTTGATGCAATGGGTGGAGATTTCGCTCCAGCCGAAGTTGTAAAAGGTGTTAATTTAGCAATTGCGAAAAATAAGGAAATTGAAATTAATCTATATGGTGATCAAGACCAAATTTTGAAATATTTAATTCCTCATGAACGTGTTCATATCATTCATACACCAGATTTTGTGGATATGGGAGAAAAAGACCCTATCAAAGTGGTTCGTCATAATAAAAGCGCCTCGATTATTTTAGCAATGAATGATCTTCGTGATAAAAAGATTGATGCTTTAGTTTCTGGAGGACCAACCCAAGTAATCATGGTTGGGGGCTACATAATTGTTAAGCGGGCTGAGGGTATGCGTCGAATTGCTTTAGCTCCTTTTATTCCATCACCAGATGGAAGAAAACGTATTATTTTGGATACTGGCGGTAATGTTACTCTTGAACCGATCGACTTAGTTGATTTTGGTCGTCATGCGACTATCGTGGCTAAAACCCTGCTCGGCATTGACAACCCAAAATGTGCTTTATTAAATATTGGCACCGAGCCAGGTAAAGGTCGAGAGTTTGATAAGGAAGCCTTTAAGTTATTAGAAGACCAAAAAGAATTTAACTTTATTGGTAATATTGAATCAAAAGAATTATTTACTACCGAAGCGGATATCATTTTACAAGATGGATGGACCAACAATATTGCGATAAAATCGCTGGAAGGAACCGCCAAAACCATGGCTAATGTGCTTAAAAAAGAAATTATGTCCTCCCTCTGGGGAAAAATCGGCTATTTGTTTATGCGAAAGAACCTAGAAAGATTCAAAGAGGATTTTAATACCCTTAAGGTTGGAGGAGCCATGATTTTGGGACTTAATGGTATTGTGGTCAAATCTCATGGATCTAGCAATCAAGAAACTTTTTTTCAAGCCATCTTACAAGCTGCCGATTTAGTTTCCAAAGATGTTTTAAATTTAATCAATCGTCAATAGTTATGCCGGAACTAACCGCCCTTTTACAAAAGTTTCAATTAGAGCCTAAATATCTTAGCATCTTGCAAGAGGCTTTTACGCATTCTTCTTATGCTCATGAGATGCAGACGAAAAGTTATGAAAGATTAGAGTTTTTAGGTGACGCCGTTATTCAAATCATTGTTAGCGAACTGCTTTATGAATTGGCCGATCTTGATGAAGGAAGTATGACCAAACTGCGCAGTAAATACGTCAGCAAACCAGCTCTTAGTTTTTTATGTGAAAAATCTGGTCTCATTAATTATATTAAATATGGTAACTCCCTACATAATCTTAGTAAAAAAAATATTTCCGATTGTGTTGAGTCCTTTTTTGGGGCGATTTATCGCACCGACGGTTTATTAAAAGCTAAGCAAATATACCTTCAATATTTTTATCCTTTAATGAACGAGTACCATTTTGTGGCTGATTCAAAAACCCAATTACAAGAAATCATGCAAGCCCATAGTAAAAGAATTGAGTATCGGGTGACCGATTATGGCCCATCTCATGATAAAGAGTTTAAAGCTGAAGTATTCATTGATGGACTCATTTATGGTGTTGGTACCGGTAAAACTAAACAGGAAGCCGAACAAATGGCCGCAACCTCAGCTTTAGATAAAGGAGTTAGTCAATAATGTTACTTAAAACCCTCTTTGAAGATTATGATCTCAATTTAACCAAAATCTTATATAAACATGCTAGCCAATTAGGCCTCAATTTTGATGAGTTAAATACGCTCAACGCCCTAGTTTACTATTATCGCGATCGCAAAAGTTTTTCTTTGGGCTTATTCGCCAGAAAAATCAACGCTTCTAAATTAACTATCGAAGAAAAGATTGTCAATTTAATAAATAAAGAGCTGATTAAAATTGAAGCTCTAACCGATCAACAAAAGAAAATCAAAGAGATTATTAATTATGATGGTCTTTTCGAAAAACTTACGGCCATCATTGAGTCTATTAAAAGCTCAACTATTGATCCCGATAACATTAAAAAAATCGTGGAAATTTTTGAATTTAACTTACAAAGAACGCTTACACAAGTAGAACTACTCGAATTAAAAACCATCTTTACGACCCATCAATTGAACTTAGATGCCACCAAGAAAATTATCTTAGATTTAGTGGAAAAGAATGAATTATCCATTTTTTCCTTTCGAGCCAAAGTTAATGAAACCCAATGATCTAAAAATCTGCCAATTTAAAGATTATTTGATTGAATTATATCCTAATCCGCGTCCCACTCTCCAGTATCGTAATGTTTTTGAACAAATTATTGCAATTAGCCTCTCGGCCCAAACCACCGATAAAGCTGTTAATAAAGTAACTGCTCAACTTTTCAGCCTTTACCCCAACGCCGATGCCTTATCTCAGGCTAGTTTTGCGGATATCGAATCAATTCTGCATCCTTTGGGTCTTTTTCGGTTAAAAACTCAAAGAATCATTCAACTTTCATCTTTTCTGGCAAAAAATGAAATTAAACTTCAACGAGATTTTCTAGAATCCCTACCTGGTGTTGGTCGCAAAACCGCTTCCATCATGCTCTCATCCAATAATATTAGTGATGAGTTAGCTATTGACACCCATATTGCTCGGGTGGCCCTAAGATATGCCATCGCCCAACAGGGTTCTTCATTATGGGTGATTGAGAATAATTTAAAAGCCCTATTATTAAGAGATTTTAATCTTTGGCATTTACGTTTGATCTCGTTTGGTCGTCAAATCTGCACCAGCAAAAACCCAAAATGTCATCAATGTAAATTAAGTGGTATCTGTTTTTTCGTTCATGGAATTTGATAAAAAAAGAGAATAAAAACTTGTTTATTACCATGAAAATGCTAAATTTTTTTCAATATTTCAAAAAATTAATTATTTTCTGAACTATTTTATTTTTTTGTTGTAAACTATTTTTATAAAGGTATGAATAGAAAAATGAACACTAAAGAAATTTTAAAACAATTAACACTAGGATGCGCAAACTATCATCAGGATAGATCTTATCGCGGAATCATTGCAAAAAACGCTAGGGTGGCTAAATGTCTAACTCTCACCGAGGTTAGTGAAAATATTTGCTCAATTTCTTATCTGTCAAAGGTAGAAAACAATATTGTAGAGATTAATCGAAAGGTTTTTAGGAAATTAAGAGAACGTTTAAAAATCCCGGAGAATATTATTGAAGCTCCCACGGAAAAACCCGATTTAAATTTAATCATGGTAAAGTTTATCAATCATGAAACTATTATCTATAATGAAGTCGCGACCGATTATGGATTTTTTGACTTACTTAAACCCTGCATTTTGCTTATGGAAAAAAAATATGTCGAATTTTCGGCGGCTATTGAGCAAATGGTCGACAACTGCATGTATTATAGCGAGATAGAATTTAACTTTATGCTCGCCTTATTAGCTTCATATTATCTTGAATTAGGTAATTATTTTGATGCCCGCCAAGTAATAAAACATCAAAAAAATATCCCTGAAGACAATATTAGTTACTATCTCTATTATGTGGATTTTATTTGTGCTTCCCGCTTAAAAAATAAACGTGATGCCTTAGACATTTATTATCGACAAATTATCAAGCTCTATCGAAATAATCTTTTTCCGCTAGTTAGGGAAATTGACTATCATTTAATTTTATTAGATCTAAAATATTGGACCGAAGAAGAATTTAAAAAGAAGCTTTCCCGTAATAATTGGCAACCAGATGAAATTAAATATTTAACTTCTTTACGTTTTTTTGTTAATAATCATAGTTCGAAAACAGCACTCGACGAACTCAGTGCTAACATGATTACCAAAAAACAATTAACCATCGACGAGATAATTTTAAATATTTTAATCCTAGATAAATTAGGCAATACTTCTCTCTTGGGTGATTATTTTTCCAAAATAAAAACGAACAATGAAAATTTAAAAAAATTATTAATGTATTTGCATGTTAAGTATTTTGCTAATAAGTCCGATTTGATGCCTAATTTAAAATCGTTATTTTTAAGTGGGGATTTTTATTTACAGGATGGTTTATTACTGGGCTTTATTCGCGATGATGTCACGTTATTATGCAGTCGTCTGCATTATTATAAAGAATCATTGATGTATTATAATAGATTAGTGCGTTATATAAATCATGTTTCCGCTGCTGAGTAGTTCTATTTTTGTAAAAATAATAATATAAATTTATAAAAATATCTCTTCGGATTTAAAGAATGGAATAGTCAAACTTTTAAGCCTTCTTTTTGGGTCATTTTTTCGCTCAGAAAAATCCAAAAACATTATCTTTATCATATTTATCTTTCTAAAAATCGAATGTGATATAATTAATAAGCACGTTTTTATAAGATGTGTTACAAGTCTTTGAAAATTGAATATTTTAGAGAGTTTGAATTAACAAACAATTACTTTAATAATTAGGAAACAAATTAATAA
>JAITXJ010000036.1 GCA_031284745.1 Acholeplasmatales bacterium | reverse complement strand
TTTACTGCCCAATATACCTCACTACCTAAAACCTTTAGTGTTACCTTCGTGGATTTTGGCGGTTCACCAGTTTTAAGTGTCCAAACCGTTAATTATGGCTCTTATGCGCTTGCTCCTTCACCCCTACCAGATTCTCGCGGTGATGATTATTGGTGCAGTGGTTGGGATCAAACTTTTTATAGTGTTACTTCCAACATGACCATCACGGCCGTTTATAGTTATATTTTCACTTTCTCGGAATCTGGTAATGAATTAACGGTGATTGGTTATCATGATAAGGGCACCTTGACTAGTATTACGATTCCTAGTGCTTATGATGACAAAGATGTAGTCGGGATTGCGGCCAATATCTTTGCTAGCAATGTCCCTTTGACTAGTATCACTGTTCCTAATAGTATCACTTTCATTAGTGACTCAGCGTTTGCTAAAGCGTATTTACTTCAAAGTATAACTCTTCCATTTGTGGGTACCACTGCCACTGCGACAGAACCACTTGGTCATTTATTTGGATCTATTGACTATTCGCCAGGTAATACTTATCTTGCTAATCCTAATCATATCCCAAATTCTTTGAATTCTATTACTATTACGAATACGGCTCAAATTCCCCAAGGAGCTTTTCAACGTCTCCAAGTTCCTAATATTGCTTTTACTAGTAATGTGACATCGATTGGAAATTCCGCTTTTGCTTATAACAACGCCTTAACAACGTTAACTATTTCTAGCAATTTATCAACCTTGGGAACCAGTGTGTTTGCTTACTGCGCGAATTTAACGACGGTTACTTTTCCCTCAAGTGTTACGAGTGTTCCAGCTAATACTTTTTCCAATTGTCCTAACCTATTAACCTTTGATTTTACCAATATTACGAGTATTGGTCAACAAGCCTTTTATCACGATACAAGTTTAAATAATATCGTCTTGGGAGCGAATCTGACATCTATTGGAATGAGCGCTTTTGCTGATTGTTCAGGTTTAACTTCGATTAGTATTCCTGCTACTCTTACTTCTTTAGGGCTTTATGCTTTTCAAGACTGCGTTAATCTTGCCTATGTTATTGTTAGTGATGGAGCAACTTCTTCGATTATGAATGATGCCTTTAAAAATTGTACCAGTCTAGCCAATATTTATATTCCTAATACGGTAAATACTATTTCCGTAAGTGCCTTCTCGGGGTGTCCAAACGTTACTATTTACACTAGCAATTCCGCTAAACCAACTACTTGGCTTCCTGGCTCAATTTTGCCAGCAAATATAACTCTCGTCTTAAATAGTTCCTTATTAGAATTTATGAGCATCTTAGGCTTATAAAATTAAATTACTTCAATTGGATAAGAACCTTAAGAAAGTAAACAATCAAAGAAGTATTCATGATGATAAAAGGAGAAAGTAATTGAGTAAAAATATCGCATCAACCAATCATGAATTAGCGACTTTAATTAAAAATTATGGTCCTTTTTCGGCTTTGTTATTGTCTTATAATCTTACTTTTGATAAATCTTTAAGAGTAAATATTCTCAAAGATTTATTACAACCTTACGTGACGGAAAAAAGAAAAGAAAAAGAAGGGATGGCGGATGAATTTCGCTATCGTTTAGGTTTTTTTAATATCTATGGCGAATATCAGCTTCAAAACTTGCTTTTTAGTTGGAATAATAATAGTTTAGAAGAAGAATACCTTGTTAGGATCTACCAGGCCTTGGAAAAACAAATGCCAGACCCTGACATCTTAAAACCAGTTCTCTTACAAACTAAAGCTCGTAGTTGCATCAAAGAAATAGATGAAGATTTAAACCGTATCTTCGTTGATAAAAATGGAGCTTTTGATGGCTTGGATTTAGATCTCATTCGTCCGGTCTTATATCATTCCTCCTTGATTGAGGAAATTAAAGAATTAGGAGCCAAATATGAGGTGGCGATTCCTAAAAGATTTAAAAAGGCCGAACTTGTCGAATGTGTTCTGGGTTATTTTCCAGCACTTGAGGAAGAAAAAATCGCCGAGTTAAGAGCTAATTTACTTACTTTACCACCAACCTTAATAACTAGATTTGCGAAAGACAATAATATTTTAGTCTCGCAAGATTTAAAGAAAGAAGAAGCGATTGAGTATATTTTAAAAAATAGTGCTGTTTTAGCGGCTGCTTATCGTCGACCTACCTCCCGTAAGGATTATTATTTTACCGAAGAACAGAAACAAAAATACGGTTTAGTTGAGGTGCGAGCTTATGAAGAAGATTCCTTAACGACCAATATTTCTGCTAAAACGAAAGATGTTTACCGCGAAGACTCGCCAAAAAAATCACCAAAGGAAATTAAAAAATCCTCTTTAGCGACTTTTTTATATATTAGCTTAACTGTTTTAGCAACTATATCTTTTGGATTAGTCATCTATTTTGTCTTTTTTGCCGGTCTAAGGAATTAGGTTAAATATCAAAGGAAAGCTATGAAAAAAAATCAAAAAAATATTTTAATTATAATAATTGTTGTTCCTATTGTGATCCTGGTGGGATTATTGATCACTTTTTTAGTTTTGAACAAAAAGCCCTCCTATCGAGTTAGTTTTGATACTAATGGTGGTAGTCAAATTTCCAGCGTGAAAATAACTGAAGGACATAAGGTTAGCCGGGAAACTGATGCATTAGTGCCAACCAAAAGTGGCTTTGTTTTTGTTGGTTGGTATACCGATGCTGATTTGACCTATCTTTATGATTTTAATACTTTGGTTTATTATGATTTTACGCTTTATGCAAAATGGGAATTGGCCTTAGTAGAGTTTAGTTGGTATCCTATTTAGTCTTTTTTAAGTTAGTTGGTAATAAAAAAATTAATAAGCGAGCAATAATCCCTTGTAACCGGCATAAAAACTAGCAAGTCCCCGCGTTGGGAATATTTTAATGTTAGTTAATTTAAATTTTTCAATCAACATTTCTTTTAATTTTTTAGCTAAATCTAAATTATCACAATGATTAATTACTAGTAATTCACCGGGCCCACATTCTTTAATTTTATTTTGTGGTAAACCAGCCAAAGCGATCAAGGCCTTTTTGGTTCCTAAATGTTTGCTTAAAACTTTTATTTCCCCTTGCATATTATCGCTCATCACTAATTTAATGGAAAGGATATTCGCAATTAAGCCGGTTATTTTACCCATTCGACCAGTTCTCAGCAAATTAGTAAAATCCTGTAAGATAAAGTTAATTCGAGTCATATTGCGAATGTTGATAAATTTACTAGTTAATTCGGTAAAAGAGTAACCAACATATTTGGGGTTTTCGAGAATTTCCTTGATTTTAAAGAGAATTTTCGTCATCCCAGCGGAAGCATTTAAACTATCTAGAACAAAGACATTTTTTTGGGGAAATTCTACTTTTAATTGGCTAGCAGCACTTAAAGCGGAATTATAAGAGCCACTTAATTTACTAGAAATGGTTAAAACCAAAATATTATCATTGGCAATAGCCATCGCGTTAAAGAATAATCCAGGGGCTGGACATGAAGTTTTAGGAAAGGCTTTGTTTTGGTTCATATCAGTGATAAATTGTTTCAAATTTAACTCATCAACATCGACAACTTCTTTTTCACCTAAAAGTATCGAAAGTGGAACTGTGATAAAATCTAAATATTTGCTGGTTAAATCTGAGCTTCTTAAATCGCAAGAACTATCTGAGATGATGGTCCATTTTTTCATGTTTTTTCTCCTTTCATACTCTTCTAATTTTATCCTGATAATATAATTTTAAGAATATTAACTTATTTTTATCTAAGTTAATACGATTATATCACATAATAAATAAATATCCATAAACTAAAATTATGGTTACATTTTTAACTTATAATTGGATTTTTTCCCAGAGAATATTGGTAAAAAATAAAATTTATTTTGGCAGGGATAACAAGATTTGAACTCGTACCAACGGTTTTGGAGACCGGCATGCTACCATTGACACCATATCCCTACATTTTAAAATTATACTAAAAATAGAAATTATTTGTTTAAAAGTGATAAAAAGTTGGAAATTAAATATTTTGATATAATTAATATTAGGAGTAAGATAATGGAAAAAAAGAAAATAAATTTAACTCATGAAACTCTTGCTTATTATGACGAAGGAAAAAGTTCAAATAAGCAGCTTACTATTTGTTTAATACATGGTAATACTTCGAGTAGTAGTTTTTTTTGTCCTTTAATTGAACAATTAAGTCCAAGTTTTCGCGTGGTAGCAATGGATTTAAGAGGCTTTGGTGATAGTAGTTATCATCAAAGATATGATAGCCTAGCCACTTTGGCTGATGATGTGGCGCAATTATTGAAGGCTTTAAAGATTAAAGAAGTTTTAGTTCTAGGTTGGAGTTTAGGTGGCGGAGTGGCGATGTATTTAGCCCTCAATTACCCTTCCTTAGTAAAAAAGCTCTATCTCCTAAATTCGACTCCTTGTGGGGGCTTTCCTTTATATAAAGATATTTTGGCCGATGGAACCTTAGTTCCTTATGCTAATAAAGAAGAATTGTCCAATGATCCTGTGAAAGTAATTCCAATCTTACAATTGATTGAAAGCCAAAACGCTGAATTTTTTGCTTACATTTTTAAAAATTCGATGTATAATGTCAATTCACCCAGCCCGAGCTATCAAACGATGTGTGTCCAAGAGGCTTTAAAAATGCGTTGTTTAGTGGATGCCGACTGGGCTTTAACGAATCTTAATTTAAGCCATCTTGATAGTCCTTATGCACCGGCGACGCATCAAATTAGTCAATTAAAAATTCCTACTTACTTAACTTTTAGTGCTCATGATTTAATCGTTACCAAAAACATCTATTTAACCAATGAACAAGCCATTAACGCAGATCAGGTAAAACTGGTTTATTTTGAACATTCCGGTCATTCTCCTATCGTTGATGAATTACCTAAATTAGTCCAAAGTATTAAGGATTTAGCAAACCAATGAGCATCGTTGATCTTTTAATAGTTGGCGCTGGTCCTGTGGGGATGTATGCAAGTATTCTGGCAAAAATGCGGGGGATTAAAGTTCTAGTTTGGGAAAAAACCGCTACTTTTGGAGGACAACTCAATCTCTATCCGCAAAAAGATATCTATGATATTGCCGGAGTGAAACAAATCAAAGCCCTGGATTTAGCTAAAAATCTTTATCAACAAACTCTTGATTATCAAGTGGAAGTTAGTTTTAATCGTAATATTGTTAATTTTCTGGAAGTGGTCGAAGATGAACATAATTATTATAAAGTTATTGGCGTTAATTTAAGCGATAACCAAGAAGAGGTAATCCTCGCCAAATGTCTTTTACTGACTACTGGTGAAGGAATTTATGATCCAATTACCTTAGATATCGCTAATCTTTCACGTAAGCATGTTTTATATAAAGTCGAAAACCCCTATGTTTTAGAAAATAAAGATGTCGTTGTTTTGGGTGGTGGTGATAGTGCCGTTGATATTGCCAATATGCTAGCTCCTCTAGCTAGAGTTACTTTAGTACATCGTCGAGTCGATTTTCGGGCCAAGGAGGAAAATGTTCAGAAATTTATCCTCAATCATGGTCAAATCTATAAGCCATTTAATCTCAAAGATGTGGTCGAAGTTGAAGACAAACTTTATATCACTTTA
>JAITXJ010000010.1 GCA_031284745.1 Acholeplasmatales bacterium | reverse complement strand
TGTAGATATATAAAACATAGACTGTATTAGGACTGAGTTCCAAAAATTCTTCAAGGGTAGCCGGTGTTATGGTTTTACGTTCGCCAATAACCGCATCATTTTGTCGAAGTTCGGCTTTTAAGTCGGTAGGGGAAACCAAAGGATTAACTTCGAGAGCGGATATTTCCACCTCAAATTGAACTTTCGTTAAAGTTGATTCTAAAGTATTGACATCTAATAAAACCGCAGGGGTGGTTAAGTATTCTTGATGAATTAAAACTTGTTTCGCTTCATTAGTATCCCCATTAACACTCAGGCGATAGGTTGTATTAGCCGAAAGATCACTAAATTTAATTCCATCGGTAATTACCTTATCATTAGTAACTGCGCGCCCATTTAAATCATATAAGAAGAAACCTAAGGTATTTTCTTTAATTAAATTGTCGGGATCATTAATCGTCGCATTAAATTTAATTTCATGAATGTCTAATTCCAGGTCACTCATGCTCAAACTAAAAGGATAATTAGTAAAAGTTTTCTGATGAACTAAAACATCATCGACATAAACTAAAATTTCATATTTTGCATAGATTAGAATACTAGATAGTTGGATGTAATCAGGAGCTAAATTGCTACCGGTATAAAGATTGGTAGTTTGGGAAACAGCGGAAGCATCAACTAAGGTTTCCACTAAATCAACTTTCACCACTTTAGCAATATTTAAATTATTTTTAATTCGCACTTGAAAATTCAAGTAAGTCGTATCAAAATTGACCTCGGTTACCCAAGCCCCAAAATCATTAATTCCTTGGGTAAAGAATTCATCACTGAATGGGGTGAAATCATATCCCACTTGGTCAACGGCTAGGCCATTAAAACTAGCTGCTGCATCAAAACCAAAGGAGGTACCAACATTTAAATTGCTGGCATCGCTCATATTAAGGGCATCATCTAAACCCACAAAGAGATGAGCAATATTGAGGGTATTCAAAGTGGTATTGGCCGCTTGATAGCGAACTAAATTACTATAAGAAGCGGTGGAATTAGCTAAAGCGATCAGGGCCCCAACGAAAACATTTTCGATTCGTTCGTAGAGGTCATCGACATTAACTTCAATACTTCCACTACTAAAACCATTAGAAAAAGGATGACCACTGGTATATTCCGCCACCAATCCGCCTACCCGCAGGGTTTCTTCATTATTGACACTGGTTGAGTCCTTAACCCCTTCACGACCAATAAATTTAAAATTCTTGACGATGATATCCCCCGTAGCATAAAGGTTATTTAAAAGGTTTTGATTACGAAAACTACCGATCACACCGCCAAGATTAACGGTGACTGCGTAAGCTTGATTAGAAGTAATTAAACCATCAAAGGAAATATTAGTATCCGCTCCTAAATTTTCAAAAGGTTGCGCGGCGGCGGAAGAAGTCGAAAAACCCACGATACCGCCAATATTAATCGAATTAACTCCACTCAATTGGACATCGATATTCACGTTGGTAGTTTTAACATTCGCGACCTTTCCTTCACTCCAACCCACAACGCCACCAATATTGGAAGCAGTTTTGGAATTACCATTATAAGTGGCTTTAAAATTGGCATTGATGATTTGGACATTATCAATGATCGCTGAAGAATTAATTCGGCCAGCCAAGAAACCGAAATGATTAGTGGAAGAAAAAGTTTGATCTTCAACTAAGAAATTTTCAATGACCAAGTCTTTAATATTGGCCTTGGTATTATTGCTATCGGCATTAATATAGCCAAATAAGCCAAAGTAAATTGGCTTCGATGAGTTAGATCGAGTAACGAGAGTAATATTTTTTAAAGTATGGCCTTGTCCATCTAAGTGTCCCTTATAGGCATCAGTCGAAGCGCTAGTTGAAAAGAATTCCTCAGCGGTAATTTTATAACCTTGAAAATCAATATCCGCGGTGATGATGTGATTTTGTGAAGGGTTCTTTTTGATATTCATAAAATCGGTGAGATTATTAATTTCAATCGCGGTATCGCTATTTTGGGTGGTCACTTCTTTCGAGGCTAAAAGACTATCATCGTCGGCATCGACCAAAGTACCATGAACTTCCACGACATAAGCTGTATTTTTTACAAGATTGAGCAAACTAAAGCTATAATTGCCGTTATCTTTTTTCGTACTTGTCGAATCACGATATTTTTCTACATCGGCATCTTGATCCCAGGCCCGCACAAATAGGGAATTCATCACCAGTAAATCTTCATCAGAAATACTAATTTCCACATCAATAGTTTCAAAGTAAACATCTATTTTCGCAATTTCAACTTTTAATGGGGTATTTTTACAAGCCAATAAAAGAACACTCGATGTCACTAAGATCAATAATATTAGTAATTTTTTAAACATTTTTTTCATTTTAACCTCTTTAATGTCTGAAGCGTCATCGTCAGATGCTTCACAACCTTTTGTTTTCCTAATAGTTCTAAGATGACTCCTAATGAAGGGCCATGACCTTCAGCGGTGGTCGCAATTCGCAGTGGTACATAGAGCGCTTTGCCACTCACATTTAATTCTTTTTGGGTGGCGAGGATTAATTCATCAATAAGTGGGGATTCCACCTTTTTGAGCTTGACAACTCGGTCTAAGAAATACTCAATGACTGCAACAGCCTGTTCATATATTTGACACTCCTGAATTAACTCTGGCGTTAAGATAAATTTTTTATTGACAAATTCATTATACAATTGGACAATTTGCTGACCATAAACTAAGCGGTCTTTGAAGATTAGAACTAATTTTTTATATTTATTATTAGATACTTTAATCTTCGCTTGAGCCAGAAACGGTCGCAAGAAATCTTCTAATTGTTCAATGCTGAGCGCTTTTAAGTGTTTAGCATTGAGGAAGTTTAACTTATTTTTATCAAAGAAACTGGGACTCGAAGTCAATCTTTTGGAATCAAATAATTGAATAATTTCTTCCTTACTGAGAATTTCTTTATTGTTGGGACTCGACCAACCCAGTAAACTAATGAAGTTAAACAAAGCGCTAGGGAGATAACCTTTTTCATAATATTGCGAGATAAATTGTTCCACATCAGCATCTCGCTTACTTAACTTTTTCCCTTTTTCATTGACGATAATGGTCATATGGCCAAAGGAAGGAACTTCCCAACCAAGGGCATGATAAACCATAATCTGCTTGGGGGTATTGGTGATATGTTCTTCGCCGCGCAGAATATGTGAAATCTTCATCAAATGATCATCGATCACGACCGCAAAATTATAAGTCGGAATACCATTATCTTTCATCATGATCCAATCTTCGACTTCTTTGGAATCATATTGGATATGACCACGAACTAAGTCATCCCAAGCTAGAATCTGATTTTCTGGCACCTTAAATCTAATCGCAAAACAACTTTGATCTAAGGGATCTTTGTATTCCTTATAAGCCCAACCTAATTGCAATAATTGATTAGCCCAATACTGATAGATATCTAATCTTTGGAGCTGATGATAAGGACCATATTCACCACCAATCCCATCACCTTCATCAAAATCTAAGCCTAACCACTTTAAAAAAGTCAATTGCGATTCTTCCCCACCCCGGACATTTCTTTTCACATCCGTATCTTCGATTCGAATAATAAAAGACCCTTGATGGTGGCGGGCATATAAATAATTAAATATTGCGGTTCTGGCATTTCCGATATGAAGAAGGCCCGTTGGGCTTGGTGCATATCTAACTCTTACTTCGTTCATCATTCACCATAAATATATTATACTTCAATTTCCATTTTTTCTTAGATATTTATATCTAAGCAAGAAAAAAACACCCAAAAGGGTGTTTTTAAAAGCTTAACGTTTCGAGAATTGGGAAGCCTTACGAGCTTTCTTAAGACCGTATTTTTTCCTTTCTTTCTTACGAGCATCAACTGTTAGTAAACCCGCTGGTTTCAATTTTTCTCTTAAATCCGAATTATTGTCCAAAAGAGCCCGGGAAATTGCTAAACGAATCGCTCCTGCTTGACCAGAAATTCCACCGCCTCGAACATTACAAACCACATCAAATTTGGAGCTAACCCCAATTAATTCCAATGGTTGTAAAACATCAAAACGTAAGGAATCAGAAGCAATATAATCACTAAATTCCCGATTATTAATGGTAATTAAACCACTACCGGTTTTTAAATATACTCTTGCAACGCTGGATTTACGACGTCCAGTACCAAAATAATAAACTTTCGCCATTGTTATTTACCTACCTTTAAAATCGCTGGTTGTTGAGCTGTATGCGGATGAACGTCACCTTCATAGACAAATAAATGATTAAATTGCACCGCTCCTAAGGAATTATGAGGTAACATACCTTTAATTGCTCTTTCAACCATTCTCGTAGGAAACTTCGCCATCACATCTTTGGCTAAAGTATCACTTAAGCCACCATTGTGTCCGCTATAATGATAATAATGCTTATCTGTCCATTTCTTACCAGTTAATATAATTTTTTCTGCATTTACCACGATAACATAGTCACCAGTGTTTACATGTGGGGTGTAAGTTGGTTTATGTTTTCCTCGTAAATAAGTAGCTACCAAAGTAGCTAATCTTCCTAATGTTTCGCCATTAGCATCGACCACATACCAATCTGCGTGGGTATTTTGTGGATTTGCCATAAATGTGTTCATAACTCTTCTCCTTATAAATATTAATTTATAGGGCATCTTCCTACCTTATGAGTGGAATAAAAAAATGTACCGTGTAATATTATATATTAAAGTCAAAAAATAAATTAAAATATGATAATTTTGCCTTTTTAATAGCCAATAACCGCTAATTAATTTTAGCGAAAAATATTCTCTTGGATATTTGCCTCAGATTTAAATTCGAGAATTGGGAATTAGGAAACTTTTTTAAGGAGCAATAAAAATTAAGATACTTCTTCTAATAAGTCATATAATTTGGATTTCTTGCGTTTCGTTGCAAAAACATCCAAAAAACTATCATGAACTATTTTCGTATTACGAATTCCCACCGCGACACCATGAATGCCTTTGACCACCAATTCCACAGCATAAATCCCCATTTGAGTACCTAAAAGTCGATCTTCACTAGATGGTGATCCACCTCTTTGAATATAGCCTAAAACCGTTGGTACGGCATGAAAGCCACTTTTCTCGGTAATCTCATGAGCAAAATCCGCTAAATTATCATACATTTTTTCAGTGGTAATAAATAAAGCATAACTACGATCTTCATTTTTCATTTTCTTAAGTTTTTCAATGACATCTTCTTTTTTTAAACGATTTTCAGGAGTATTGATCATTTCGGCACCCCCACAGATTCCAGCATAAATAGCTAAATCTCCGCAATTACGACCCATAACCTCGACAATAGCACATCTTTTATGGGAACTAGAAGTATCTCTTAATTTATCAACCGCCTCATTGATGGTGTTTAGAGCGGTATGGAAACCGAGAGTAAAGTCAGTTAAAGCCACATCGTTGTCGATGGTTCCAGGAATACCCACGACATTAATGCCTAATTTATCTAATTCATAAGCCCCATGATAGGTTCCATCGCCACCAATAGCAATTAAATTAGTAATTCCAAAATCTTTCATATTTTGCGCCGCTTTTAATTGGACGGAACTATTTAAAAATTCCGGAACCCGCGAAGTTCCTAAAATAGTGCCTCCTTTATTTAAAAGACCAGAAACGCTGCGATTATACAGCCTTTCAAAATTGTTTTCTAAAATTCCTTTATAACCATCTTTGTAGCCATAAACTTCAAAGCCATTTTTAATCGCATATCTCACGACCGCTCTAACCGCCACATTCATGCCTGGGGCATCGCCCCCACTTGTAATAATACCTAGTTTCATAATAATTACTCCTACCTAAAATTATATTAAATATTGCTGTTTTAGATGAAAATTTAGTAAAGATCCGTTTCATAAATTCCCATATCCATACTTTTGTCGTCATAGACAATAAAGTGTGTAATAATTATTAAGGATATTTAGAAGGATCGTGTTGAAATCAATGAGAAAAAAGCCATCTTCGAAGCCCCACCAACCAAAGTCATTTTTAATGAATAAGAAATTAGTTTTTCTGTTGTTGGTGATGTCCGTACTCGAAATATTTGCTTCCACCTTTTTCTATATTTATTTTCAAAGATTTTTACAAACCAGTATGACCAGTAATTCTTTAGATTATCTTCACCTGGGTCTGCTCCTTGCTATTTTAATAGTTTATCTGGCCTTAGAGTTTTTCAACGTTTATTTAAGTAGTTACTTAGTCTTTAGGGGGAGTGCCAAAGCTCAATACCACTATTTTCTTAATCTAATTTCCCAAAGACCATCCGAGGTCAATCAGATGGATTTAGGTAAAATAACCAATGACTTTAATTCCACTGTTCCTTACATTGGGGCCAATGCTGATATTTTGATGATTGTCTTTGCGGTTTCCGCCACGAATTTAATCATCTTTTTAGGCCTTTGTTTTTATTACTCGTGGATTATTGGTTGCATCGTTACTTTTGTCCTGGGCCTAGTATTATTTTTCAATCGAATTTTAGCCGCCAAAATATCTAAAATAAATAAAGAAGCCGTCAACCAACAAAATACTTTTATTTCCTATTTTTTGGATTCCATGAAGTCATTAGAAACGATCCACTTTCTCAATAAAGGCCCCTATTTTAATCGTCAATTTAATAAAGTCGCCTGGGGTAAACGGGGAGCGATTAACAAACAATTGGATTATTTAAATGCCGTATATAAGATAATTAGCATCTTTATGATGGTCGTCTTTCCTCTGCTATTAATGGGGGTGGGGATTGCTTTAATATCATCTAACCTTTTACTAATTAGTACTTTGGTTATTTTAATTCCTATTTGTACCCAAATTCAATCACCAGCTCGCCAAATGGGGGAAATCATTCTGGAAAGAAAACAAGTATTGCTGCTTAAAACTAATTATGTTAAGTATCTAGAGGCCCTTCCATCTAATAACGATCAATCAATAGTTAAAGTATCGCAAATGAAGATTCAGAATTTAAATTTTGCTTATGAAGAAAAAGAAATATTTAAAGATCTCAATCTGAGTTTCAACACCAACGATATAATTATTTTAAAAGGAGCTAGCGGCGAAGGAAAAACCACCCTTTTGAATCTAATGGCCAACAAAATAGCCTCCCCAGCCATCGCTTTCGATCAGAAGACTTATGAAAATTATCTTCGATCAAAACAGTGGCCCAGTGTTATTTTAGTTGAACAAAATAATACACTTTTTAACTTATCTTTAAGAGATAATCTTCGTTTAGGGGGAAATATCGACGATGAAGATTTAATCCAACATTTAAAACTAGGTTGTCTAGACAAATTTGTCGAAGACTATGGCTTAGATCTGTGGATGGTCAACGGGGGAGAAAATATCTCAGGTGGGCAAAAACAAAGAATCTGTCTAGTCAGAAGTCTTTGGGTAAGCCCTCATTTTTGTTGTTAGATGAACCAACTAGCGCTCTTGATGACATCAGCGCCCAATCATTAATTACCAACTTAAAAAGTTTTGCATCTGAGCACCATATCGGATTATTAATTGCCACCCATAGCAATCTTTTTGATGACATAGCTACCAAAGTTTTGAATATTCAAGGAGGAACGCTGGTTGAAAAATAATTCCTCTGCTTTGTCCTTGCAAAAATACCGCTGGTTTAAATTTCTCCTCATTTTATGTTACAGCCTCGAAAATAATCTGTTCTTCAGCTTTCTTTATTCTCATTCAACAAATCATTGACAATTTTATCCAGACCTCACAAATCGATACGACCCTAGTAATCATCATCGGCCCCATCTTTCTAGCTTATATCCTATTAATCATTGGTCAAGACTTTTTTATGTACTATTTATCATTCCATGTTTCCACCTTTGCCCAAAAAAAGTACTACCAATATCTGCTACAACAAAACAATCAAGATGTTTCCCAAATTAATTTAGGGGTTCTGTCCAATAACTTTAGTAGAAGCGTCCCCCAAGTGGAAGCTAATTTAAAACTCTTAAAAATCCCCATCGTTTTTTCTTTTATTCAGTTAATCGTTCCTCTAGCGATCATCACTTATTATTCCTGGATTTTAGGGGTCTTTGTGGTCTTTTTCAGTGGCCTTTTAATCTTACTGAATCAAGGGGTCGGCAAGAAAGTTTCCAACAATTATCAAAAGATCGTGAAAGAAGATGAAAATCTCTTGGGAGATTATTTAGACAATATCAAAAATATCTATGTCATTCACTCGCTATCAATTTTTTCCTATATCCAAAAGAAATTTCAACAGTTAACCTTTGGTCGCCGCTTAGACCTTAATAAAAGAAATGGAATTTACAATGGTTTTCTCAATATCTTGTATCTCGCCTCTTCTGTGATCATGCCGATACTCATCATGATCATTGGCGTCTTATTTAAACCTTATAGTTTTATTAGCTTTGGGATTATTATCATCATCTACCCGCTAGTCAATCAGTTACAAGGTCCCCTGGGACAAATTGGTACCTTACTCACTCTGAATAAAAAAAATAAAGCCTTGAAACAAAAGTTAGGAAAAGAGTTATTTAGCCTAACAAAAGAAAAACAACTCGATTTTGTTAGTGTTGATTCGCTCGAGATTCACTTAAAAAATTTCTCTTACCAAAAAGAAGATAATTTTTGCCTGAAAGATTTTAACCACTCTTTTTTAAAAAATAGTAGGACCATCATTAAAGGTGAAAGTGGCAGCGGAAAAACCACCATTCTCAATATTTTAAGCAATACTTTAAATAGCTTGGATTATGTGAGGCTCAATGGACGCACTTATCAACAATACCAGCAACAAAATCTTTTACCAAAGGTCATTAAAGTGGCCCAAGAAAATATTTTATTTAATATGAGCTTAAAAGACAATTTATGTTTAGGCGAAGATTACCCGCAAGAAGAATTAAATAAAGTGTTAGAAATTTGTTGCTTAACGGAGTTTATCAAAGATTATGGGTGGGACTTAAATATTATCGGCGGGGGAGAAAATATCTCCGGTGGTCAAAGACAAAGGATCTGCCTAGCCCGGGCACTGCTAAGAAAACCTTCATTTTTGTTACTAGATGAACCAACGAGTGCTATTGATCAAGAAAATAGTCAAAAATTGGTCGAAAATCTTTTGAAATATCTGCAGGAAAATAATATTGGTTTAATTGCCGTCACTCATTCGCATGTCTTTGACCAGTATCAACTCTAAACCATCTTCCTTTAATTTTTTTACAATTTTTGGATCGTGTCCCAAAGTTGAGAATTTTTCAGAAGATTAAAATGATTAGTATGGGCAATAATTATCAATTCTTGATGATATATTTTCCCCAAAGCGCGAAGAGGAGCAAGCGAAACACAATCATGGTCGCTAGCAATGATCATAACTTCTTGCAAGTAGTCAACAAAATCCCCCAAATTATAATGGGGTTCTTGAAGCATTAAATTATTAAGAATAGTTTTGTTTCGATTATTTCTCGTTTTACATAATTTTCGAAAAAAAGAAGATCTTTTAATTTGTCTTAACAGGGCGGGTTTTAAGTCCTTGTTATCTAGATTTGGGGAAATTAAAATGAATTTATCAGCTAGTTTTATTTTGCGAGTTAAGAGCTCTAATAAAATATTGGCGCCATCAGAATAGCCAAGAATAAAACGAATGTTAGTTAGCTGCAGTTGAGCAACCGCTAACAATAAGTCCTCAGCTAAATCCGCAAAATTAAGTTTCGGGTGTTTGAGCGCCAATGATGAGCGGCCATGGCCAAGAGTATCCAATAAAACAATTTTATCCTGCGGAAAATATTTTAACCAGGGGTAGAAAATTTTACCAGATTCACGATTGCCGTGTAGGAAAATAATGGTGGAAGCGCCCTGTAGATTATAGATCTCATAGTAAATTTGGTCATCATCGACCTTAGAAAGAAAACCTTTAACCATTAAACCACTAAATTAACAATCTTATTTTTAATAATAATAAATTTTTTCACACTTAAATTTTCTAAATTAAGTTTTATTTTTTCATCAGCTAAAACGAGTTTTTTAAGCTCCTCATCAGTTAAGTCGGTAGCAACCACAATCTTGGAGCGGATCTTACCATTAATTTGAATAACCAGTTCGACCTGATCTAAACTTAGAGCCTTTTCATCCCAAGTGGGCCAAGTTGCATAGACTAATTCTTCTTTATTTTTTAAAATCACTTTATTAATTTCTTCGGTTAGGTGGGGGGCTAGAGGATTTAATAATTTCAAAAACTCTCGCGCATAAAAAGTATTAATTTTCCCAACTTTATATACTTCATTAACAAAAATCATTAAAGCCGAAATTGCGGTATTAAAACTTAAATTTTGATAATCAGTCGTCACCTTTTTGACGGTCGCATGATAGATGTAATTTAAGTCCTTAGTTTCATCAGTGGTGAGAAACTCATACATCCGCAAAACTCTTTCCAAAAATTTCTTCGAAGCAGCGATGGTTTGCGGGTTCCAAGGTTTTTCATCAGCCAAAGGGCCAAGAAACATTTCGTATATTCTTAAAGTATCAGCGCCATATTGACTAATAATTTCTTCAGGGTTAACGGTATTGCCTAAAGACTTACTCATTTTATGACCATCTGCTCCTAAGATCATCCCCTGATTAACTAACTTAATAAAAGGTTCTTTGACACTGACATAGCCTAAATCATAAAAGAACTTGGTCCAAAATCTAGCATATAAAAGATGTCCCACCGCATGTTCCGTTCCCCCGATATATAAATCAACTGGTAACCACTTATCTAATTCTTTCTTGGCTTCAAGGGAATCAAAAGGAATAAAACCATAATGTCTTTTTAAAATATAGCCAATAAAGTACCAACTCGAGCCAGCTAATTGAGGCATCGTATTAGTATCTCGTAAACCATTTAATTTACCATAATTAGTTAGCCAATCCTTCGCATGAGATAAAGGACTAGTTCCATCACCCGAAGGTTTAATATTTTCCAAAAAAGGTAATTCTAAAGGTAATTGCTCATCAGCCATTAAATGAATCTTACCTGCATGGTCAAAATACAGAGGAAAAGGTTCTCCCCAATAACGTTGACGAGAAAAGATCCAATCACGGAGCCGGTAATTAATTTTTTTAGAGCCTAAATGACGACTTTCTAAAAAGTCAATAATTTTATTTGTCGCATCTTTGGTTAATAAACCATTGATTAAAGGCGAATTAATATGCACTCCATCAGTTTCAATGCCCGCACCCTTAGGTAAGTCTAAAACCTCAATCACTTCTAAACCCTTGATTAAAGCAAACTGGGCATCTCTTTCATCATGAGCTGGTACCGCCATAATGGCCCCGGTACCATAACTAGCCAGGACATAATCAGCGATAAAAATCGGGATCTTTTTACCATTTAAAGGATTAATGGCATATGAACCACTAAAGACTCCCGTTTTTTCTTTTCCAATTAAACGATCCATTTCACTCTTTTGTTTCGTTTGTTTGAGATATTCGATGACTGTGGGATATTCCTCTTTGGTCGTAAAATCCAAAACATTAGGATGCTCAGGTGATAAAACACAATAAGTAACCCCATAAATAGTATCCGCCCGGGTCGTGAAAACCTCAAAACTCTTTTTATTATTCCATACTTGAAAATTAATGATCGCCCCTTCACTTTTTCCGATCCAATTGCGCTGCATTTCTTTTAAAGATTCAGGCCAATCTAATAATTCTAAATCATCTAATAAGCGTCCAGCATACTTGGTGATTAATAAAACCCATTGTTTCATCACTTTTTTAGTTACGGGATAGTGTCCTCGTTGGCTGTACATCACGCCATTTTCTAAAACAATTTCATCATTAGCCAAAACTGTCCCCAACTCGGCACAAAAATTAACCTCTACTCCCTTTAATTCCGCCAAGCCATTTTCATAAAGTTTCTTAAAAATCCATTGGGTCCAACGATAATAATCACTATCACAGGTCGCAAATTCTCTTTCCCAATCTAGGCCCTTTCCACTATGAATAATTTGGGTTTTAAAGTTTTTAATATTTTCATAAGTAAACTCTTTCGGATTTTTACCAGTCTTGAGAGCAAATTGCTCAGCAGGTAAGCCAAAAGCGTCCCAACCCATGGGATGTAAGACATTAAAACCTTGCATTCTTTTAAAGCGAGAAACGATATCAGTGGCGGTATAACCCTCAATGTGCCCTACATGCAAACCACTAGCGCTGGGATAAGGAAACATATCCAAGACATAATATTTCGGTTTTAAGGAATTTTCCTCCACCTTAAATAATTTTTCTTTGAGCCAGTGCTCTTGCCAGTAAGATTCGATTTTTTTAACATTATATTCCATAAGCTAACCTCTAACTCTTAAAATTATACAAGAATATCCATAATTTGACTTTTTCTTAGCCTATTTTACAAAAAATAGATATTATAAGCACTAATTTCTTGTTTTTTAAAAGATTAAGTAAAAGATTTTCATGTCCATATATTGTGATATAATATTAGTAAGTTTTAAATATTTATTTGTCTTAAAGAATCACAGCATTACTTAATCATTACTACTCGGAGGTTGAAATGAAAAAAGTTGGGACTAAAAAAATTATTGTATTTATTAGTTTAGGTGATAAATGAATCTAGAAAATCAAAACGGCATAATCCCTAATTTTTTAATTGGATACATATCTTCGACCAAATATTTAATAAAGGTCACTAGCGAAAGTTGTCAAAACGATAATACATATGCACTAGGACTTTATGATAACATATACCGAATTAGTGGCAATAAAGGAATTATGGGAATAGATGGATTAAATGGTGCAAGAGGAGCCGATGCTCCTGAAATTAAGCTATGTTAAATAGAATATCTATTAATTTCATCAAAATAAGTGCACTGGCTATAATACTAGGTATTGTTTATTTAACCATTTTTAGTTGTAGTTGGTCACCAGGCAAAGAAAAGATAAATCCTATTGATCCTACAGTTATTATTGTTCCAAATGCAAGTAACTTAACCATTGGTCAATCTATAA
>JAITXJ010000031.1 GCA_031284745.1 Acholeplasmatales bacterium | reverse complement strand
ATAATTATTACAACTTCATAAAAGATGAAAATTGATACGAATTGCTATCACTTCCTAAAACATTTTAAAAGATAAGGAAAATTTATGGTTTTTGCAAACTTTATAGTACTCTTAGCTTTTAATATAAAGTGTGATAGAATAATAATATGGAAAAGATAAATATTAGGAAAATTAAATATTCAAGTATTAAGGATTATCTTATAGAACAGAAAATTGAACTTGATAATACCGCTATTGCATATTTTGATCAGGAAATTAATACTATTTTTTTGAATGAGAAAATTATTGGTTTTAGTTTTTTGGATTTCAATTATATTCACCCCTATAGTCATTATTTGAATATTTATATTTCTCCAGAATATCGAAGAAGAGGCTTTGGTACGACATTATTTAATCAACTTATCTTAGAAACTTCCCTAGATCGCCTCCAGTGTGGTATAGAAAATGATAATCTGGAAGTGAAACTATTCTTAGAAAAAATCGGGTTCATATTAATTAAAACGACTTGTTTACCGATTGTTACAATAAGCGATATTAAACCGCTAGTAGGCAATAATCATAAAATTAAATTTTCCAAATTTAAATGGAATAAAATCCTTGAAAAAGATTTTTATAATTTCTACTATAATCTACATTTAAATAACCCAATTGGATCGAGTGTAACGACTAAATATCTTAAGTATTACCTTTCTTGTTATAGCAAAAAATATTCATATCAAGCCAAAATCAATGATCAAATTTCCTATATTATTTGTTTTGAACATGATGATGAACTAGAAGTCGGATATTTTAGAGCTAATCTTGAAAGTCAAGAAACGAAAGATATCTCTTTTTCTTTTATCTTGGCTTTTCTTGATCAAGTTCATGATAAATTTAATAAGCTTAGTTTTGAAGTAGATGATAATGACGAAAATGGTTTATTTTTACTTAAGGCATTAAATGTTGTTTTCAAAAATGATTATTTAACTTATCAATTAAAGGTACCTTACAAATTTAAGTCTTTGGTTTCCTAATAGGTAACCTATTATGCAAAAACTAATTTATCAATAAATAAGTCTAAATCATGATATGACTTGTTGTGAAAGCAACTATTATTTGGATGTCATTCCCTCTTTATCCTGTAATTGTTATAGCATCAAAATTTCACCAAGTATGACCCTTATCGTAAAATATAGACCAACTATTGTAGCTGAGTGTAAAAAAAGGAAGGTCAGGTTGAAAGATATTAATTCAATATAAAAGATGCCATTAAAGTTCCAAAAACTATAAGCCAACCCAATTATTTTTTATTTAAGTTAATCGGTAAGGACCAAAAACATAATTACTTAAAATCATAAAATGCCCAAGCTACCATCAATAAAAATCATCCGTGGTATAATATTAGAAGTCCAAGAGAGATTGATTTTCGATTCTTATCTAAAAAAATCTTCGACCCTTAAAAGACTTTATGGAGAACAAAATGCCAACTAAAAAGAAAGAAAACTATACTAGTAATAGTAAACAGGTTCAAAAAAGACCTTCAACTAAAAAAAGCAGTACCAAAAAAGTGGTCGCAGCGGCCATCACAGCTAGTGTAGTAGCAACAGCGGTGGCTACTAAGCGGGCACCTCGAAAAAAGAAAGTACTCGTTTTTGCGGTTCTTTTACTTTTGTTGATCGTGATTATGGCGGGCGGTTTATGGTGGTATTTTCAAAAGACGGAAGTTTATTTTTTAGATGAAAGCCAAATTGAATATCTGGGAACCGGTAGTGAAGAGTATTTTCATTTTAAAGAAGAAGTTAGATTTAAACAATCGCTTCAAGGTAAATTGCCGGCAATTGATGAATTGATTGAAGAAAGCGATGATTATGATGTTAAGTGGTATGGAACTGATTTAACAACAGAATATACCGAAAGTAGTACTGATGTTTGGGAACATAAGGTTAAAGCCCCATGGAATGACAATAAATATACTTTAGTATTAGTTGCTTTCTTTTTTGAAAAAGTACCAACACCCCTTCCAACCTATGTTGAGCCACCTTTAGTTGATGATGAATTAGATCAGTATCCCGCTTACACGGGCGACTATTATGATGGCATTACCCCAACAGTTAATAATTTGTATAATCGTCTTCACATCGGATTTACGGCTACGAGATATGATGATGCCGGAAAATATGGAATGCTATTAAATAGTGATAATCCCGTGGCGGATATTGTGGATAATTTTGATAGCAATAAAAATGGTGATTTTACCGAATTATTAGATTTAGTCTATGGAATTTATGATGAACAAGGATTTTCGCTGACTTGGGGAAATGGTAAGAATTACGAAAGAGAACACGTTTGGTGTAATGCCAGACTCGGCATGGCTCGAGTGACCGGTTCAGGGAGAAATCAAGCTTCTGATTTGCATAACCTACGGGCCATTGGGGGAGTTTATACTGGGACTATTAATCAAAAAAGAAGTGATCGATATTTTGTTGATGATTATCATATTGGAAACGAAGAATCGGCCAAAGCTCATATTGTCGGTAAAGATGCTTTCTATCCCGGTCTTTTACATGTTGGCGATGTGGCCAGAATATTATTATATCAATATGTGATGTATAAAAATATTTTAAAAATCCCGACCAGTGAAAATCAACTGATTGGCTATACAGCTTATTCTCCTGAAGGTAGCTGGATGCCAATATGGAGCGCTAACAACTTAGAAATCTTAGCTCTCTGGAATGCCTTAGATCCGGTTGATGATTTTGAAGAGCATCGAAATGATGTTATATTCGCTTACCAAGGGAACCGAAATCCATTTATTGATAACAATTCTTGGTTTAATATCATAATTTCGGAATTAGGATTAGGTGGTGTTTAATTATTCTCGATTTGGGAATATAAATATCATATTCTTCCTGGTTTTTTGATATAATATTTTCGTGCGGGCGTAGTTCAATGGTAGAATTCCAGCCCTCCAAGCTGATTATGGGGGTTCGATTCCCCTCGCCCGCTCCAACTTAAATATTGTATTGTTAGCTTGATTTGTCTCAATTTAAATAAAAATAGTTGAACTTAAACCAAAACTTCATGAAAGGAACGAAAATAGTTCCTTTTTTCTTATTTAAAAAAATTATAAATGAGTACTTCTCTCTCTCTCTCTCTCTCTCTCTCTTATGGTATAATATAAATGAGGTGAGCAATATGAAAAAGGTGCTTATTATATTAATCGCAGTTTTATTTGCTTTAGTTGGCTGTGATTCACTTAAAAATTTTGATGCTGGAATTGAGCTAGATAATTCTTCGGTTTCAACAAAGCAGATTGTGGAAACATTAAAGAGTAATCAAAGCAATGAAGCTTTAAGTGGATATTTTCTCGATTTTGAAATTGATAAGAAAATTTCCAATAAATTAGAAGAGATTGATTTAAAATTATTTGTTGGACACTTGGTGGAATTAGAAAATTATTGGATCGATGAAGTATCAAATGATGAATTATCATTTTCTATTTTATTATTTTCCAATGCAAATATGGCCAATGCAGCAAATTGGTATTTGGAAAAAGATTTAGTAACTTTGACGCTGTTAGAGGGATTTGATTATCCAGCAAGTAGTTATAATGCTAGATTGGGCGGAGAAAAAATAGAGTATGATTTTAGCAATATTTTCTCCTTAGCTAAAAAAGATTTTATTACCAGCAACCAAGGGCAAATAATTATTCAAATTGTAGCGACTAGAGGATCAGAATCTATTGATTTAGCGCAAAGAGAATTTTATTTTTCAATTAACGATAATGACATTTTATTTTCTTTAACCGATCCAACACCAAAACTAAATAATAGTGATGGCTGGACACAAGAGGAAATCAGTTTGCAAATTTCCGTGTTAGGATTCTCATTGCCATTTCCTTCAAATACAATTTTTCACTATGTTGTTAAATATGAATTTGCGGACTCCTACTATATTGAAGTAGATTTTCGATTTGATAGTGAAAAATTATTAGAAGAAGGGCGTCCTAGTTTTTATTGTCTGATATTGGAAGCCGAAGGCTACACCCAAATTTATCAAGATACGAGAATTAACGTTTACCAAAAAAATATTAATGGGAAAATAGTTGAGGTTCAAGTCGTGCCATTTTCTGGTCTTTTTGGATATATGGTGGTTGCAACTATCAAGTAGTGTTCTTCTATTAAATCAGTAAAACTTGTTGAATTTAGACCAAAAATTGATGAAAGGAACTAAAGATAGTTCCTTTTTTCTTATTTAAAAAAATTATAAATGAGCACTTCTCTCTCTCTCTCTCTCTCTCTGATATAATGTTAGTACATGGTAATTTATGATGATAGTAACTATCTGATTAAATATTAAAGGGAGAATTATATGAAATATTGTCAAAGTTGTGGAGCGGCTCTCGATGATAACCAAGCGGTTTGTAATCGATGTGGAGCGGATACTGCTCAACCCCAAAAAATTGTCTTTGTAAAACATCATCGACCACCAGAGTACAGAGAACTAGAGTACAATGTTAGCGGTTGGTGGGCTGGTTTCTTTTTTTCTTGGTTAGGAGTATTGATTTTAATATTAACTAATATTAAAAAACCACCAGTTCAAAAAAGACATATTGTTTGGGCGATAGTTTGGGCTGTGGCTGGAACCATTGCAGCGATAGCACTAGGTATAGGTCTTTAGTTTTAAAGATATTAATAAAAAGATAAAGTTCAATTGTTGAGCTTTTCTTTTTAACTTATTTTGATATTAATTTAAGAACTTTTGGAATGAAGATTAGGGTATTCATTATTTATAATAATTATAAATGAGTAAAAATCTCTCTATCTCTTTCTATAGTATAATATTTTCGACAATCAGTAAATTTAAGTAATTTTATGGAATTTGGTCGGGAGATTATATGAAATATTGTTAAAGTTGTGGAGCGGGTCTCGATGATAACCAAGCGGTTTCTAGTCGATGTGGAGCAGAAACCGCTCAACCCCTAAAAGTTGTCATTGTAAGGTCTGGTAGACCACCAGAGTACAATGTTAGCGGTTGGTGGGCTGGTTTCTTTTTTGGTTTTATTGGACTAGCTATTTTGCTTTTAACAAATATAAATAAACCACCATTTGGTAAAAGACATTGGATTGCGGCCCTAGTTTGGGCTCTTGTTATTCATGGTCCATTTTTATTAGTAATTATAGTTGGGCTTTTTGTTGGGTTTGATCAATTGCAGTATCTTTAGTTAAGCGATTATAAAACAGTAAATATTTCTTTTGTAATAATTTAAATAAAACCAGTAATCCGACGCTAAGTGCAAGGGCGCCCCCTAAACAAAGCAAATAAAATAAAAGATTTACCTCAAAGATACCGACTCTAAAAATTGGTAAACTATAATAAATATCATTTAAAAAGCCAATCGAACCAGGACGCATGAACATAAAGTTTTGATCAATTATAAAATTAATAAAGAACATTAAAATATAATAAATAATTATTATCCAAAAGTTTTTCAGCATTACTTGAAAATTAATGGTAATTTTATTGCTTAAAAATATATATAGCGGATAGACAATTAAACTAAAATGTAAAAAATAGGAATCAATATTGCTGGTAAACCAAATTGTATTTAATCCCTCATCGAAGGCCATGACCAAAGTAGCTAAACCCCCAATCAATCCCAAAGATAAACTAATATTATGAAAAAATAATTTCTTCTTAAGAAATAAGTTAATGAAAGTTAGAACAACGATGATATTACAGATATTTAAAGGAAGGGCGTTGTACAGAGTACGACCAATCATGGGCCAAGTGATAAACCGCGAAAGAACGACAAAAAGTCCTAAACTAGCCAGGATAATTTCGACGATTCTAGTCAGTTTTAATTTATCGTAGGTATAATAAAAAAGAATAAAGGGAATAATTAACGAAGAAGCAAAAATGAAAATATGAAAAAAAGAACCTTGATGATAATTATTACTAAAATATCGCCAAACTAAGTAGGTACCAACATAAAATAAACCCAATAAAATATTGAGCCACCACATCTTGTGGGTCCGCTTAGTAAAAATTGGATAAAGAATGCCAGGACTAAAACAAACTAAACTAATTAAAATATCCCCAACAATCATGGTAATTCATCATTTTTTGGCTGATGCTTTTTCGGACGAAAAAAATTTATAAAATCACCAGGCAAGTATTTAATTTCGCTGATCTTATCAAAAGGTAAAATAATTAAAAACCATAGAAGAAAGACAATTGGTAAAAATAACACCATATATAATAATGGGACTGGTATTACCTGATAGAGATAATTAAAAGGAATGGTATCGCCTTTAACGGTCCAAACGGCACTAAAATACCAAGTGTTATCACTTAAACTATGATATTGGGAATTAAGAGTCCAGTTAAAAATCATCGAAAGTAAGAAGACTCCCACTAGCAAGGACATTAAAGTTAAAAAAGTTTTTCCGACTAGGCGATACTTTGGCTTAAAGACGCCAAGCAAAACCATCAATAAAGGAATCGCAAAAAAGACGAAATGATTGTAATAATAATCAAAGAAAATCCAAGGATTTGGCCAAGCAAAATTAACCGATAAGACAATTCCGAAAAAGGCTCCTAGCATTAAGGTGGTAAAACCAAATTGCTTCCAAAAAGGTTTCTTACTAGCTAGGTAAATAGGAATAAAATAGATATTTAAACCACATAAACTCCAAGGAAAAGCTCCGTTGATCCATCTAGCAATATTAAAGTGTTCGCTACTAGGATCTAATAATAGATAGTTGGCAAATTTCACATCGCCATTGGGGGCCACCACATTTTGATATTGCGCACTTAAAGGGGTAAACCAAAATACTAGATTGAGAAGTTTATTGAATAAAGCCACCGCATATAAACTCCATAATAAAATCATGATGGCTTTTTGACTACGCTTGCGAAAAATAAAATAAAGGGACACAATAATGATAGCCATGACTAATAGAATGATAAAATAAGTTAAAGAAAACCATTTAACATTAATAATATTACTTTCCCAATTTGTTCCAAAGATCCAATCAAACATTTACAACCTCCTTTTAATTGTATAACTTTGCAATGATTATACTACTAACTTTGAATAATGTGGAAATATTGTATTAAGGGTTGATAAACTATCAGAGGATAAACGTAAAAAAAGTGGGTTAATGAAGGGTAAAAAGCCTTTTTCTAAACTATAAAACATTTTTTGTTATAATCATTAATGTAGGTTAGTTATTTATTATTACAGGGAGATTTAATGGCGATAATTGGTGAAACAATCTTTGATGTCCTATATTTATTAACAGCAATCGGCTTCGGGCTTTTTATAACTATAAAAAGTAAAAATAAGCAATTTCTGCTTTTTGGTTTAGCGGTTTTAATTTTAGGTTTAGGTGATGCTGGTCATTTAGTCCCAAGAATTTATGCCCTAAATAATGGAGGGACCGCTAATTACCCCCAAGCTTTAGGGATTGGTACCTTAATCACTTCGATCACGATGACCATCTTTTATCTGTTGCTATATCACTTTTATCAAATTAGATATCATAAAAATAATAAAGTTATGACGATTGTTTTGTATGCTTTAGCTTTCGTTAGAATCGTTCTTTGTGCCCTTCCGCAAAACGCTTGGACCAGTAGCGATGCTCCTTATATTTGGGGAATTATTCGTAACATTCCTTTTTATATGATGGGAATCTTAATTATCTATTTATTTTTTACCGCCGCTAAAAATGATAAAAGATTTAAATTTTACTGGTTAGCGATACTCATTAGTTTTATCTTTTACTCGGTGGTGGTGATTGGTGCCGATTTTGTCAGCATTTTGGGAATGATGATGCTGCCCAAAACTATCTGCTATGTTTATTTAATTATCATGGGCTTTATCGCCCTGATCAAAGGAGACTTATATGAAAATCAAAGTAGTTTACCAATCGTTTAGCGGTCATACCAAACGTATTGCTCGCACTCTCGCCTCAGCGTTGAAAGTTGAAGCCCAAAATTTTAAAAAAGCCCCTTCGGAAGATTCCGAGCTTTTATTTTTGGGTGGGGGACTTTATGCTGGTAGCCTAGATAAGAAATTTGCTAATTACCTGCAGAACTTAAGCACGAAGCATCAAAAAGTAATTTTATTTTCTTCTTCGGCCTCTGGTCAAAGACCAAGTAAATTAATTAAGGAAATTTTAATTAACAAGGGCTATAGCGTGGATGATCAAGAACTTTTTGTCAAGGGACGATTCCTATTTCTAAGCATTACTCATCCAAATAAGGCTGATTTGCAAAGTGTTAAAGATTTTGCTTTAAATTATGTTGGTCAAGATTAGGTGATCATTGCCTATTTTAGTGCGACGGGCAATACTCAACATCTTTGTACGAAGTTAGCTGAGGGTTTAGGGATTTCGAGTGTAAGTTTAGAGTCTTTGCAGGTCATTGAACAATTAGCTCTTCACCAGCAAATCATCATCGCCTTTCCCATTTATGGAAGTACCATGCCGGAAAATATTAACGGTTTTATTAAAGATCATCAAAGCTTATGGAAGGATAAAGAAATTTTTGTGCTGGTAACTTGTGGCTTTATTTATGGCAGTGCGATTGCTAATACCTCGGCTCTTTTTTCACAATATGGAGCGACCATAATTGGTAGTGAAGCTTTTGTGATGCCCGACAATATTGGTGATTCGCAATTAATCTATACCTTATTGCCCCCTAAGCGTAATACCTTAGTTTTACAAAAAGCCGATCAGAAACTCGAAACTCTCATTACAAATATTCGCCAGGGTAATTATCCCCTGGTTGGGGTCAATAAAAAAGTCAAAGAAAGTCATTATAAAACGGTGCAGATTAAGGTTGATCGTAGCAAATGTCATAACTGTGGCCTTTGTCGGATCAATTGTCCTTCACCCGATCATTGCATTAGTTGTTATCGATGCTTTAATATTTGTCCGCAAAGAGCCATCACCATTATTGGCAAGAAAGTCCTCACGCAATACTTGCATCCTGATTTTAAAGTAAAATCTCCTCGTTAAAGTATTCATAAAAAGAAGTCTCAATTAAGAGACTTCTTTTCTTTTTTAATACGGATTTAAAAGCGATTGACCTTCAGCTGAGGTTCTATGATCTTAGGTTGGTAAACTAGGCATAAATAGCTAGTTTTGGTAAATAAGTAACCGGATCAACAACCCAAAGACCAGTAGTTAAATCAACTAAATTAGCCACGAAATAACCATCGACAATCGTAGCATCAGTAATTGGAGTTCCACTATAACCAGCCTTGGTGAAATTAGCATAATTAGTTGGTTGGTTTAAAAGAACAGTGCCGCTTAAGCCGGTAAAAGTGGTGGAACCAGTAATAATACCAGTGTTGGTCCAAGCCGCATTTTTGTGAGATATTTCAAAATCTAAGTAAACGTTACTGAGGGTAACGCTGTTAGCGATTGTGGTGGAACCAGTACCAATCAGACCACCGATATTGGTTGTTGCACCTACCGTACAATCAACGAAGGCTGCGCGGGTAATACTGATCTTATTAG
>JAITXJ010000023.1 GCA_031284745.1 Acholeplasmatales bacterium | reverse complement strand
AAAGCTAAGAGTACTATAAAGTTTGCAAAAACCATAAATTTTCCTTATCTTTTAAAATGTTTTAGGAAGTGATAGCAATTCGTATCAATTTTCATCTTTTATGAAGTTGTAATAATTATGGTAAGTGAATTTCATACTGTTTTGATAATTTAGCTTATGCTTATTGAGAAAATCAAATACTACCCTTGGGGGTTTACAACAAAATACGCTGGTATATTTTAAGAAATTAGTTTACTAATCCAGCTTACGGAGTGTTGTGTTAATAATCTCATATAGTTGAATACATTTATTCCTCTATTATTCCTTTATCATAAGGTATTTTATAAATTAATATTAAAAATTCTACTAAAAGAAAATAAGATACAATTATTATTAGCAAGGTTGGTGATATCTAAAGTTATCACTAAAGTAGGGAGAAAAATAAATGAAAAAAAAATATTTTATGTTCATTAATGTTCCTGTTCGTTGGTATCTTATCTTTTTCTTGTAAATCTAAAGAAGATAAAGAATACAAGATATTGAACTACAATATGGATACAAAACAAACAATTGTTCCTATTCAATCTTATGGTCGAGCTGTGGTTTACGATGAAAAAGTTTTTTAGCAACAGAAACATATTATATAGTTTCAAATGATCAAGTAAAAATCAAATTAGATGCTAATTATAAGAAATTTAGCTATATTCTTTGGAATACTGAAACATCATATGCTGTTGTTGAGGAAGATTACCAATCATATGTCTTTAATAGAGATAATAGTACATACTATGCTTATTATAATGGCCCATCGTATGACAAATCTTCTGACGTTTTATACTCCACCTCAAATATATTAATTAGTTCAAATGTATATAATGTAAATGGGAGAGCATTTTCAACAAAAATGAGCGTGACTAGATATTATTGTACCGGTTCCTCAGGTTTTGTAGTTAATGGTTATTCAACAGTATCATTAGGAAGCGTTATTAGTGCATATGTTAATAATTTAAAAATATACCAATATAAATCATCAAATAATGGTTTGGGATACTATAAATCTGGAAATTCTGATAGACTTTCAGACTATTCTCCGGTATTTCTGGGGTTTTATTATATAGAAGGAAGTCATTGGGAAGAATCTACTAGCCCTCGTACTTATTATGCCCACCGAAATTTATTTTTAAATTCTAAAATTAAAATAGAATCTAAGATTTTATTTGGAAATTACAAAGTCCTTGGCTTTGGTGAAGAGGAACCAGTATATAAGGTTAAATTCGCCAATGATATAAATTTTTATTTAGTTCTTGGAATAAGTTTATAATAAGTAAAATACCAATAATTCTTCAATGAAAGATAAAACTCATAGTATAGAAAAAAGGAACTATTTCTAGTTCTTTTAAATGTAATCTTGTTTATTTTTAACTTTATATCATTAATTAATATAAATTAATAGAGTAATACAATAAAGTTGGAGCGGGTGAGGGGAATCGAACCCCCATAGTCAGCTTGGGAAGCTGATATTCTACCATTGAAATACACCCGCAAGTTTTTATTATTTATGAAGTAATAAAACTAATTCACGCAAGGTTTTAATGGCGACCATGGTGGAAGATCCGCTAGAGTCCAACATTGGTGCTAATTCCACAATATCTGCACCAACAAAATTATCTAATTTCCCAAATTCAGTTAAAGCCCCAAGTAATTCTTTATAGGTGATACCTCCCGGTTCTGGCGTGCCAGTACCAGGAAAATAAGCAGGATCTAAAACATCCAAATCAATAGTAACATAAACGGGATGATTTTTAATTTCTTCCACGACCTTTGATAAATTACTTATTTCATACTTTTGTTGGATGACATGAGTTTGAGCCCATTCAAATTCTTCTTTATCACCACTTCTAATACCGAATTGATAGATTCTACCATCACCTAAAAACTGATGAACATGACGCATAAAAGTGGCGTGAGACCAAATATTGCCTAAAAAGTCAACTCGTAAATCGGTATGGGCATCTAAATGAATGACTCGTAAATCGGGATACTTTTCATAAAGGGCCTTAATCGTACTATAACTAACCAAATGTTCTCCCCCAATCATCAGCGGTTTTTTTTGGTCATTTAAGATTTTTTTGGTGGTTCGATAAACACAATCAAGGGCTAATTTAATATTACCAACACCAATGTCTAAGTCCCCAAGATCACAGGTGTGATAATCTTTCAAACTCTTGTCTTGATAAGGTGAATACCATTCAATACCAATGGAATTGACGCGAATAGCATTTCCGGCAAATCTTGTTCCTGGACGAAAGGAAGTAGTCGTATCCATCGGGACACTAAAAATTACGACTTCACTTTCTGGATAATTACTATTACAACTTTGAAAAGATAGATCAACTTTAGTGAGCTTCATAATTTAAAGTCCTTCGATATTTAGAAAAGTCAAATATCCAATTGAGTAAAAGATAAATACCATAAAACAGAAAGATCAAAACGGTCCCCAGACCCATGGTCATTGCCATATAAATTGGATTAAAGGTGAACCAGCCACCAGCAAGATCAATGGCCCAAATATTTTTACCAATATTGGTGAAAGTTTCTAAAGGAAAGCCTCCTTGACCCCACAAGGCAAAAAAGTAATTGGAATGCGAGAAATTAGCTAATTTATAATAAAATACATAATTATAAATATTATCAAAACCAAAGAAGAAAATATATAAAATTCCCAGCGAAATAATAACCTTAATGGCATCTTTTAAGTTTAATTTGAAATGCTTATGATACAAACTAAACAAAGGCATAATTACTAATAGGGCATGACCGATGATATAAACAAAGGCATTAAATCCCTGTAAGAAGGGAAAATCATTCGGTGTATTAATTAAATACTGCAAATCTCCAGCAAACACTAAGGCTAGTAAGGCAGCGGGAAAATTCACCGCATAACCAATTCCAAATAAAATATTGCTTCTTTTTTTATAAGCGATAAAGAATATAATATTTGCTAGATGACAAATTTGTAGTGGTAAGATAAAAAGTAAACGACTAAATAAACGCGGAAAAAAAGACAGCTCGGGGTTTTCTAACCAACCCCAAATGACATAACTAATTGAGCGAAGAATAAGAATAATTAAAGCTACAGTACTAATCCAAAAACCAATTTTAAAACTTTTTTCTTGGGGAAGCTTTCTGGTAAAAAATATCAATAACGCGGAGGCGATGAGAGGAAATAAAATTATTAAGATGTGCCAGATGCCATACAACTCGAACATATAATTAGTATACCAAAAAATACATTTTTTAGCCATTTTATCATTTAAAGACCCCATGAGTGGGAAATTTGCGATAAAATACCTTTTATTTTAATTATTATCAACCTTCGGTTTTTTCCAATTAGCTCGATCAATGACTTTAATTTTCCCCACTTCACTTTCGCTTAAAATCGTCAAATCATTTTTTATATAGCTATTAATGGAATTGATAACACTGGCATCAATCTTTTCTCCAGGGATAATCAAAGGGATTCCCGGAGGATAAATCATAATCGATTCGGCACAAATTTCTCCTAGCGAATCATTAACATCGACAAAAACAAAGGGAGCATGGTAGGCTACCCGTGGTCGAAAACAACGTTTAGGGTAATTAAGAGGAATTGGGGGATAATTAAATTCCTCCATTTTGTAATAACTAGCCGACATTTCTTTAAGAGCATTTAGTAAGTATAAAAAATCTTTTTCCACTTGTGCAATCGATAAAACACATAAGAGAATTTGTTCCTCCGCCAGTTCCAATTGAACACTATGATTGTCGGCTAATTTTTTATAAATATCAAAACCATTGACCGATAACTTCGATACATCAATAATAATCTTTGTCTCGTCAAAATCAAAACAACCAATACTTTGAAAATAATCACGACCCTTCACACTAATGCCTGGTATTTCATTGATGAGTGTACTATATTTATGGGACAATTCCAAAACGTTATCGATTCCTTCTTTAGCATGAAAATACATATATTTGCGGGAGGTATCTAGCGAGGCAATAAATAATTGATTAGGGGAAGTAGATTGTAAGATATTGATGGTGGCTTGTAAACGGTTCGGGCTAATTCTTTCCCCTTTTTGTAAGAGGACTGAACTTTGAGTTAAACTAAGATTAGTTTTATGAATGCTCACCGCACTAAAATCGGCCCCAGCATCCATGGCAGTCATCGGAAGTTGATCATGAAAATATAAATTACCACCATGGGCTTCATCAACTAAGCAGACTAAACCCTTTTGATGAGCATATTCAATAATGGTTTGTAAATCACAAGTCCCTCCATAATAAGTTGGATTTATTAAGAGAATCGCTTTCGCATCGGGGTGATCATCAATAGTCTTAATGATATTTTTCGTTTTAATGGAAATAGCAATTTGTAAATGTTTGTCGACTAAAGGTTTGACAAAAATGGGAATACCTCCACTAAGGATCAAAGAGTTAATCACCGATTTATGAACATTACGGGGAAGGATAATTTTTTCTTTAGCTTTAACGGTGGCCATCACCATCGCTAAAATTCCCAGCGTTGTTCCGCCAGTTAAGAAATATGCGCGATCAGCATGAAAAACTTTGGAAGCTAATTCCTGGGATTTTTTAATAACCCCGGTGGGATGATTTAAATTATCCAAGCCCCGTGGAGCATTGGAATCATAAAGAAAAATATTTTTTCCTAACTTTTTGGTTAAATCGGTTTGGATATTACCTCGTTTGTGGCCGGGAACATCAAAAGCCGCAATATATTGTTTTGAGTAATTAACTAACTTCGAGAAAAATGGAGTTTGTTCTTGTTCATCGTGATATTTTTTCAATTTTTAGGAGTCCTTCATATAATTCATAAGTAGCGAGTACATCATTGATGGCTCGATGGGAGGGAAAATATTTTTTGTTAAACTGTTTAGCTAGGGTATCTAATTTATAATTGTAAGAGCGGTAATGCCTGCGCGCCAAGGTCAGCGTATCAATTAGGGGGTTTTCTAAAACGATACCCAAGTTTAAACCCATTTGATGTTGAATAAAGCCGATATCAAAGTTAACATTATGACCGACTATCGGCAAGTTTTCAATAAACAAGCGTAAATCACCTAAAACCTTTTTTACCGGAACGCCTTCTAACTCTAACATTTTTGTCGTTATCCCCGTTAAGTTAGTAATGAATTCACTCAGCGAATTTTCCACCCAAACCAAGTGATTAAAAACTTCTTTGATTTCTCCATCAACCACCTTGATCGCCCCTATCTCAATTATTTCATCCATCTGGGGGCTCAAGCCGGTAGTTTCAATATCTAACACAATATAGGCGCTCATTTCGAACAATATTCCTTCGCAGCTTGAATAAAGCCCATAAAAAGCGGATGAGGTCGTAATGGTCGGGAAGTAAATTCGGGATGAAATTGAACACCAATAAAATATGGGTGATCGGTTATTTCCACAATTTCCACTAAGTTATGACTTTCATTAATACCACTAAAGATAAAGTTAGAGCCTTGGAAAGCACTTAGATATTGATTATTAATTTCATAGCGATGACGATGTCTTTCACTAATTAGATTCGTTCCATAAAGTTTTTCCACTAAAGAATTACTTCGTAGCTTGCAATCATATAAACCCAGTCTGAGTGTTGCTCCTTTATCTTGCGTCTCGCTCTTACCCGTGATTAAATGGACGATCGGTGTTTGACAGCCACTATCAATTTCAGTGGTATTAGCATCTTCTAAACCTAAAACATGGCGAGCATATTCAATCACTGCCAGTTGCATTCCAAAGCAAATTCCTAAAAAGGGAACATGATTTTTACGAGCATATTCAATGGCTAATAACTTACCATTGGATCCTCGCTCCCCAAAGCCCCCAGGTACCACAATTCCCCGACAAGAGGCTAATTTAATGGCAATATTTTCTGCTGTTAAATCACTAGAATTAATCCACTGCAAATCAATTCTTAAATTGTTAGCATAACCAGCATGCTTGAGAGCTTCCGCAATCGATAAATAGGCATCATGAACGGCCACATATTTACCAACAATACCAATCGATATTTTTTTTCTTAAGTGGGAAATACGATTAATTAAATCCACCCAAGGGCTGATATTAACCTCCGATCCCGTTAATTTAAAATGATTCAAAATATATTCATCGGTTCCTTGAGCATGAAGATTTAAGATAACTTGATAAATAATCTCCACATCTAAAACCTCAAAAATGGCTTCTTTTTTAATATCACAAAACAAAGCTATTTTTTCTTTAGTGGCCTCATCGATAGCCACTTCACTACGAAGGGCTAAAATATCCGGCTTCACCCCATAACTCATGAGTTCCTTGACCGAATGTTGGGTCGGTTTGGTTTTAATCTCATTAGCCGTTTTTAAAAAGGGAATTAATGTATTATGAATATAGAGGGTGTTTTCCACGCCAATATCTTGACGCATTTGTCTGATTGCTTCAATAAAAGGTAGGCTTTCAATATCACCAACAGTTCCCCCGATTTCCGCAATCACTACATCGGGATTAGTATGAGAAGCCACATCATAGAGTTTCTTCTTAATTTGATTCGTGATGTGGGGGATGACTTGAACCGTTTTTCCCAGATAATCACCACGTCTTTCTCTTTTAATCACGCTCTGGTATATTTTACCGGTGGTTACTGAAGAGTGCTTATTAAGATTTTCATCAATAAATCTTTCGTAATGACCCAAATCTAAATCAGTTTCCGCTCCATCATCGGTGACAAAAACTTCTCCATGTTGTAAGGGACTCATGGTGCCGGGATCAATATTAATGTAAGGATCAAACTTCTGCATAAAAACTTTGATCCCCCGTGCTTTAAGAAGTGCACCGATCGAACTTGCTGTTATTCCTTTTCCAATTGATGATACTACCCCGCCGGTTACAAAAATATATTTAGTCATAGTACTATTTTACTAAAAAATAATAATTGCGGATAAATAACGTTAAAAGTCCTCTCATTTTGGAAGCTTTATTCCTAGCGGTTATTTTTAACTTCCTTATTAATAATTATTATAGAATTCTTTTTTAACACTATTTAGGTAGTGATTATAGATTACTTTGGGCTGTCAAAAAAATAAACACCACCGTGGATGGGGCATAGGAGCCAAACTAAGAATACTTCGGATGAAGGTAAGTTATTTTTTTAGATTACATAATAGAGGTACAAAATAAAGCAAGGTAACTAAAACGAGAGATAAAATTAAAATGAGGATTTTTTTCATAATGACCTCCAATGACTAATAAATAAACCCCAATACTTTTTCATTTCCTTACCACCCTAATACTTCATTAATGATTATATAAAATATTAGATGAAATAAAAAAAGAGATATTATTTAAGAAGTATTAATAACGAGTAACTTCTAAAAGTAACAGTATTAAAAAAAATAATTTATATACCAAAGGTTTTAAAACTTCAAAGCCTGGTCATAAATTAAATGTTTTTCTTTGGATTAATACTGGAGGTCCACTTGCGTTTCTCACAGATGAAGGGGGAACAGTAATGAGCGCCCTTCATACATTTGTAAACTTTTTATTAAAACAGGCATTAGTAGCTACAAACAATTACAATAAAACCCTTCTTTCTTCATTTGGAGAAAGTTCCCTAAGTGACATCTCTTTCAATAGTTCTTTTAAAGCTCTAAGTTTGTTAGCTTTTTCGGACTTTAATACTTGTTTGTAGACTTGGTTATATTTAACTTTATATAGTATCGCAAAGACAATACCAGCTATAAAAACAGGAGCTTCCACCATAAAGAACACGATATTTTTTTTAAAGAAAATTAAAAATATAATAATAAAAATGCTTGCCAGAATGACAAAGCCAAGAAGTAAATAAAAAGCCAGCTTTTTAAAAAGGTTTGATTTATTACGTGCTTCACTTTTAGCATTAGATCCATAAATACCACCTTCGATTTTTCGATAACTTAAATACTGTTCAGCTGTTGAGTGACGATATTTTTCTTCTTGATTTTCATAAATAAAAGATGTACTATATTCAGTTAATACATAGTGATCAAGACAACTAATCTTAGATTTAACGATCGATGAATAATTGCGATAATAATCACAATTTAAACTTTTAAGACAATTTTCATCAGCTAATGATTTGGCTCTAACTAAAACGTACTCGTGAATTTGTTTACTTGGTAATACTAAATCATTTATATTTAAATTAGCATTTTCAATATTA
>JAITXJ010000037.1 GCA_031284745.1 Acholeplasmatales bacterium | reverse complement strand
AATGAAAAAATTATTATTGTTGTTATTACCGATATTTGCGGTTGTGTTTGCCTCCTGCAAACCTAAGGAAGAAAAAATTGATGTTACCAAACTTAATTCGGTCTGGGATTTAGTTGGTTATGAATATCCGGGGAATTCTAGCACTCGGGATTATCGAACTCGTATTATAAAGGGTCCAGCCGAAAAGACTTTTTATGTTTATTTAGTCGGGGAAGAACCAACACTTGATAATTTATTTATCGATGAGGAAGATTTAATAGAAAGCGGTTATAATGGTCTTCGGTTTAGGAATCCCATAAAAACTAGTATTTCGTTTACAATTCACAAAAATGATGGAAGATATACTTGGTTTGAAATGACTGAATTGCCATCAATGTACAGATTAATTGTTAGGACAAAAATATAAAAATGTAATATAGTTGAGTGATGGTTTTTGGACCAAATGGTTGGGAAGAATATTCCGATTATAGTAGTACATTAATTAACTTTAATAATGTCCTAACCTTTGAAATAGGTGGATACTATAAAATAATTTTACAAAATCCAAGTGAACCAGTTTTATTTAATGAATATTATTTTGTTATTGATAAGGTTATTCCCGACTTTTGGGTTTCAACCGAATTTGGAATAATAGAGCTGGAAAGCCTCACTATTTCGCCGTTTAAAATTAGTTGGGATGAAGAGGGTGTAACTATTACTTATAAAAATTCTTTAGATAACTTTTTAAATAACTTTGTCTATAGTAAAAACGAATACATTTTAATTAGTGCAACATATAATTTTACCTTAACAGATTACGTTGGAAATCAAGAATTTTGGACTATTACACTGGATGGAATTGTAGCCTATCATATAAATGGTGATTTTGTTTCGGCTGGTCAAAACTTTCATATAAGCAAAAATAACTTGGTTTTAATATTCGAAGAACCAATCTTATTCCTTAATATTTCCTTAAATGGTACCGTAATTTCCTTAGAAGCTCCTTATAATATGAGAAAAGAAGGCACCTACATTATTAATTGTGAAGATTATAATGGAAATTTCCTCATACTAACTGTAATTATAGATCGTACTAGTCCAATTATTAATTTATATGGTAATTTTATAGAGTTAGTAACTAATGAAAGAGTAATTGTAGAATTTTTAGATTTTCATGTGGCTTATTTAAATTCCATTAATGGTACGCACTTACAAGAAATTAATAATTTATATGAAGTAACCGCTGAAGGAATTTATTATATTGAAGCATTTGACTTAGCAGGAAATTCCAGCCATATTAATTTCGAAATTAAAAAAAGCGTGAGATATATAATTAATATTACTAATAATTCTCTAACTACTGAGGCTGTTATCTTACAACCTTTAGAAGCTATATATTAATGGAAATTTAACTACCGAAAATGTAGTTTTTACAAATAGTGGATACTATCAAATAACCCTGGAGGATAATCTAGGAAATTATGAAACTGTTTCATTTTATATAATTTACGGTTACGCTCAGGAGTATGATTTAATCTTAGAAAATTATAATATAATTTCCATCATCAATGCTAAATTAGAAGAAATTGAATCAGAACTTAACCATTTATATCTAACGCAGGATGACACTTATAAGGTAATTTTAGAAAATTACAATTTTGAGGAATTTGTAATTATATTAGTGGTAGACACAATTGCTCCAGATATTACTATTAATGTTGGAGATGGGGCTTATACAATTGTTTTAAGTTCGGCCAACGAAGAAGGACTAAACTATGTGCTTTATAAAGATGGACAAGTAGTGGATATAATTTTTGATACTAAAATTAGGGAAATTGGAGAATATCAATTAGAAGTTACTGATCGGGCAGGTAATGTTGGAATCTTTAATTGGAAAATTGAAAAAGTTTCCAATATATGGACTATTATTTTAATTGTTGTTGGAGTAGTTATTGTTTTAGGCGGTGTTGGATGGTTTGTTAAAATGAAGTTTGGAAAACGAATTAAATGATTTTTTTCTTTATTTAATCATTAAATAAAATTAAAGTATCTATTACTTTTACTTTAAATTCAGCTTTAAAACAATTATTGTAAGCCACTAATAACATTGTAATGATAACTTAAGATAAGGGGTTAATAAATCATAGTAAGGATTCTACGGAATATTATAAAAAAGTTTGTGTATAGGAGAATGAATATGACTAGTTCGAATAATATTGACGATCCGCAAAACCTTCTAATCCAGCGTTATTTTCAATAGTACCTATGGAATCAATGATTTCACTATATCCAGTTGCATCAATAACACTAGCATTTACTTGTGATACACCTTTAACTTGATTTATTTTTGGAGTTAAATTATCAGTTACATCTGGTAAGTATTGGGCATTTTGAACTCTTTCTAAGGCATTTATAGCTAATTGCCGATCAAAGACTAATTTTTTATTCGAACATGATAATAAAGTTAGTATTGATATGGAAGCTAGTAATAATATGAATATTTTTTTAAGTAATCTTTTCATATGTTAGTTCTCCTTGTAAACTTGTAGACACTATAACTTCATAAATTTTCTTACGGGATGATTGTACCAAATTCAAGTTTTCCACCTCCGGTCCCTCCACCGCCAGGATTTCCTGTATTTGGTGGTGTGTTTATGAAAGTACTGGAGTCGAATCCGTCTATTATGAAATAATTACTTGTTGGGCTTGCTTTAGGATGCTATTTTGACCATAATCAACAGCAAAACCACCTAAACCATGAGTGACAAAGGTTACTAGTGGGTCACTTGTTGAAACAAGATTAGAGTTTTTAGTGTTCATATTATATTCAACTTGATTATTTAATATATTTGAATTATTATTATTATTATTAAAGTTATAGGTATTGGATTCATTAAAAAGACTACTATCAATTAAATAACTATTACTTGTCTCAGCTTTTAATTCAAAAGACAAATAACCAAATCCTAAAATAAATAATATTACCACTACTATTAGTGCTTTTTTCATTACCTTCCCCTAATATATCAAATTCCACGATATATTAACATTGTATCACTTTTAACTAATCTGAAAATTTAATTGACTTTTGTCAAGTAACTATTCACCGTTAAAAAAGCGGAGCATTAAACTATTTCCAATTAGTGAGGCATTTATTTATGAATACGGATATTCAAATAGAACCTATTCGAAATACCCCTTAAAAAGGAATAATAGTTATATCTATATTTTTATATTTATATATTTGTATAAATTGTGATATAATGATTATATGAAAAATATGAACTTTTCCCATCAATTTAATCAAGATATTCCCAAACCAATGTTAACTCGTATTCCTCAATATCTCACCTATTTAAAATCCTTGTCTGTCGATATTAAGTATATTAATTCAGCGAAGATAGCAGAGGCTTTAAATTTAGGGGTTGTCCAAGTGCGTAAGGATTTGGCCTTTATCAGTAAAGAAGGACGACCAAAACTAGGCTATGAATTGCTCACATTAATCAATAAATTGGAGTCCTTTCTAGGTTATCATCAAATTGAAAATACTGTTCTTGTAGGTGTAGGTCAATTAGGTAGTGCCCTTTATAATTATTCTGGTTTTCAGGAGTATGGTTTAAAAATAATCGCAATTTTTGATACTCCAGAAAAAATTAAAGTTAGCGGCTTGCCGATAAAAGCGATGGATAAATTACCAGATATTATTAAGCAATACCAGGTACAAGTCGGCATGATTGCTACCACCACGGAGGCTGCTCAAGAAGTTTGCAATCAAATGGTTGTATCGGGGATTAAAGGTATTCTCAATTTTGCTAGCTTGCATTTAGTTACACCAGCCGACGTGATTGTCAAAAATATGAATATTGCGACAACCCTATCTTTATTAGTTAAAGAAATAAAGGAAAAAGATGGTCGTAAATAATCTCGAAACCTTAAATATTTTAATTAATAAAGTGCGGGAAGCTCAAAAGATCTTTGCCTTATATACTCAAGAGCAAGTTGATCATATTTTTCAAGCAGTGGCCATAGAAGCTAACAATCAACGCATCCCACTAGCCGCCTTGGCCTATGAAGAAACGCATATGGGAGTCTTAGAGGATAAAATAATGAAAAACCACTTTGCTTGTGAAAATGTTTATCATGCCTATAAAGATACGAAAACTTGTGGAGTATTTTATAATGATGAGGCATCTGGCTATCAAAGTATTTACGAACCAGTGGGAGTTATTGGGGCGATCATTCCCACCACTAATCCAACTTCCACGACGATTTTTAAGATTTTAATGGCTTTAAAAACGCGCAACGCAATAATTATTAGTGCTCATCCTAAGGCTAAAAATTCCACTAATGAAACTGCAAAAATCCTCTTAAAGGCCGCTATTAAGGCTGGTGCTCCCCATGATATCATTGGCTATATTGATCAAGGTAGTTTAGAATTAACCAATGAACTAATGAAAAAAAGTGATTTAATTTTAGCCACTGGAGGACCCGCTATGGTGAAAGCCGCCTATTCGAGTGGAACGCCAGCGGTGGGAGTAGGTCCTGGTAATGTCCCTGCTTTGATTGATGAAAGCGCGGATATACCACTGGCTGTTAATTCAATCATTCATTCTAAAACCTTTGATAATGGAATGATTTGTGCCTCTGAACAGGCAGTCATTACTTTAGATTCTCGCTATGAAGAGGTGAAAAAAGAATTTAGCGAGCGAGGTTGTTATTTTTTAAATCCTGAAGAAATAGAAAGCTTGCGAAAGGTAATTATTATCAACGGAGGTCTGAATGCCGCGATTGTCGGGCAAAGTGCGAGCTTCATCGCAGCACTCGCGAATATTAAACTTCCCGAAGAGGTGAAGATTTTGCTCGGTGAAGTTCAAAAAACTTCTCCTGATGAAGAATTTTCCCATGAAAAGTTATCACCTATTTTAGCTTTTTATCGTTGTGCCAACTTTGAACAAGGTACTAAACTAGCTCAGGAATTAGTAAATCACGGGGGATTGGGCCATAGTGCCTCCATCTATTTAGATGAAAAAAAATATCCTGCTCGTTTAAATTATTATACTCAAGCGTTGAAAACTTGTCGAATCATCGTCAATAGTCCCTGTGCTTTTGGGGGAATTGGTGATGTTTATAATTTTAAATTAGCCCCTTCATTAACTTTGGGTTGTGGCTCCTGGGGTGGCAATAGTGTTTCAGAAAATGTTGGCGTCAAGCACCTTTTAAATATTAAAACAGTCGCCATAAGGAGGCAGAATATGCAATGGTTAAAACTACCAGCTAAAATTTATTTCCAAGCTAACGCGATCGATGAAGCCTTGAATGAATTAAAAACTCAACTTCATAAAAAGCGAGTTTTTGTTGTGACAGATAATTTCCTTTATACATCAGGTTTTAGTAAAATTGTTACCAACAAACTAGATGAATTAAAAATTGAACATACGACATTTTTTGAAGTTCCAAATGATCCTGGTCTTTCTTGCGTTGAAAAAGGTGCTAGTTTAATGCAGAGTTTTCAACCAGATGCGATCATTGCCTTTGGGGGAGGTAGTGCGATGGATGCCGCCAAGATTTGTTGGCTCTTATATGAGCATCCTGAGGTGAATTTTTCACAATTATCTATGCGTTTTACCGATATTCGTAAAAGGATATATTCGATCGAAAAAATGGGTAACAAAGCATATTTTATCGCTATTCCAACTTCGGCGGGCACGGGATCTGAAGTTACGCCCTTTGCCGTTATCACCGATGAAAAAAGTTCTATCAAATATCCCATTGCTGATTATGAATTAATGCCCAACATGGCGATAATTGACCCTAATGTGCATTTAAGTGCTCCAAAGAGTTTGACTGCTGCTTCAGGAATAGATGCTTTAACTCATTGTTTAGAGGCCTGGGTTTCCATGATGGCTAGCGATTATAGTGATGCTTATGTCATTCAAAGTTTAAAAACAATTTTTACATTTTTACCGATAGCTTGGGATGATGGGAGCAATTTTATCGCTCGCGAAAAAATGGCCAATGCTGCTACCATGGCGGGAATTGCCTTTGCTAATGCTTTTTTAGGGCTGTGTCATTCGATGGCTCATAAGTTGGGATCACATCACCATTTAGCCCACGGAATTGCTAATGCCTTATTGATCACCCATGTACTACGTTTTAATGCTCGTGCTATTCCCAACAAAATGGGAACTTTTAGTCGTTATGATCACCCCCAAACTTTAGAACGCTATGCTCAGCTAGCTGATCTTTTAGGTCTTCAAGGCCACAGCCTGAGCGATAAATTCGAATCATTAATCCTCGCCATTGAAAAACTTAAAACGCAAATTGACATCAAAGCCACTATTCGTGATTACGGCATTAAAGAAACGGCATTTTTAGCTAGCCTCGAGGCGATGGTCGAAGAAGCTTTTGATGATCAATGCACAGCCACTAATCCTCGTTATCCTCTTTTAAAGGAAATTAAACAAATTTATTTGGATGCCTACTACGGTTTACCGGAGAAAAAATGATGAATTACGAAAAAGTATTAGCGGTAAGAAGTAACAAAGCAATCTATCAAGATGGTAAAAAAGTCATTAAGGTATTTGCGAAAGATTTTTCGAAAAGTGACTGTTTAAATGAAGCACTCAATCAAGCCCGAGTTGAAGAAACTGGGCTTAATGTTCCTCGCGTCTTAGAAGTGACCATCCTTCAGGAACAAATTGCTATCGTTAGTGATTTCATTCCTGGAAAAACCTTAAGCCAATTAATTGAGACATCAGCCAACCATTTAGCCGCCTATCTCGAGGAATTAGTAAATATTCAATTACTAATTCATGCGAAAGTTAGCCCCTTGCTTAGTCAATTACCGGATAAAATAAAAAGAAAAATTGAACAAACAGATTTAGATGCCATTACTAAATATGAGTTATTAACCAGACTATCTTCCATGCCCCGAGGAATTAATCAGGTCTTACATGGAGATTTTAATCCCTCTAATATAATTATTAACCCTGAAAACAAGGCTTATATCCTCGATTGGTCTCATGCTACCCAAGGGCACCCCAATGCGGATGTTGCCAATACCTATTTATTATTTTGTTTAGAACAAAAAGATATGGTCGCCGCCGCTTATTTAGATATCTATTGTCAAAAAACGCAAACTCCTAAAAAAGATATTTTCCGTTGGTTTGCTTTGGTAGCGGCGATGCGTTGGCTAAAGGCCATCAAGAGCGAAAAAGAAATCTTAAAAAAATGGATTAATGTAGTAGAATATTAACAGAAGAACCGCCACTTTCCAAGTTTGCTAGGAGTTTGATGGTTAAAAGGAGTTTCCATGCTTATTAAAATTTACCCCGTTCGATTATTGAATTGTTATTCCCAAAAGGATAATTTTTTACAACTGATGAGCAGGATAAACAAAGGAACTATTGACAATGATGTATATTGTACTATATGTTATTAGTGGCCTAATTGCCGCTTACTTATTACTCTCTTTGATTCTTTTTTTGGTGATCTTTTCGAAACCAAAAATTTTAGATTTTACAAAAATTAATTTAATCCCCTATCCAGAAGAAATTAAAAAAGGTCTTAATTTATTAATTAATATGCCATATGAGGAAGTGATTATTCCTAGTTTTGACAAAATTAAATTAGTCGGACGCTTATATGAAATTAAAAACCCTCGGAGTTTAATCATCCTCGTTCATGGTTACTCTAGTTCAGGTATTCAAGATTTTGGGTCAGTTTTTAATTTGTATCAAAACTTTGGTTATAATATTTTAATCATCGCCCAACGGGCCCATGGCGTTAGTGGTGGACATTTTTGTACCTTTGGAATAAAAGAAAGCCGTGATCTTTTAGAGTGGACTACCTGGGCTACTCATAAATTTCCTTTTTTGGATATTAAATTTTCTGGGGTTTCTTTGGGCTCGACGACTATTTTAATGGCTCAAAAGTACATGCCAGTCCAAGTTAGCGCCATTGTTGCTGATTGTGGTTTTATTTCTCCTGCTTTAATTTTTAAACATCAAGCTAAAACTTTTTACCACCTACCAAGTTGGTTATTTATGGGTTTACTAAAATTCTGGGCTTTATTATTTTTACACATCAAGATATCTCAAAGCACCCTCTCATCTTTAAATACTAAGCAAGTCCCAATTCTTTTTGTGCATGGTCGAGCGGATAATTTTGTGCCTTTTTGGATGGGAGAAAAAATGTATAATACTTATCAAGGAAAAAAAGATTTTATTTTTGTTGAGGGGGCCAGGCATGGTTGTTCCTATTTTAAAGATCCCCAAGGAGTAATAGAAAAAATTACCAATTTTTTTAATGCTATTGATCATCCCTTAAAATAGGTTAATGATGCCATCGTGGAAAATCATTAAGCATTAATATTTTTAGGGATTTAATTTTCCTTATTTTTTATATCAAAAGCAATCATGGAGTTTTATTATATAATAATATAGTGATTAAGATTAGTAATGTTTCATATAAATATAATAAAGGCTTAGTACTCGATGATATCAATTTAGAATTTCCGAAAGGTTCATGGATTAGCATAATTGGAGCTAATGGCTCGGGAAAGTCTACTTTAGCTAAATTGATCGTCGGATTATTGAAACCCCGAACTGGTTCTATTACCATTGATGAGGAAAAAGTAGAAGAAGATAATCTAGTGAACATTCGCAAAAAAATTGGTATTATCTTTCAAAATCCTGATAACCAATTTGTTGGCGTTACAGTTCGGCACGATCTGGCCTTTAGTTTGGAAAACGCCAATACCCCTTGGGAAGAAATGGTTAATTTGGTTGACAAGACTATTAAAGAGTTTTCCTTAGAAGATCTCCAAGATAAAGAACCTGACAATCTTTCAGGGGGCCAAAAACAGCGAGTAGCCATCGCGGGGGCTTTAATCAGTGATTTAGATTATATTATTTTTGATGAATCCACCTCGATGCTAGATCCACAAGGAGTGCTCGAAATACTTTCGGAAATGAAAAAGCTATCGCAAGCCGGGAAAACTATCATTCATATTACCCATGATTTAGATCTTGCTTGTAAGGGCGATGACATTTTGATTTTAGTGGCTGGTAAAGTTTTTAAATATGGATCCGTTAAACAAATATTGGCTGATAAAAATAATATTCTCTTGGCTAATTTGGAGTTATCAACCATTTTGGATATTTACTATAATTTAGCTTTAGATTCCAAGTATCGGGAGGTTTTATGGGAATATCTCTTCAAAAAGTAAGTTTTCACTATACAAAAAATCAATCCAAGGATGGAATTAACAATCTGGATTTGATCATCAATGAAGGAGACTTTTTGTGTATTTGTGGGGCGACTGGTAGTGGGAAATCTACCCTTGTTGCCCACTTAAACGCCCTCTTATTACCCCAAAGTGGTAGTCTAAAAATTGATGAGTATTCGATTCCTTTTAAGCGAAGTTTTAATATTAATCTCCTTCGTCAAAAGGTAGGTCTTTCCTTTCAATTTCCTGAATATCAATTATTTGCTAACAGTGTCTTAGCTGATTGTATGTTTGGTCCTCTTAACTTTAAATTTTCTAAAGAACAAGCTCAAAGCTCGGCTCTGCGTGTTTTAGAACTTTTAAAAATATCGGATCTCAAAGATCAATCGCCTTTGGAATTATCTGGTGGTCAGATGCGTAAAGTAGCCATTGCTGGTATTATGGCGAGTAATCCGCAATACTTAGTCTTCGATGAACCCACCCGTGGTCTTGATCAAAAAGCTAGTCAAGAGTTATTACAACTTTTTTATCAATTAAATCAAGAAAAACAGCAAACAATTATCGCCATTACTCATGATATGGATTTTGTAGCTAAATATGCTTCCCGGGTTATTGTGCTCAAAGAAGGAGAAATTGTTTTTAATGGATCCAAGGAAGAATTATTCGAAAGTCATAATTTTAGCAATTTTGGTTTAGACTATCCTTCGACTATTAAGGTTTTAAAATATTTAAGTCAGGAAACTGGCCTGGTTTTTAAACCCCTTTATCAGGTAGCTGAAGTCTTAGAATATTTGCAAGAAAAGGCCTAAATGGATAATTTAACTTTTGGGAAATATATCCCTGGTAACTCCTTTATTCATCGCTTAAACCCGACAGTTAAAATTGTTATTTTAATTGTTTTAATGGTTTGTGTATTTTTAGTACCGATTAGTGCGACCTTTGTTTTGCATAATTTTATTATTTTGGGAAGTTTTTTACTGGTAGTTTTATTTCTTATTTTATTAGCGCGAATTCCTTTTTTACAGGTGTTATCCTCGATTAGTCCCTTAGCCTTTTTAATTTTCTTTACGGCGATCATTCAATTATTGACTAACCAAAGTGGAACCATTATTTTTAGTTGGAATTTTAATTTAAGTTACTATGCAATTATTTTAATAGTTTTAACTTTAACTTTATTTTTAATTTTTTCGAAATATCTACGCTTTCGAGCGGCTATTTTTCTCATTCTATTTATTGGTTATTTTATTTTTCAGTATTATATTAGTGCCGGAACGCTCATTAATTATCGGATTAATATTTTTGATAGTTCCCTCATTCGTACAGCTTATCTCATAATACGGGTTTTAATTATTATTTTGCTTTCTTCTTTATTAACTCACACGACTTCGACGATTGGTTTAAATAATGGTTTTTCTGGTATTTTAGCTCCTCTACGATTGTTGAAAATTAAAACTGATGATTTGGCGATGATGATGAGTTTGGTCATTCGCTTTATTCCGACTTTGCTAATTGAAACTAATAAAATTATCAAAGCCCAAAGTGCTAGGGGGGCGGATTTTTTTCGCAGTGGAATTTTCAAAAAAGTTAAAATCTTAATTTCTTTATTAGTGCCTATTTTTGTTATCAGTATTACCAAAGCTTATGAAATGGCTGATACGATGAGTGTCAGAGGTTATAACTTAGGAGTGCGTCGTTCTTCAATTGATAAATTTACCTTGCGGGTTAGCGATTATTTAACTTTGATTTTTGGGATATGTGGTTTGGCTGCCATGATTAGTTTAAGAGTTCTAGGAGTTTTTTAGTTTTGCGTTATTTAGCTTACGTGTCTTATGATGGGTCAAATTATCGAGGCTTTGCTCGTACGCCACAAGCAATAAGTATCGAAGAGACGATTGAAGATGCTTTAGAAAAATTAACCTCTTTAAAAATAAAGATTACTGCGGCTGGTCGCACCGATGCGAAAGTTCATGCGGTGGCTCAGGCCTTACATTTTGATGTTGGCTTCGTGGTGAAGACAACTTCTTTTTTGTCAGGAATTAATAAGATTTTACCTTTGGATATTCGCTTTAATTCCCTTCAATTAGTTAGTGATAATTTTCATGCCCGTTTTAATGTTAAAAGTAAGGAATATCACTATACGATCAGTCTTACTCCTCCAAGTGTTTTTCATTCTCGTTATGTCAGTTATTATCCTTTAGTGAATCCTGAACTACTCATCCAAGCCTCGCAAGATTTTCTTGGTACCCATGATTTTTACGCTTTTACTCCCACACCCCCCGCTGGAAAGCCAACCATTAAAACCATCTATCGTCTTGAGGTCAAGAGGGAAAATAACTATCTAATTTTAATTTTTGAAGGAAACGGATTTTTAAAGTATAGTATTCGCAATATGGTGGGCACGCTCATTGATATAGCCAACGGCAAAAAAGAACCATCAATTATTAAAACGCTGCTAGCTAGCAAAACTCGGCAGCATGCTTCGAAAACTGCTGCGCCACAAGGCTTGTGTTTATTTCGCGTAAATTATTAATTTTTAATATAATATAAGAAGGAGTTTATATGTTTATAACTTTTGAGGGTGGCGAAGGCAGCGGAAAGACCACCATAATAAATAGCCTAAATAACTTTCTGGCTTCATTACAACACCAGGTAGTTTTAACAAGAGAACCAGGTGGAACACGAATTGGCGAAAAAATTCGTGATATTATTTTGGATGCGCAAAATATTGACATTGATCCTTATACGGAAAGCATTTTATTCGCTGCGAGCCGAGCTCAACATTTAAAAGAAGTTATTATACCAGCCCTTCAGGCCGGCAAAATTGTTATTTGCGATCGCTTCCTGGATTCCAGTATTGCTTACCAAGCCTATGCTCGTCATTTGGGCTTAGATTTTGTTTTAAAGGTTAATAATCTGGCGCTCCAATATCAACCAGATATTACTTTTTATATTGACTTAGATCCTATTATTGGTTTAAAAAGAATTAGTACGCGAGATAAGTTAGACCGCCTTGATCGGGCCCAGTTAGAATTTCATCAAAAAGTGCGAGCTGGCTATTTAACTTTAGCTAAGGATAATCCTCAGCGGATCATTATCATCGATGGTAATCAAAGTAAAGAGCAAATCGCTCGGCTAGTTATTGCCCATATTCAAGGTCTTTTTTGATGTCTAAACTCGATTTAATCCTCAATTCCAAAAAAAATAATCGTCTGAGTCATTTATATTTAATTAATGGTTTTTCCGATAGCAACCGTTTGGATTTTGCTTTAAGCGCGGCTTGTATCATTTTAGATATTCCGGATAGTGATCAAAATCGCCAAAGAATTCTCGAAGGCAAAAATGAAAATGTTTTTCTGTGTAATTACTTAGAAAGTTTTCTAGTTTCGCAGATGGAAAGTTTGGAAAGAGAATTTTCTAAAACTTCCATGTTCAATAAAGCCCGAATTTTTATCATTGAAGCCATTGACACCATTAGTGATACCGTGGCTAATAAATTATTAAAATTCCTCGAAGAGCCGACCTCGACTTCGACTTTTGGTTTAATCCTCACCGCCAATAAAGATGCTGTTCTTCCGACGATTATTTCCCGTAGTCAAACGATTAATTTAGATGATTTTGCGATGCCGGAGTTTAGTCTTTATTTAATTAACGAACAAAAATTTCCGCCTTTAAAAGCCAAAATAGCCAGTGTGAATAAAAGAAGTTTAACCGAGGCAAACAACTTAATTAATAGTCCGGCTTATCTTGCTATCGAAGAAGCTTTCCTTCATTTTATTAAGGCCTTAACCAATAAAGAAGATTTATTAACTAGTTTGGTGGCTTGTGATATTACCAGATTTAAGGATAATGCTTTATATTTATTAGATCTTTTCTTAATTTTTTATATTGACTTGCTTTACTATAAAAGTGGAGTAGATCTTTACTTTACGGAATTTATTCATGAAATTATGCTGATTAGTAGTTATTATACTCTTCAACAAATTAATGAATTTATTAAATTAATTAATGAAAAGAAAAAGATATTAGTGTTTTATGTTAATTTAGATTTGCAATTTAATGACCTATTAATTGAATTAGGTCGAATTGCGATTGATGATGGAGGTCATAAATGGTTGTAACAGTAAAATTATCCGAAGTTGGGCGCCGACTTTATTTTGATGCGCGAAATTTAGAAGTTAAAATAGGTTCCAAGGTCGTGGTGGAAAGTACGAGGGGTTTAGAAATTGGCAGTGTTTCTTCGTTAAAAGAAGCTAATGATCCGGCTTTGCAAGAGGCTCCGCTATTGAATGTGGTGCGGATTGCTACTGAGGATGATTTTCAAAATGAAAGGTATAATCGTAGTCTTGAACCTTTTATCATTCAGTCAACCAAGGAAATAGTTAAACAATATTATTTAGAAATGAAAATTTTAAGTTGTATTTATACTCTTGACCGCCGAAAGTTATGGATTTATTATGAAGCCGACGAGCGCATCGATTTTCGAGAATTACTAAAGGGACTAACCGCTTTATTTCCTAATGTGCGAGTTGAACTTCGTCAGGTTCATACCCGCGATAGTGCTAAGATCTTAGGAGGCATCGGTTCTTGTGGTTATATTAGTTGTTGTTCATCTTTTATTGTAGAATTTGACTCGATAACCATGCGGGATGCCAAAAAACAAGATTTAAAATTAAATCCTGATAAATTATCGGGTCTATGTGGTAAATTAATGTGCTGTATTAAATATGAGGAAGATTTTTATGTGGAAGCGATCAGCAATGGTCCCGTTAATGGAACTTTTGTCAAAACTTCTCGGGGTAGTGGTAAAATTATCGATATTAATTATCTTTCCCGCCGGATTTTAATTCGCTTTGAAGATGCGGTAACTCTTTGGTTTAATTATAATGAAAAGGGAATTGTTGAATAGCCATCTCATCTATAATTTTGATGTAGATGAGGAGTTCAATATTGATACCCTTTTATTAAAAGATTTTGTTCACTTTCCCCACAAAGTAGTTAATGTTTTAGAAATTGGGGCGGGAGCTGGGGCGATCGCTCTATATCTTTCCCAAAATCGCCAATTAAAAATATCCGCCATTGAAATTCAAGAAACCCGTTATCAACGCTTAGTCGAAAACATTGAAGTAAATCAGCTTGAGGAACAAATTACCGCGGTTTTTGGTGATGTTAAACATTATAATTTTGTCAATAGATTTGATGCTATTGTGACTAATCCCCCCTTTTATAAGGTGTCTTCCAAAAACTTTAACGGCAATTTTCAAAGACGGATTGCTAAAGAGGAAGTTTGTTTAAATTTAGAACAATTAACCTTAGCTATTAAAAATAATTTACGGGATCTGGGTTTGGTCTATCTAATTTATCCAACCACTCGCTTAATTGAATTAATTAGTACTTTTAGTGCTCATCAGTTAGTCATTAAGCGCTTAAAGTTGGTGGCTATTAGCCCTCATGAGGCCCCCAGCCGAGCTTTGATTGAAGCAGTTAAAGGCGCCAAACATAATTTAAAATTTGAACCAACTATTTATCTTTATAATGAAGATCACACTCTTTCGCCGGAGCTTAAAAAAATATATGGTGATGAGAAGTGATTACGAAACAAATTTCTTTTGATGAACATAAAAAGCTCTACTTAGTGGCTACGCCGATTGGTAATCTAGAAGATATTAGTTTAAGAGCTCTCAATATTTTAAAATCATGCGATTTAATTTTATGTGAGGATACGCGAGTTTCCGCCAAATTATTAAGTTATTATCAAATTCAAAAACCCTTGTTGAGTTTTTATGATTTTAATAGTGAATTACGTCTCAAACAAATGGACGACCTCTTTCATGTTCATAACCATATCGTTTTAATCAGCGATGCTGGTACCCCTTTAATCAATGACCCGGGCTATGACTTGGTCAATTATTGTCTTCTTAAAGATATTAATGTCATCGCTATCCCGGGAGCAACTAGTCTTATCAGTGCTCTTTGTTGTAGTGGGTTGACAACTAATAGTTTTATTTTTGGGGGTTTTTTTCCCAGAGAAAAATCTAAGGCTCTTAGTTTCTTTAATAGCATTAAAAAATTTGCGGGAACGATTATCTTTTTTGATTCCCCTCACCGCCTGAAAAATTCCTTGGAAATCATTTATCAAATCCTTGGTGATGTGAGAATTGTTTTAGCCAGAGAACTAACCAAGTTATATGAAACTATTTATCGTGGTGATTTGCTCAGTGCTTTAAATTTTGATTTTAGTGAAAAGGGGGAGTATGTAATGTTACTATCCCATCCGGTTGTTGCCTCAACGCAGGATCCCAAGACCTTTTACTTAGAATTAATTAAGAGTGGGGTAACTAGCAAGGAAGCTCTGCAAATTGTTGCAAAAGAACTATCAATATCTAAAAATGAACTCTATAAATTAATAAAATGCTAGAATATTAGTGTAGGAATATTTTATGGGAAAGAAAAAGAATTATTACATCACCACCGCCATTGTTTACGCATCTAGAAAACCTCATATTGGGAATGACTATGAGATTATTTTAGCCGATAGTTTAGCTCGTTTTAAAAGATTAGATGGTTATCGAGTGCGATTTCAAACCGGGACTGATGAGCATGGATTAAAGATTCAAAACAATGCCTTAGCCGCTGGGTTGGATCCCCAAACCTATGTCGATGAATTAGCCAAATACATCAAAGAAACCTACGATCAATTAAATATTAGTTATGATCATTTCATTCGAACCACTGATGAATCCCATGTTGCAGCGGTGGGAGCTATATTTAGTAAATTATTAAAAAACAACGATATCTATTTATCCAAATATGATGGATGGTATTCAATCAGAGAAGAAGCTTTTATTAAAGAAGAAGACTTGATTGATGGGAAAACCAAAGAAGGCGAAATTCCTATTTGGATGAGTGAAGAATCATATTTTTTAAATGTTAAGAAATACCAGGCACGTTTGTTAGAATATATTAAAAAACATGAAGATTTTATTGAACCAGAGGTGCGAAAAAATGAAATGATCAATAGTTTTTTTAATAAACCGATTAGTGATTTAAGTATTACCCGCACGAAACTTAATTGGGGCGTGAAATTACCTTTTGATGAAAAACACACCTCATATGTTTGGATTGATGCTCTAAGTAATTATATTACTGGCTTAGGCTATCATCCCCAAAAGCCTCATCAAGCACTGATGCGTGATTTTTGGCCAGCTAATATTCAAGTGATCGGTAAAGATATTTTAAGATTTCATACTATTTATTGGCCGATCCTTTTATTAGCACTGGGCTTAGAACTACCGAAGAAAATTTTTGGTCATCCCTGGATTTTAATGAATAATGATAAAATGAGTAAATCCTGGGGTAATGTTCTTTATAGTCGTGATTTAATTAAGTACTTTGGTGTTGATAGTGTACGCTACTATTGTTTGCATGAAGTCCCTTTTAAGGATGATGGGAACATTGGCTATGAACTTTTGATGCAAAGAGTTAATAGTGATTTAACGAATACGGTGGGCAATCTTTTAAATCGAACATTGGGAATGATTGCTAAATACCAGGGTGGAGTAGTTAAAAAGTCCAATATCAAAGATCCTTTCACGACCTTGTTTAATATTAAAAAAGAATGTTCTAATCTTTTACCTACCATGCGAACATTCATCGATAAAGCGGATGTCGCGGGGAGTTTAGAATGTATTATTGAACTAGCAAGGAAGGGTAATAAGTACATTGATTTGAGTGCTCCGTGGGAACTCTTTAAAAAAGGGAATAAAAAAGGTCTAATTAATCATATTTTAAATATCCTAACGGAAGTCTTACGTTATGTGGTAGTAGCTTTACAACCATTCATTCCCACCTCAGCGGCGGCGATGGCTCAACAATTAAAGTTGACAAAATTTGATTTTGCTTCTTTAAAAAGGTTTTATAGTTATGATACAAAAACTTTCGAATTAGGAAGTCCCGTCTTTGTTCGTTTTGAAATTAAAGAAGTTTTAAAAGAAATCGAGGTGCCTCTTGAATAAAGATCAAAATAAAACTAAGTTAACCGTTGAAGAGCAAAAAGTCTTACGCGAGCAAAAAGCCAAAGAAACTAAAGAGCGTTTAGATAATCTTTGGAACCAAAATAAAACTTTTGTGGAAGTGAAGAGGATTGTGGCTATTTTAGTTTCGACGATTATTTATGGAATTGGTTTATCCTGGTTTATTAATGGTATTGATCGCGAAATCTTTACCCAAGTTGCCTCCCCTGATGGCGGTTTTTCTACGGTTTCCAATACGATCACTATTTATACCGGAGGAGTGGCCGGCATCGGTCAAGTTGTTTATGATCTTTTTAATACCGTCTTTGGAATTCCCTTTGGAGGGTTAAAATTAGGTAGTGTCAATATCGATGGTCGAGATTTATTTTTATCTCTTTTTGTCTTTTTTGGCAATGTCCCTTTATTTGTTTTGGGATGGTTTGGCGTATCTAAAAAATTTACAATTTATTCGATCATTTCCGTCGTGACCCAATCATTATTAATTGGTTTTATCCCACGGGTACCCACTGGTTTGTCCCAAGAGCCCTTTATTTCCGCGGTTATTGGGGGAATGCTCATTGGTGTTGGAACGGGAATTGCTTTAAGATTTGGTACCTCCACTGGTGGCTTAGATATTGTGGCTCAGTATCTTTCTTTAAGAAAAGGAATCTCATTCGGGATGATTTCCCTTTTAATTAATTTGGCCATTTGTCTATCTGGTGGTATTATCTTAGGATCTTTAGCGGTAATCTCCTATACGATTATTCGTTTAATTGTGGGAACGATAATGACCGATAAAATCCATACGGGCTATAATTATCAAGCGATTAATATCATAACGAAACACAAGGAAGAAGTGGTGGAATTGATCTTGCATAAGATTTATCGGGGAGTTACTCTCGTAAACGTTGTGGGAGCTTATACCAAAGAAGAAAAGACGATGATTTATGTGGTTATTTCTTCTTATGAATTACACAATTTATTAAATGCCTTACGTAAAGTTGATAAAGATGCCTTTGTGACGGCCACGCCAGTAAAAAATATTTATGGAGCTTTCGCCAGAAAAACGATTGCTTAAGAAACCTTTTTTGTTAATCGAGGAATAGGAATTTTTTTAACCTTCCAGCCTCATAATATAAGATGATTTTATTGCAAAATTATTTTTGGAACCCTATAGCATATGGCTTTGTATTTTTAAATTAGCTATTGATTTATTTTATTAAATAATATTTTAGAGTGAAAATTTAGAGATTTAATTGCTACCTTCGGCAGTGGTAGTTTTCTTTTTTCTTAAAATATCCCGGATTAACCAATATAAGTAAATTAAGAAAATGACGGTAAAACCCACAAAAATTAAAACAATGGCATAAACGGCTGGATTAACATTATAATATAGGTCCGCAAAAAGTGCCGGCATTCCATAAGGAACACCTAACATCATATAACTAGCCCCATCAATTAGGTTATTTAAGAGAATAGATAAGACTGCAAAGCCCCCCATGACGAGGATAATTTTGACAAAATCTAAACCCTTTGGCTTATAAAATCCACTGGTAATGATATATAAACCAAAGAAAATCATAATTGAATGATAAACAAAAGATATCATCGAAAAGTTTAAAAAATAATTTTCACTCCAGGGAACTTCGGCAAAAAGCACATTCGAGGGATAAATAATCGTGATCAGACCCGGTAAAAATAAAAAGAAACTAGTCGCTTTCGCAAAACTCACTGCTTTCGTGCGACCAAAAACCGCTACTCCAAAAACATATAAGGGGATACTACATAGCTGTAAGGGAAAATTACCATAACCGATGTGACCATCTTGAGCTAGTAGCATGACGTATTTAACAAATTCCAGAGTCCATAAACTAATGATTAATCCTCGTAAAAACCATAATTTAGTTTTCTCCTTTTTAATAAAGATCAAACTAAGAACTAAGGCGAGGGTAATTGATATGAAACTGACTAATAATCCAATGAGATGCTTTGTACCAAACATACAATAATTATACCTTAGTTTTTGAAAATATCATAATTGATATTAAAAAGAAAGGTCTTGAAGAATAAATTTTAAAGGAATGAAAAAATATCATCGAATTTGATATAATCTTTATGTATAGTGAGGAAACCATGAAAGATCAAGAACAATTGTCTAAAAAATCAATTAGTTATAAAATGATGCAAATAGTAAAAGAACACCCTTCTCAATTAGCTGATTTTTTACTCCGGCAATTACAAACCAATCTAGAATTTTCAAAAGATTTTAGCACATCTTTTCGCCAGGCTTTAGTTAATGAACCCGCCCCTGGATCTTCTTATTATGAGTATTATCTTCGGCTTTACAATTTAGTCTATTTTGATAATGCCTCAGAAACCCCCACCATCCAAGCTGATTTTGAGCTTATTTACCTGCAATTATTTGTTCAAGTTCTTCTTTCGGATAGTCAAAAGATGGATTTTCACAACGATCTTTTGCGGATTTATGCCTATGCGATTAACAATTTTTATGAAATCGAATGGGAGCAAGACGATGATGATATCGACCAAGAATATCAGCAGTTTTGTGATCTTTATGAGCAATTAACCAAGGAATTATTATCAGCGATTCTTAAAAATCCAGCCATTGATTTATTCAAAGAGTTATTGCCCCTTGTCTTTAGCTCTGATGAAAAAGTTACTTGTCATGATAGCATGCCGATTAGTGATATCCTAACTTTCATGATTGATAACTTTAAAGACGAAGAGCATCAATTAACGCTAAAAGGACGATTGGAAGCTGCCATTGCCAATGAATTAACCAAAGAAGACCTAACTGATGATTTTGGTCTGCGACAAAATTCTTATGAGCATGGTTTTTTGCCTAATTTGAATAAGGCTTTAGTGGCGGTTTTGAAAAATTTGCATTATTCTGAAGAAAATATTATCGAAGCTCTGGATGAAGTTGGAGCTGATTTATGGACCATTGAATATCGTTATACTTATTATATGGAAATAAAAGACTATGACCAAGCGCTTCTTTGGTTAAGAAAAAGTGAGATTCTTGATCCTTGGGAACTCAATACCAATAAATGTCAAAGCTTGCGGGCGGATATTTACGTTTTAACCAATCGCCAAAAAGAAGCCATAAAAATTTATGAGAGTCTCTTAAAAGGCTCGTGTGAGGCCATAATCCTCAAACTAAAAAATCTTTATTCGCCAGAAGAGTTCAAAAATGAAATCAAGCGATATTTAAAAAAAGAAATATCTAATTCTCTCAAGGTCCAATTATTGGTTGAAGCCCAAAACTATGATGAGGCTTTTAATTTTATTAAGTCTTTGAAGGAAGATGCCATAGATTATGATGTTGCTTACAATAAGGTCAAAATTGAGTTACTCTTACAATATAAGAGTTATTTTGTACCTAAGTATTACCATCCCATCATTGAGTTAATAGTTGTTACTTGGAAAAAATTTATTGATTTTACTGGCCTTACTTTTTATTATCGACTCCGAGAATGTCTTTTAAATTTAGAAGCCTTTGAAGCTAAGAAAGAAACGATTGAAGAGCTCCTGAGCGCTTTTGTGCATCAGGAAAAGCAAAAGCCCCTCTTAAACACCCTTCTATGGGATTTTTATGTTAAATATTTACCAGAGGAAGATTATCTTCAGTTAAAGAGTGCTAAATGGGGAGCTTAAGAATTCTTTAGTTTTTTTGATCAAAACATGAAGGCCTTAGTTATCGCTAAGACCTCTTTTAAAAGAATTGCTGCTGTTAGGAAATTCTTAAAACCACCACTTTCGAAATTGTAGCCTTTATAAGGGAACCTCCACCATAAATATGCTAAAAAAACTTTCAGAAAATAGTGTTTATATAAAGACAAAAATAAACCAAAATTTGCTAAAAAGAGTATAATATTTAAGTAAAAAAGGAGTATTTTATGGGAAAATATGTATATTTATTCACTGAGGGTAAAAAAGAATTAAAAAATTTACTAGGTGGTAAAGGAGCAAACTTAGCGGAAATGACCAATCTCGGGCTACCAGTGCCTCAAGGATTCACGGTCACAACCGAAGCTTGCACTAAGTATTATGATGACAAAAAGGTTATCGTTGAAGAAGTTAAAAAAGAAATCGAGGCTAATTTAGTTACGCTGGAAAGTTTAACTGGAAAGAAATTTGGTGATCCTAATAACCCACTGCTAGTTTCCGTACGAAGTGGTGCTCGGGCATCAATGCCAGGTATGATGGATACTATTTTAAATCTTGGTATTAATGATGAAGTAGTTCGGGGATTAGCTAAATTAACAGCTAATAAACGGTTTGCCTTCGACTCTTATCGCCGTTTTATTCAAATGTTTAGCGATGTCGTTATGGAAATAGATAAAAAGAATTTTGAAGAATTATTAAGTGAAGCTAAAGCGGCTAAAGGGGTTGTCCATGATACGGGCCTCGATGCTGAAGATTTAGAAGAACTGGTTACAAAATATAAAGCAAGATATAAAAAAATCCATGGAAGTGATTTTCCACAAGATCCTAAGGTTCAATTAATTGAAGCGGTGAAAGCTGTTTTTAGATCTTGGGATAATCCAAGAGCCAATGTTTATCGAATGAGGGAAGGTATTCCTTATTCTTGGGGAACAGCAGTTAATATTCAATCGATGGTTTTTGGTAATATGGGTGATGATTCGGGAACCGGGGTGGCTTTTACGAGAAATCCAGCCACTGGCGAAAAGGGCCTTTATGGGGAATATCTATTTAATGCTCAAGGAGAGGATGTCGTTGCTGGTATTCGTACTCCTAAACCCATTAGTGAATTAGAAAGTGATAATAAAGAAGTGTATAATCAATTTGTTCAATTAGCTTCTAAACTAGAGAATCATTATCGAGATATGCAAGATATGGAATTTACCATTGAAAAAGGTAAATTATATTTCTTACAAACTAGAAACGGCAAACGAACTGCGGCAGCAGCTGTCAGAATTGCGGTTGATCTTCATAAAGAAGGCCTTCTATCAGAAGCTGATGCTTTATTAAAAGTGGAACCAGCCCAATTAGACCAATTGCTTCACCCCCAATTTGTAGCAACTGCTTTAAAAAAAGCGACTGTGGTGGCTCGAGGTTTAAATGCTTCGCCTGGAGCGGCTACTGGTCATTTAGTATTTAGTGCAGCTAAAGCGAAGGCTATTGCTTCCAAAGCTTATCCCGTGGTGCTTGCTCGAGAAGAAACTTCTCCAGAAGATATTGAAGGAATGATTGCTTCGCAAGGTATTCTAACTGCTCGAGGTGGCCGAACTTCTCATGCGGCAGTCGTTGCTCGCGGAATGGGAACCTGTTGCGTTTGTGGGGCGGGAGAATGTCATATTGATGAAAACACCCTCACAATGAATATTAATGATTTAGTTTATAAAGAAGGCGATTGGATTTCTTTAGATGGTACTACTGGTAACATTTATGGTGAAAAAATTGAAACTGAAGATGTGAAAATTGGTGGTGATTTTGAAACTATCATGGCATGGGCTGATAAATATCGTAGTCTTAAAGTTCGGGCCAACGCTGATACTCCTCGTGATGCAAAAAAAGCTTATGATTTAGGAGCTGAAGGAATTGGCTTAGTACGAACTGAACACATGTTTTTTGAAGGTGATCGAATTAAAGCTATTCGTAAAATGATCGTCTCCAAAACCAAAACCCAAAGAGAAAATGCCTTAGCCGAACTATTACCAATGCAAAGAGGTGATTTTGAAGCGCTTTATCGGGAATTAAAAGGTTTCCCAGTTACAGTTCGTTATTTAGATCCTCCTTTACATGAATTTGTTCCACAAGATAAGGCCGACATTAAAGAGCTGGCTAAAGAGATGCATATTCCTTTTGCAAGATTAAAAGAGATTATTGATAATCTTCATGAAACTAATCCAATGATGGGACATCGTGGTTGTCGTCTGGATGTGACTTTCCCGGAGATTGCGGTAATGCAAACCCGAGCGGTTATTGAAGCAGCTATTAACGTAGCAAAAGAAGGTAATTTTAAAGTTGTTCCCGAAATTATGATTCCTTTGGTAAGCGAACTCAAAGAATTTCAATTTGTTAAGGATTTAGTGGATAAGACTGCTGCCAAAGTTATGGCTGAAAAGAAATACCATTTAGACTATCATGTTGGTACAATGATTGAAATCCCTCGAGCAGCCCTCTTAGCTGATGAGATTGCTTCTCAAGCAGAGTTTTTTAGTTTTGGTACTAATGATTTAACCCAAATGACTTTTGGTTTTAGTCGTGATGATGCTGGTAAATTTTTGGATGCTTATTATGAAAATAAAATATTTGAGCAAGACCCTTTTAAAACTCTCGATCAAAATGGGGTTGGAAAATTAGTTGAGTTAGCAGCCAAGCTTGGCAAGGCTACCCGACCAGATATTAAACTTGGTATTTGTGGTGAACATGGTGGTGATCCAGCTTCGATTGAATTTTGTCATAAAGCTGGTCTAAGTTACGTTTCTTGCTCCCCATTTCGCGTTCCCGTAGCCCGTTTGGCTGCGGCCCATGCACAAATCAAAAATCCTCGTTAAAAATAAAAACCACTGACAATCAGTGGTTTTTTTATTGTA
>JAITXJ010000020.1 GCA_031284745.1 Acholeplasmatales bacterium | reverse complement strand
TTAAACTTTTAAGACAATTTTCATCAGCTAATGATTTGGCTCTAACTAAAACGTACTCGTGAATTTGTTTACTTGGTAATACTAAATCATTTATATTTAAATTAGCATTTTCAATATTAACTACTTTACACTTAGTTTTAATAAGATTTTCAAAGATATAGTTATTTGTATCATAAGGAGGCTCGCTATCGGTGTTACAGGTAAGTATTTCATTGGTAGTTTGGTAAAATCCTTTATTAAAAAACCAGTGAGTAACAGTCCTCACATTAGTAAAGGCATCACCTTGCATATCTCTGTCAACAAATGTTTCTCTTTGGTTATGGCCTAGATCAGCACTATATTGAACATCACTGTCGATACTAAATTTAGTAAAGAAAATTGGGCGCTCGATGATTGGTGTAAAATGACCTTTAAAAATATCTGAAGGAGTATGATTACTTAAGGCTAAGAAAATTAAAATATCTCTGGTAAAATCCTTTTCATCTTTTACTTTTTCAAAAGAATAGAAATTTTCTTGATATACTAATTCATCTTCTTTATTAACAATTTTAATATTATTAGCATTAATAATCGTTTTATTTTGTTCCTCAACAATAAATTTAGAGCCACAATGATTACATTTGCATAAAGTAGAGGTTACAAAAACGATATCAGTAGAGCCACACGAACTACAAGAAATACCTTTAACATCCATTAGAACTTACCAATTAATTTTGTATAAAGAACAATAAAATCACTTGTCGAAAGATAAAATGCAAAAAATAAAAGAAAGGAAATAAATAATAAAATACTACCAATAATTATTAGTACTTTCATAAAGAATTAGTTAGTCCTTTTTTTCAAAATCAGAATTTTTTAATCTTAAATAATTAGCATAGCGATCTTGGGCATCTAAAAGATTAAAATTAAGGAGCTCTTCGGCATGGCTAGGATTAATTGTATATAATTGATTATATCTCGTTTCTTGTTTTAAGAACTCTTGATATTTCTCCCACTTTGGTTCCGCTGAAGCTAAGTTAAATGGGTTCTTCCCCTCAGCTTTCAAAGCTGGATTATAACTAAAGATTGGCCAATAGCCACATTCAGTCGCTAACTTCGCTTCCGCAAACGTATTGGCTAAACCACCTTTAATACCGTGTTCAATACAAGGAGCATAACAAATAACAATTGAAGGTCCCTTGTGGGCTTCCGCTTCTTTTAAGATTCTCAACACATGATTAGGATTGGCTCCATGGGATATTTGGCCAACATAGACATGACCATAGGACATGGCAATGGCGGCTAAGTCTTTTTTCTTAATGTTTTTCCCGCTGGCGGTAAATTTTGCAATCGAACCAAAAGGAGCAGCCTTAGAAGATTGTCCCCCAGTATTGGAATAAACCTGGGTATCTAAAACTAAAATATTAACATCCAGATTATTAGCTAAAACATGGTCAATTCCCCCATAGCCAATATCATAAGCCCAACCATCGCCACCAAAAATCCATTGAGAAATTCTTGGTAAATATTCTTTTAAGCTTAATAATTCTTTGGCATAGGAAGAATCAATTCTTTCTAATTCATAAACCATTTTTTCTTTAATATTTCTAGTAACCGCAAAATCATCACGATTAGCTAACCATTTAGTGGAAAGTTCTTTCAAGCCATCATTCATCGAAGTTAAGTTATTAGCTAATAAGTTTTGAATACGATCACGCGCAGTTTCGTAGGCTATCCGCATACCAAAACCAAATTCCGCCGCATCCTCAAAGAGTGAATTAGCCCAAGAAGGTCCTTGACCCAAAACATTAGTCGTATAAGGGGTGGAAGGGAAAGACCCCCCATAAATTGAAGTACAACCAGTGGCGTTAGCGATATTCATGTGATCACCAAATAATTGAGTAACAGCCTTGATATAGGGAGTTTCACCACAACCTCCGCAGGCTCCACTAAATTCAAATAAAGGCTGACGAAATGAGGTGAACATCACGTTATCGGTCCCTAAATCGCGATAACCAATTTTATTTAGGCGATCAAAAACAACTTGACTAGCTAGTTCTTGTTCAACGGGAACTAATTCTAATGATTTGGTTGGACAAACCTTCACACAAAGTCCGCACTCCAAACAATCTTTCACGGAAATCGCGAGGACATATTGATAATTGCTATCGGCCCCTAATTCTTTTTTAACCTTGGCAGCAATCGCCGGTTTAAGAGCTACAATCTTGGTATCCGCTGGAAGCTTCCCCGCCTCTAAATCGCTAACTAAGAAAGGTCTAATTACGGCGTGGGGACAAGCAAACACGCAATTATTACATTGAATACAGGTAACTGCATCCCAACTAGGTACATAATTAGCCACACCTCGTTTTTCATAAGCCGAAGATCCATTAACCATATGACCATCCTCATAACCCACAAAGGCCGAAACAGGTAAATTATCGGCATTTAAAGAATTGAAAGGGTCAGCAATTTTTCGAACAAAATCGGGTCTTGTTAGGTCAATTACTTCTTGAGATTCCAAAGTTGCCCATTCTTTTTTAACCAGGACTTCTTTTAATTCGTTAGTTGCGGAATCAATTGCTTGATAATTCATCAATAAAACGTCTTCACCCTTCTTTCCATAAGTCTTTTTCGCATATGACTTCATATAGCTAGAAGCTTCTTTATAAGCAATTAAATCTTCATTCAACTTAAAAAAAGCTGATTGCATAACGGTGTTAATTCGACCACCTAACCCAATATTGCGGGCAATTCTGGCAGCATCGATAACATATAGTTTAGCATTTTTGAGGGCTAATTGTTTCTTTAAACGATTTGGTAAATATTGTTCCAATTCGCTACCTTCTAAATTAGTATTCAATAGTAATGTTCCATTATTTCTTAAGCCCTTACCTAAGTCATATTTATGCACATAGGATTCCACACTACAGGAAATAAAATGAGGATTATTAACTAAGTAAGTTGAACGGATTGGTTTATGAGAAAAACGCAAATGCATTCTGGTAATACCACCACTCTTTTTCGAATCATAAGAAGCATAGGCTTGAGAAAAAAGCGGAGTATGATCGCCAATAATTTTCGTAATATTCTTCGATGCTCCGACAGTTCCATCGGAACCCAATCCAAAAAGTAAAACTTCTTTGGCTTCGCTGGACTTAATATAATTAGAATAATCCACTGGTATAGAAGTATGACCAATATCGTCATTGATTCCCACAGTAAAATTATTTTTTTGTTTAGTACGCATATTATCAAAAACAGCAAACAAAATAGCAGGAGAAGTATCTCGTGAAGATAGTCCATATTTACCACCTAAAATCAAAGGATTCAAATCCTTTTTATCATAAAATAAACTACGAACATCTAAATACAGCGGTTCACCCAATGATCCACTTTCAATAGTTCGATCTAAAACAGTAATTCTTTTAACGGTTTTAGGTAGAGCTTTAAAGAAATATTTAGCACTAAAAGGTCGATATAAGTGAACAGCTAAAACTCCCACTTTCTTACCTTGCTTAAGTAAAACATCCACACACTCTTTCGCCGCTTCAATCATCGAACCCATCCCAATGATGATATCAGTGGCTTCCTTATCGCCATAAAAAGTAAAAGGAGCATAATCACGTTTCGTTTCTTTGGATATTTCCTTCATATAAGAGGCCACAACATCAGCTACTTTAGCATAATGAGAATCCTGAAGCATTCTGGTTTGAAAATATACTTCTTCCCCTTGAGCACTACCTCTGGTCACCGGATGCAGGGGATTTAATCCGAGAGAACGAAACTCTTCTAAGGCTTCCTTATCTAAAAGTCGATTTAATACACTATAGTCTAAAACTTCAATGCTCGCTACTTCATGAGAAGTTCGAAAGCCATCAAAGAAGTGTAAAAAAGGAACTCGGGTTTTAATAGCACTCAAATGAGCAACTCCCGCTAAATCCATTACTTCTTGAACACTATTTGATCCCATGATCGCAAAGCCAGTTTGACGAACTGCCATCACATCTTGATGATCACCAAAGATGGATAAACTTTGGGCTGCCAAAGATCGTGCCGCCACATGAATAACCCCCGGCAAAAGTTGGCCAGCAATTTTATACATATTGGGAATCTTAAGTAGTAGTCCTTGAGAAGCGGTATAAGTAGTAGTTAGTAAGCCCATTTGTAATGAACCATGAACTGTTCCCGCTGCTCCTGCTTCGCTTTGCATCTCAATCACTTTTACCGGCATTCCAAAAAAGTTTTTCTTACCTTCACTAGCCCATTGATCAACAAATTGAGCCATTGGACTCGATGGAGTAATTGGATAGATACCAGCTACTTCGGTAAAACCATAACTAGCGTAGGCCGCCGCTTCGTTTCCATCCATTGCTTTGATAATTTTTTTCGCCATATAATCTCCTTAAAAATCTAATTTACGTAAAAATTATATCAAAAAAATGCATTTATGAGCATAATTTGGAAATTAAGTAGCCAGTAAATTGCAAACATTTATCAAAAGCTATTTTATCGATAATTAGGAGGATAAAATATTAGATAAAACAACCACAAGCCCGCTATTATTTAATTTGGCCAATATTTATAAATGCTTAAATTATTATTATTATTATGATATAATCATTGATGTACTAGGGAGTTAGATGAATTATTTTAAGTTATTATTTTTACGGTTATTCAATTTCATTTTTAGGAATTGTTCTAGAACTATTTTAAATGATTTTATGAACAATAATCGCCTTGATGATTGCCTAGTTGATAATGATAAAAAAACCTGGACACCAGGCAAACTTTTGGAGGATTTAAACTAAAATGTATTTAAAAATCAAATATCTACCACTTATTTTAACCCTTGCTATTGAAGTCCCGCTTTTTATTTATACTTCAATATTTGTCACTTTAATACCTGTTTCAACTATATTTTCACCCTTATTTTTTATTTTTAATTATTTATGGATAAAATCCGTTTCAAAATCTAAAATAGGGTATTTTATCGCCATTATACTTTTACTAATACTTAGTATACCAATTGTATTTTTATTCTAAAAGGGGTCTATATGAAAACATTTTTATTAAAACACCATTTCCTTTTATCTTTGTTAAGCATTTTGCTGTTCTTAATCATCGTTCCATTACTATTATATATTTATGATAATGGTTGGCCAGTTTTAGGAACCCCGATCGTCTTTATTGGAGTCCTTGCTTTAATGATCTTTAATATTCTCTTTAGAGAAAACAAAGATAGGCCAAAAGGAAAAATTTACTTCATCTTTATTTATATATTTGTGATATATTTTCTTCTTGCGACGATCGTCTTACCGCTGGTTGCACCTTTTCTGCGACAAATTTCCTTCGAAATTTCGATGTAATATTAGTATATATCACTAATAGATGATAATCCCCGAAAGGCTGGTTGGTTTTGATTGTAAGATCTTAGGTGAGAAATTTTACTCAAGTAAATTTTATTAACTTAAGGAAGGTAACAGAATTTTTAAAATATTTACGAGATTAATTTTCGTGTTAACTACTAAATTTTTCTTTTTCCCAAAAAAGTCCGATTAATTCTTTATAAATGTGATATAATTTTATTAGGAGCGAATATGATTACAATTTTTACCACCCCTAGTTGTAGTTCTTGCCGGAAAGCTAAACTATGGTTAGACAGTCACGATATTAAATATGTTGAAAAAAATCTTAACACCCCCGCCCTTACCATCGAGGATGTTAAACAAATGTTTCAAAATTCCAAGGATGGTTATAGCGAGATTCTTTCCAAAAGAAGCAAAATTTATAAAGATCTCAAATCCACAGGAATTGATTTTGATGAATTAAGAGTAAGTCAATTACTGGAATTAATTCTTAAGTATCCTTCAATTTTAAAAAGACCAATCATTCTCGATGGGCTAAAAATGAAGATAGGCTTTCATGAGGATGAAATCTCGATTTTTATTCCCATCGATTTACGAAACCAAATTTTGGATGCAAAAAAGGGCGATAGCATTATTCATGCTTATGCCCCTAAAAAGTATCAAATTGGGTTTTGTGATGAATGCGATGATGATGAAGCCGAGGATGACTCAGATTTAGAGGATGCTGAATAATTTATTTAGCACTCATCAAAGCACGATGAGATTTCTTGTGAGTAAAGACTTCGGTGATCTCAAAATCTTTTAAAAGCGATTCCCACTCCTTTTTTCCTTCGGAATAAGAAGTTACTTCAAATTCAATTTCATAATCAACAATTCCATTATAAATACACTCATCTAAAAACAATTCGCCATTGTTATAAGGAATGCGCGAACGATTATTTTCTAATTTAGTAATATACTTTAATTCCATATCAATATTCTTAAAATATTTTTTAGCATTAAACCCTTGTTCGATTAAATTGTTGGCGGTCGCTTCGGAAATAATCACATGACTTTCAATAATTGATTTAGCATCACCAGCTTCTTTCAAAGTTAAGCGAATACTGGATGGTTTTTTACGGATGCGAATTAATTTATGTTCTTTATTTAAATCCAAAGTGGGTGTATCAAAATAGTAATTAACTTGGGTGTAGATATTATTCGTTAATTTTAATTTTTCCAAGAGTTCCAAATACTTTTTTTTGGTTATGGAGGTTTTAAATTCAATTTCAATATTTTGTTCCAAATCAGTCTCCTAAAATAAAACTACAATATGATTATACTAGATTTTGTCAAAAATTAACATAATTAGTATTCTGGGCGGGCAATAATTATTGCTTAGAATAAAACATCGGTATTTTAGTCTTCATAGCGGTTAAAAATGGTCAAAGTATATCTCCTTTTTTATGCTATTTTTAGCAAATAATGATATAATAATTAGGTAAAAAGGAGATATTTTATGGCAATAAAAGTCGCAATTAATGGTTTTGGTCGAATTGGCCGTCTGGCATTTAGATTAATGTCGGGAAAAAAAGAATTTAAGGTAGTAGCAATCAATGATTTAACTGATGCCGAAACTCTAGCATACTTACTAAAGTATGATACAGCTCAAGGCAATTTCAATTTAGATGGGGTATCCTATGAGGGTAGTGATTTAATCGTCGATGGGAAGCATATTCCGATTTATGCAATTAAAGACCCTGCGGAAATTCCTTGGAAAAAGCATGGAGTTGATGTCGTTTTGGAATGTACTGGTTTCTTTACGGATAGTGCTAAAGCTAGTGCCCACCTCAAAGCCGGAGCTAAGAAAGTAGTTATAAGTGCCCCAGCAACCGGTGATATTGATGCGACCGTGGTTTATAATGTCAATCATAATGTCATCACTCCGGACATGGATATCATCAGTGGTGCTTCTTGTACAACTAATTGTCTAGCCCCCTTATGTAAAGTTTTAGATGATGCCTTTGGTATTGAAAGAGGTTTTATGACCACTGTTCACGCTTATACTAATGATCAATCATTAATGGATCAACCCCACAAAAAGGGAATCTTCGCTCGGCGTGGTCGAGCAGCCAGCGCAAATATTATCCCTTCAACCACGGGAGCCGCCAAAGCGATTGGCGAAGTCCTACCACAATTAAAAGGTAAACTCGATGGTACTTCCTTACGTGTTCCAACTATTACTGGCTCGATTGTCGATTTAACTGTCGAATTAAAAACCAAAGTTACCTTAGCCCAAATAGACGAAGCTTTTAAAGCCGGAGCTAATGAAACCTTAAAATATAGTTTTGATCCGATCGTTTCCAGCGATGTTATTGGCACTAGTTATGGTTCTATTTATGATGCTCATACCACTCAACTTCTCAACACACCAGACGGTAAGCAATTAGTGAAAGTTATGGCTTGGTATGATAATGAGATGAGTTATACTACCCAATTAATTCGCACCCTCAGTTATATTGCTAATTTGACAAAATAAGAAAAAAAGAGCTAGATAATCATCTAGCTCTTTTATTTTTCTTTATTTTCTTCAATGGGTCATTTAAATATATTTCTTTGCGATCACTAATCACATTTTTGATAAATTCCACGGCTTCTTGATAATACATGGATGGAGCATATTTTTCACTGTATAAAAAATAGGCCCTGGCTTCTTTTTTAACAAACCCCACATTAATTTGGGAAAAATTTTGACGATTAAGCGTGTAACTAACCACTTCGGCTAATTCCTTTTTCGCTACGCTGTCAAAGGATTCATAATTTTTATAACCGATAATAATATACTTGGTTGGTCGCTCCCCTTTGGAAAAAGAATTTTCAATTTTATTAATTTCGACCTCAATATCCTGGTGATAAAAATCATAATCGGTTTTTTTTAGGATATAGGACACTTCTAACTTATAAACCTTTTTAAAGGCAGTCGTTCGTAATAAACTATGACGATAATACATCACAAAATCTGAAGTATGAACTTGTTTAGTAAAGCCCATGGCGGAAAAAACCTGGGGATTATCCACGATATTAACCTGATAAACCAGCGGTGGACCTTGTTTTAAAATAAGATTAGCCACCCGCGCCGAGGTATTACTCACAAAAAGCGGCTTGCGAAAAACTAAGGAAATGATTAAAAAAATTAGTAAGAGCCCCAGATTAATCGAAGACATGATAACATCATTTTTTACCAAAACGGAGACCAAAATAATAGCCACTAAAAAAATAACCAAGAGGCTCAAAAATGCTATTAAAATATTTCTTCTTTTATTAATTACTTTTTGGGGGTCCACAACTATTTTCCTTGGAATAAAGGATTGGTATTTATTACTAAACACCAATCCTTTAATTTAAAATTAATAAATACTATAACTGATGGAAACAACTGCCCAATCATCAGTTTTTTCTTGCACTGTAACCGTGATTCGTGGATTAATAGTTCCCAATGTATACCAACCAAAATTATCCCAATTATAAGCAGTAGTTGTAGTTTGGAATAAATCCGGGTTACCAGCTTCATATTGTATGGAATGTGTTCCGCGATTCGAAGCACTCAAATAATCGATTAATTTATGGGAGGTATAAGAATTATTATAGGCAAATGGATGACCCAAGGTAGCATCTACATGGTAGATACGTACACCCGAAATACTCATCATTAACCCTGTACCATAATCGAATAAATCATGGCCCACCGGATTATAATAATCAAGAATCAAATATTCACTAAATAAATTATGGTTCCAACGATAAGGAATCAATAAGGCTTCTTGTCCTGAATTAGTTCCCTTATGAAGACGAACAGTTACGGATTCGGTAACGACTTGTGGTACCAACCAACCAAGAATAATTTTATTCCATGGTCCATGATCCCCAATATTGTAATCCATCATATCAGCACCACCTAAACCACCACCCATTCCAACTCCGGTATCATAATCATAGAAATCAGGAAGACCAAATAAATGTCCGGATTCGTGAATGAAAGTTTCCATATTAATCTGTAATTGACCACCGGTGGCTTCGTTCATGAAGTCTTGGGAAGCCCACATAATCCCGGAAGGTCTAATTTCATTAGCCTCACCTGGATTATAAATAATATCAGCAGCGGTCAACAAAGAGTTAATTTGATAACCAGCTACATAAGTAGTTTTGTGTGCCCACCATAATCCGCCCCAACTATTGACATGGTTACGCGAATACACCAGATATATGGCGTCAAAATAGCCATCTTGATTGGCATCATAAGACTGCAAAGTGGCGCCTAATTCATTTTTAATATGGTCAGCACTAGCCACGATGGCCGCATAATCCCCTCTTTCCGGATAAGTTGTTTGGAAAAGAGTATCGGTCATATTAAAGTGATATGGAGCAATGACGGTCCCATTAACATTAACTTTACCAAAGGAAGTCTTGTTGTAAAAAGAAGCTAAACTTTCCCAACCAGTATCGGCATGAGTTCCAAAGAAACCCTTGTTAAGTCTAGTTAATTCGGCTGGACTAAAAACACGATTATTAAATTCAATTGGGACAACTAGTAAATTAATATTAATATTACTACCATTTTCGCCAACGGAAGGAATTCCTACCCGCAGTTGAGAATTATGAAAAGCTGTCATTTGATCATCCAAAGTATATATTGGATTTTGATAAATACCTTCACCGCCGCCATTCCAATATTCATATGGTTGATATTCAGTCACTTCATAAGCAATCGGAACAACTTTAAGGGTATAAAGCTTAATAGTAACAATCCCATTATCCGTTAAAATAGCCGAAAGAACGACGGTTTGTAAACCAAAGTTCTTATTAACTACTCCATCATTGGAAATAGTATTGGGTTTATTGGAATTCCAAATCACCGAAGCTCCTGGTTTAGAAAGATGTTGAATTAAATTAACATTGTTGCTAACCGCATTGACATTCGGAACGCTCGCATAAAAAGCATTTTCAATCTCGGTCCAAGGACCAGGAATAGCCAATAAAATCGCATTGACATGGTAATCAACATCTTTTTCATTATAAGTTAAAACAAAGTCTAAACGCACACTTTGATTGGCTTCGGTTGGATAAACACTAATAAAGAGGCCATTAACGACGAGGGCTTCCGAAGAACTGGTAACTGCCTTAACTTCCACCGAAACCTCATCATTGGTACCAACTAAAACATGAGCTGGAACTTGAAAGTCACTATTTATATTGGAATAATCCCTTTGATTAACAATCTTGTTAAAGGCTTCTTGCGTATAATCCAGGACATCTTCATCAATTTTAACGATTACTTCGCCCGCACTACAAGCACTAAAGAAACCTATTAATCCTAATAAAATAAATATTATTATTTTTTTCATTTTTCCTCCTTAGGATAACGATATGCTAATAACTGCATATTCATCATCAGCGTTAATTTCTAACACGCGAACTAAAACATTGTCTTTGGCACTGCCCGGAGAAGTTGCCCAAACAAATTTACTCCAATCATAGGCACAGCCTGGTTGGAAGAGAGCTTGATCATTGATCGGACCATCAGTCGGAATGGCCGCCCCATCACCGGTTAAATATTTAATTAACATTCCGGCTACATAATTATTAGCACTTGGGTTAAAGGTCTTGGACTGATTATAAGTTACGTGATAAATTCTTACTCCTCTGGTAGTAAATACGGGATAGCCCGAGGTATGAGTAGTTTGCATCTCATAAAGGCCGGTTGGAGCATAATAATCAATCAGTAAATATTCGCCATAATAAGTGCTATCAGTTGGCCAAGTCGGCTTAACCATGATCAAATCACCGTAAGTAGGAGCATCTTTTAATTTAATAAGTGTCGTCCCAGCCTCGGAAACCACGATTGGGTCGATCCAACCTAGAACTAATTTGCTCCAAGGACCATGATCACCAATATTGGCATACATCATATCCATATAGCCTAAACCATTTTGAACTTCTGGTCCATAAGCATATTCATAGTAATAAGGTAAACCAAAGAATCTTCCACTTTCATGGACTAAAATTTCCGCATTAATATTAATATCTAATTCTTTAATTGATTCATTAATATTTTCATAACTATACCAAACATAACCATAAGGACGATAATCAACTCCCGCTTGGGTAAAGAAATAATCACCCTTATTATAATTGGTAGTTTTATAGAAATTATGATAAGTCCAATATGGAGGATAAACCCCACCAGCCGCATCTTGTTGCGGAGCTGAATACACTAAATAGACCCCATCAATATAACCATCATTATTACCATCATGTTGAGAAAGAGTCAATTCACTAACCTTAGCGGTTAAGCCTTCATAAAGAGCCTGATAATCGACCCAAGCCTTACCAGCAATACTACTAGACGATTGAAATTGAGCAATAGTCTTACCGGTATTATAAGTAGAAGTAAGAGTTCCGTTGATATTAACTCGGCCATAGGACGATTTATTATAAAAGGAAGCTAAACTTTCCCAACCAGTATCTGAACGATCACCAAAGAAAGCTTTTTGAACTTTCACTAATTCATCAGGAGTGAAATGATCATCGCTGAATTCCACAGGAATGACCACAATATTTACATCGACTGTCCCATTAGCTGGATTAGTGGGAAATTGTTCCACTAAACCTTTACTAACAATATCTTCCGAAAGTAGAGGGGCGCTCGAAGTATCACTAGGAGCAAAATCAATTACTTCATTCCAAGGAATATTAAACTTCGGAACCGTAAAATAAAAATCTCTTGTCACATTATAGTCAGCAGCCGTCCCTATTTGGGCTTTGGCAATTCTTAAATTAGCACTAATCTTGACATTCACATTGCCATTTAAAGGTTGTAATACTAAACCTTCTTTGGAAATGATCGAAACATTAGATGAATTCCAAGTGGCACGAGGAGCGCTCGAAATATTGACTTTTTTGAGGAAGATCAAATCTTTAGTTACTTTCCCATCGGGATCAACATTGCTAAAGAGGGCCGCAATAATTTCCGCCCAAGCTTGTTTTGCTAATTCTGGATCATTATCTACCGGTGGTTCCACAGTATTATTTTGGGTACCACTAACTACAACATTAATATAATATTGAATGGTGTCGCCTTGGTAAGTAAAAGTAACAGTTAATTGAACTACTTGCGTCTCAGCGGTCGGATGAACACTAAATGATCCTCCAGAAACACTTAGTATTTGACTATTAGCCGATTCATAACTAATACTAACTTCATTGCTCGTAGTGGGTAGGGTAAAATCAGCACTAATATTCGAAAAGTCTTTGCCTTCAAATGCTGCGACATAAGCTGCATTAAAATATTCTAATTCATTTTTGGTAATGCTTTGACATCCTACCAAAAGAACCGCAACCATTACTACTAATAGAGCTAAGATTAATTTTTTTGTACTTGTAAAAGTTTTAATAATTAATTTCATATTTTCTCCTTTTTTATATCATATATAATAGGGCTAAGATAAGCGCTACTATATTAAATATTGCTGAAACTATTGTTAGAAACCAAGAACTAACGTGTTTTTGTTTTTGTCTTTCAAGATAATCATGGTAACTAGCAAATTCTTCCTTGGTTTTTTTTCTTTGAAGAAAGAGCTTAATTGTATAAGTGAAGGGGCTAAAGACGAGCCCTGAACCTAAGTTAATTCCTAATGAAAAGATAAAGACAAGAATATTAGGAATAAATAAACTATTACTGACGGTATCTAATTGCCAATCTAACTTGTAATACAACCAAAAGATCAGAAATGAGATGACAAATAAAGTGAAGAAGGCAATTAAACCTTTAATAAATTCCTTTAAATACTTGTTCATTTGTTAATTATTTTCAAGTATTTCGCAAATTCTGCTTCATTGCAAAGAACAAAGTGATTTGGTTCTACTTCCCGCAAGGAGACAACTTCATCTTTTTGATAATTATGAGCAGTTGGATTATATCTTTTGACCCCGGTTCGTAATTTTTCATACGTTGGATCAGGAAGGGGGATGGAAGATATGAGCGATAAAGTATAAGGATGTAAAGGATTATTAAATACTTTAGTTTTTTCGCCCATTTCCACGATTCGTCCATAATACATCACGGCTATTTTATCGGAAAAATATTTTACCACTGATAAATCATGAGCTATAAAGAGAATTGTTAAGCCTAATTTGGTCTTTAAATCATTTAATAAATTAATGACTTGGGCTTGAATGGAAACATCTAAAGCACTAATAGGTTCATCAGCCACGATAATCTCGGGTTCACAGACGATAGCCCGGGCAATACCTACTCTTTGGCGCTGTCCGCCGGAGAATTCATGAGGGAAGTGACTAGCATGTTCAGGCATTAAACCAACCAGTTTTAAAGCGTTATAAACTCTTTCTTTCACGACTGTACGATTATGAATACCATTGATATATAAGCCTTCCGCCACAATATCTTTAACCGTCATTCGCGGATCAAGAGAATCAATCGGATCTTGGAAGATCATTTGAATCTTATTTAAGAGGGGCCGAGCATAGAATTTATGAGCGGTGTAACAATGAGAAATTTCATAATTAATTTGTTCCACCCTTTTATTCTTAATACTTCTAACTTCCCGATATTTCGCTAATAATTTATGATGAAGGGCCTCTTTTTCTTCACTACTGGTACCTAATGGTAAATTATCAAATTCTACGAAAGCTTCTTTTTTAAAAGCCAGAAATTCTTCATTAACTTTTTTTAACTCTTTTTTTAAGGTATCAGTCTGAGCTATTGATTCTTTTTTAACCTCACTAATCAAGTGTCGATCAGGGGTATAGCGAGTTTTTTGATCAGCTTTGCGTTGCTTAATATCATATTGAATTAAGCGCTTTTTATTGGTTAACTCCCCCAAATCATTTTTATAAGTAGGACTATTGGTACTTAAATTCTTAATTTGCCGGTTAATAGCATAAATTTCTTCACGCAAAGATAAATCACCACCGACAATTCTTTTGCCTAATAAGAAGACTTCACCATCGGTTGGTTTATACAATCTCATAATAGTTCGACCAGTTGTTGTTTTTCCACAACCTGATTCTCCCACTAAGGAAAAAACCTCTCCTCGGTTAATTTCAAAGGAAATTCCATTGACCGCTTTATTAAAGATACGATATTTGCCCTTGCCGGTGATGAAAAATTGCTTTAAATTATTAACTTTTAAAACGACTTGTTTGTCTGTGCTCATCTTATTTCACCCTCTTCTTGCCATATTTATGCAAGGTGTCCATCACAATATCCGGATTATCTAACCCCGATGATGGTTTTGGTTCTGATTTCAAAGGACCAGATTTACTCGATTTTTGTTTTTTGGTAACCACCGGTGGAGTCTCTAACTGGCTAGTCGCTAACGAATTGGCTTGAACTTTCTTTAATAACTCAATGGTCTTTTTAATTTCCGCAATTCGATTGGTAATAACTTCGGGTTGAGAAACTTTCGGACTTCGAGGATCTAAAAGCCAAGTTGCTGCATAATGAGTATCACTAATTTTAAAACTTGGTGGCTCTTCCAAAAAGTCAATCTTTAAAGCATACTTATTTCTTTGAGCAAAAGCATCACCTTTTGGCGGATATAACATGTTTGGTGGAGTTCCCGGAATCGTCAATAATTTATCCGAAGAATTTAAGTCCGGCATCGAGGAAAGCAAAGCCCAAGTATAGGGATGCTTAGCATTATAAAAGATATCCTCACTCAGACCATATTCGACAATTTTACCAGCATACATCACAGCAACTCGATCGGCCATATTAGCTACTACCCCTAAATTATGAGTAATAAATATTAATGATAATTTTCTTTGGGTCTTGATAGTTTTCAATAATTCCAAAATTTGGGCCTGAATGGTCACATCCAAAGCCGTGGTTGGTTCGTCACAAATCAAGATTTCGGGGGTTGAGGTGAGGGCGATAGCAATAACGATCCTTTGCTTCATCCCTCCAGAAAATTGGAATGGATACATATTTAAACGTTTTTCTGGTTCGGGAATACCTACTTCATTCATAATCTTCAGGGCTTCTTCATTAGCCTCTTTTAAGGTTACTTTAATTTTTCGACGATAGTTCTCTTTAATATCAGCCAATTCTTTTTTAGCTGCTATTAAATCAGGATCATTTTCTTTCACCAATTTTTTATACTCTTTGCGGGCGTTTTTTAATTGTTTGTCAATCTCATCTATTTGTTGCTTTTGAATTAAAAGAGTCCGATTTTTTTCTTCATTAGAGACCGTGCAATTACGGCTAACATAAAAAGTCCTTAAGGCTGTATTTTGTTCTACCAACTGGGTTTTAGCCGCTAAAATTTCCTGCAACTCAATTTCCTTCTTGCTTAGATCGGCCGACCTAAGGTCTTGATGAAGGTGTTCACTTTTTATTTTTTCAATCTTCTCACTAGCCGCTTGGCATTCTTGGACATAAGCATCTTTATAGCCTTGATATTCTTGCGTGATGATCACTTTAGCTTCTTTTCTTTTTAAGCGCAAGTTTTTGCGAGCAACCTTTAAATCGGCTTTTAAAACTCCTAATTTGGCTCGTCGATCACTTTTGGTTAAAGTGGTCGAAGATCCCTTAACCGCAGCGAGATTTTCAATAATATCTTGTAATAAGTTATTTTTTTCATCTTTGGCTAAACTTAAATTATTCTTAATTTGTTTCTTATCTAATTTTAAACGTTTAATTTTTTTCTTTTTCTTTAAATTAAAATAATAATAGGTTTTAACTTCCTTTATCGAGGAAACTAGGTTTTCATATAATTGATTTTCATCATGAAAAAGAGCCTTATATTTATTGATCTTGCGCTTGCCGTTGATAATCATCCCTTCGGTTATTTGCTTGCCAACCTTCATAATAGGATTTAAAGAAGAAGTAGGGTCTTGGAAAATCATTCCAATTTGATTACCTCTTATTTCGTGAAATTGTGATTCCTTTAATTTGATTAAATCCTGCCCACGATAAAGGATGCTTCCTTCTTCGATAATCGCATTACCGGCTAGAATACCCATAATAGTTCGCGAAGAGACACTCTTTCCCGAACCTGACTCTCCAACAATAGCCAAGGTTTCGCCATCATACAAGTCAAAAGATACGCCACGAACCGCTTTAACGATTCCTTCGTTGGTTCGAAAAGACACTCTTAAATCTTTGACTTCTAGTATTTTTTTCTTTTCATCCATTTATTCTTGACCTCTTAAAGTTGGGTTAACCGCATCTCGAAGGGCATTTCCAAACATATTGAAACTAATCATCAGGATAATTATAATGGCCGAAGGTATCAATAATTGATAGAAGAGACCAGGTACCTGCATGGAATTAAAACCATCATTTAAAATAACCCCCAAAGATAATCCTGGAAGTTTAAAGATTCCAAAATTCAAAGTAACTCCATGGCCAATACCAAAACCTAACCAGGACAGAGATGCTTCCACGAAAATCATGGAAGGAATACTTAGAATGGAACGAGTAATGATTATCCCAATCCCATTAGGCAAAATATGCTTAAATATCAAACGAGCATCACGTGCCCCAAGGGTTCGTGAAGCTAGCACATATTCGCGACCACGATAACGATAAAATTGAATTCTGGTCGTTCCAGCGGTGCCTATCCAACCAGAATAAGTTAAATATATCAATAATAGAGCTAACCCGGGGCCGGAATTTAAATATATGATGGTTAAAATAGTTAATCCTGGGAAGGAAGAGATATACTCGGCAATTCGCTCCATGATAAAATCGACCTTTCCGCCATAATAACCTTCGACCGCTCCATAAACGATACCTACCAAGACATTAATGATCGTAATAATTAAACCTAAAACTAAAGATGTTCTTAAGCCTAACCAAACCTCACCAAATAAATCTCGACCATCTCGATCGGTACCAAAAATAAAATATGGTAAGCTATCAAAACCATTGACGAAAGCGCCATCTAAAGAAAGCTGAAAAGTATAAGTCGGAAAATCGATAAAAATAGAATTGTTTTTATAAACTGAGTAAATCTTACGAATAGGAATCCCTTCGGCACTAAAAACATAGCCACCAATGGGTTGTTCCGATAATTCACCATTTGGCCCCAAATAAATGGTTCCTGATTTTTTCCCACCTAAAAAATGATAATTTTGAATGCTTTCGAAGATTGGCCCAAATTCGGCTTCCATTTCCGGATAGTCGATTAAGACTTTATCAAAATTGGATCCCGCCATTTGTTGATCAACGTCCATAAAAATACGATTATAAATTAAATACACAAAATCACAAGTCGTATAACTGGCGTTAAATCTTTGCCATGCACCACCTTGCCCGGCGGCATCGATAGCTGAAAATCTAGATAAGTCATAACCGGTAATAATTAAAGGTTCGCTTGGATCACTGCCGTTATCAATACTTAGAGATAAAATTTCTGCTACTTGCTGAGCATTTACTCCACTATTATTTTCATAAAAGAATTCAAAATATCCTAAACCAAGATTTTGGCTCACCACCACACTCGAACTTAAATTATTACTATCGAGGACGAACAATGTGGTACGACTAATGTCGGCCACATATTTATTGGTGGCATCATAAGTAGCACTGACAAAAGTTAAAGTAAGTTGCGTATCTTCACTCAAACTAGCCATTTCTAAACTAATTGTATAACCACTTTCCACTCGGTAACCATTTAAGGGTTTGGAATTAACTGTATAAGCAGGATAACTGGTTAAAGTCATTCGATTGGTTCCACCAACATATTCCGGTCGCCGAATATTTCCATAAACCGTCTTATTTTTCAAAGTTCCCGGTTTAATAAATTCAACTAAAAAAGTATCACCAGCTGGATAATAAAGCCCACTGACAGGATCTTGATTATTAAGATCGGCCGTAATATTTAATATTGTTTTCGAACCATCAGCGATCCCAATGTCTTCCAACCAAGGAATTCTTGGTGGTAAATCCTTAATATTAGGAACCGAAGAGGAGGTGAAATCTTTTTTGGAAATAACCGGAACTAAAATTGCCAGCATGACAAAAAGTACGACAATGAAAAATGCAACAATATTTACTTTATTACGGGCAAAGCGGATGACGGCATCCGCAATAAAACCCCGCGGTTTTCCTTCGAACTTTTTATCGAAAATCTTTTCATCAATATCAACAAAAGAAAATTTATCATCATTTAAGATTACATCTTTGTTTTCTAAATTATCCATTGCTTGCTCCCATTTTAATTCGTGGATCGATAAACCCATAAGAAATATCCATAAATATTCCACAAACTAAACCAATAAAGCCATAAAAAGCTGTATCATACATAATAACATTATAATCTTGCCGTTGTAAGGCTTGTAACATTAAACTACCCGCCCCCGGAATACCATAAATCATTTCAATAATGGCCGAACCACTAATTAATCCGACGAAGGAAAATAAAAGACCAGGAATAATCGGCAATAATGAATTTCTCAAGGCATGTCGAAAAATAGCTTGTCGTTTTGTTAAACCTTTAGTTCGGGCCAATAAAACATAATCACTTGTTAACCCTTCTGCTAATTCTGCTCTTACCGCCCGGGCTAAACCAGCTATTGAGCCAATCGTCATCGATAAGACGGGAATAATATAGCCCCTGGCTTGTGTTGATGCCGTCGAATCTCCTGACGGCCACATAAATGGTACCCAACCTAAATCGCTACCCAACCATTTCATTAATAAACTTATCACCACAAACGAAGGCAAAGAAATAAAGACCATAATTAAAATCTGAGAAATATTATCAAAAATAGTATCTTTTTTAATAGCTGAAAAAATACCCAAAGCTAAGCCTAAAGGAATTTCTAAAATCATGACAAAAATATTGATTTTAAATGAATAGGAAATACCAGAATTCAAGATTTCCGTCACTGGCTGATTGATCTTCATACTAACCGAGGTCCCCCAGTCAAAGTGAAAAACAACGTTATTCACCCATCGAAAATATTGAACTAAAATGGGAACTGAACGATAAACATAAAGAACAGTCCTTTCACGATCTTGATATACAGTATAGGCTTTAGGATCGTGCTCAGCTCGAGCTACCGCATCAGCTTGTTCGGGTTCATTGGCCTTCTCTATCACTATACTAGTCATATAACCAAGATTTTCTTGTTTTAACAACCAAACCGCCTTCTGATTTAAATCATTGGGAACAGTTATTGGTTGTAATTTTAGAAATATGAATGTTGTAGTGAGAATACCGATTAAGACAATAACGGCCCAGAGCATTCTCATTAAGATATATTTAATCATAATAACTCCATAATACTATTATATCAAAACATAAGGGATTCGTAAAGAATCCCTTATGAAATTAATATCTAGTATGTTAAATACTTAAAAACTAATGATTTTTATAGCCATTCACCAAATAAGATGAAACCAGCAATGGTAAATGCTCGAATGTAATAATCGCCAGGAGCGAAATTGTAATCTGGAGAAGTTGCTTGGAAATAGTATAATCTAAACCAATCAGTATAACCAGCACTAAAAGCAGTAACCGCATCAGCATAAGAATTAACATTGTAATAGTTGGCTAGATAAGGGGTAGCAGTCACCAAAGCATCAGTATTAGCGTTAACTGTATCGTGAACACTAGAAGCGATGTATTCGGAAAGAACTGATTGAACGAAACCATCTAATTCAGTTTGAACACTTTCTCGATAAAGAGCTTCAACAACAACTTTAACGAAATAGCCATCATTAGATTCTAGAATAGCCACTAAGTAAGCACCAACAGTGGTATTAACCGCATGTAAATGATAATCAATATAGACATCTGAATAAGTATCAAGTTCAAACCAAGAAACTAAATCATCAACATCAGTTTGACTTAGAGCAATTTCATCAACGGCCACTAAACCTTCTTGACTAAGAGCATTAGCAAGAGCATCAGAATCCGAGAAGCCATAAGCTATTTGTTGTGGGTAACCATTTAATACTGAGTAAATTCCAAATGTTTCCGTAATAATGAAGAGCCATTGATTAACTTTCCCATCTTCATCTTGTGTGGTAAGGGTAAGTCCATGGATCGAATCATAATCATCATCAGCCAGTAAACCAGCCCAATCATCAGTGGTGGTATCATCATGATCATCATATAATGTTGGAGCAATATATTCGCCATCTTCTTCAGATCTAGATACTTCAACTAAATCATGAGAACCTAAGAATACTTCAACCAATTGATCAATAGTATTATGTTCAGTAGCTAAAATACCATCTGCTAAATAGGATTTATGATTAAGAATTTCAACGATAGCATCAAAACTTAATAATTGCCAGTAATCACGACCATTTTCAGTCCATTTAACTTCGATTTCTGGAATGTTAGAATTATATCCATAGTTTAATAGGAAGTTGCTTCGATTATCCGAGCAGAAAACATCAAGGAAGGAAGCCGCATCAAGAGAATTACCAGAAATAGCTGATAAAGCTAAGTCATAATTTCCGGCTCTAATTTGATCATAAAGAGGAGTGGTAGCTTTGTCAGTTCGAGTAAAGGTTAATCTAACGTAATTATCATCATCAACTAATAAGCCAAAGAAATGTTCCGCAAAGTCTAACCAGTGGTCAGCAATAGCTTTTCCGCCAGAAGCATCAAAGGTTAAAATATTTAAAGAAATTTCAGTATAATTGTCAGAAGTACCAGCACTATAATTGCCATTAGCAATTTCGGTAGCTACTGCCCGTTTAAATAAGGCTAAAGCTAAGTCGAAATCGTAACCATTAGTTTCCTGCGATAAATCTTCACCAACGCTTTGACCTTGAGGAGAATCACGATAAGAAACACCTAATTCTGGATCAATAAAATATGAACCACCAATTTTCATGGAAGAAGGACTAGTCTTAGGATCGTATTCTTTTAATCTATTACGATCAAGAGAGAAATAAAGGGCTAATCTAAAATCTTTATTACCTAAAATAGGTTCAGGAACGTATTGACTTCCTGGGAAAAATTGTTGTTGAGTAGCCACATCGCCACACATATTGATATTTAAACTAAAGATAGTTCCCGCAGGACTTCTTAATACTCGAGGATTTTCCGCATAATCATCTAAGTGCGCGGTAGGAATACCAACACCATCAAGTTGACCATTTAAGAAAGCTTGGAAAGCTATTTCTTGAGCATTAGTACCAGGGATAATCTTAACCGATTCGCCAGTCCAAGAAATAGTACTAGCAAGAGGGTGGTTAGGGTTCTTTGTATATCTAGAACCAACACCAGTTTCCCAATAAGAAATAGTATATAAACCTGAAGATGCAATATGGGCATTATCTACACCGTAATTGTCAGGATCAGCTTCATAAATATTTTGATGAACTGGAGCCCAGCCAATGGAATATTTGATATCAAAAGAAGACTTATCTTCGAGGAATTGGAATCTTAAAGTATTAGAATCAACAGCCTTAATACCAAAATCAGCCCAAAGAGCATCTAATTGTTGTTGAGTAGCGCCAGTTTTAACGGCATTTACATACTCCGCTGCCCCTTTAATCTTTAAGTTAGCGAAATCAGATCCACCAGTAAAGGCTCTAAACCAACTGTTATCTAAGGCTAAACGGAAACTATAAATATAATCATAAGCATTTAATACATCATGACCAGCAGGGAAGCCTGCAGTATTAGTTTCATAATTGTAAGACCAACGAAGATCACTCTTTAAAGGAATGTCCCAAGTTTTAGCAATTATTTTACCATTAATGTTTTTTGGACTAGAAGGGATTGGATCACCAGAAGCAAGTTCATTAGCGAATTCCCAATTAGTATGCGAAGCATTTAAAACAGCAGTATAAAAACTACCAGTAATATAAGATTGATAATCAGATTCAACACTTGATTCACCAGTCCAAGGATTAAGAGTCACAGGTTCGGACTGATCCCAAGAACGATGAGTATATTGTCCAGCTAGAGCAGGTGTACTAGTTAAAAGGTCAAAACTTGTACCTGAACCTAAAGCGGCAGCCACTTGGGCATCATCTTGAGTAATAGTTGCATAATTTACGCCCCAACCAAAGGATGGAATATAGTTATCAACGATTAATTGAATTCGATCACTAACGAGGGAAACCCCAGCTTGTTCAGCAAGAGGAATACCAGCATAAGCATTTTCAAGTAACCATCTTTCTGCGGCCGCAAATAATGTATGTCTTGTTTCGGTAGAAGCAAACTTATAGTTATACCAACCACTTGCAAGTTCTACTTCCGATTGTGGAAGAACGGTAACTCTTCTTTGCGCTTCTGTTGTTTGGTTAGCACTATCAGTTACTGAGTAAACTAAATTATATTCACCAGGATCATCAGTATTAACTTCACCAGTTACCACAATCTTGCTAGTTAAATCGCCATCTTCTTTATCATAAGCGGAAATACCGTTTAATGGATTGAATGATTGTCGATATCCAACTGAAGTATTGATAGCTCCATTAATTGTTGGAACTTCATTGACCTTCTTACACCCTACTGCGAGAAGGGAAACCAGGACAAGTAGTACCAAACTTAATATTTTTTTCATATTTAATCTCCTTTTTAAAACAAAATACCTAAATATTTGTAATAATTATATTATAAATCATCGAAATAGCCAATATTTGTTAGCAAATATCCTTTATGAAAACGTTTTCTCGGTGATTTTTTTCAATTTTTATCGCGGTTTAAGCGCTGGTATTATAAATTAAATTATTTAAAGCGACGGCGATTAAGCTGCCAATAAGAGCATTATGATATATTAAATGCTTATTAGCCTCTAAACTTAAACCATCAGTTAATTTAGTAATTTCCTTTAATAAAAAAGGAGTTAAAACCTTGCCTTTAATGTGAAGTTCTTGAGCTTTATCTAAGGCTTGCTGAATACTTTTATGCACTATTTCGTAGGGAAGTTCAAATTCCAAGGGAATTGGATTGGAAATTAGGGTCCCACTATCCAATGCTAAGTCTTTTTTTACTTTCAGATATTTAGCAATTTCCCCAGGACTATCCAAACGATATTCTAATTTTAAATCCGAATGATGGGAATAAAAGGCGGCTAAGTAGTCACTTTGATAACCAATAACATCGACGCCTTTAGTTTCTAAATACTCCAGCGTTTTGGCTAAATCTAAAATGGCTTTCGCTCCCGCACAAACCACACAGGTGCGGTTATGGGCTAATTCTTCTAAGTCAGCCGAGATGTCTAAACTATCACTAACACCATAATGAACACCACCAATTCCGCCGGTCACAAAAATATCAATCCCCACCATTTTCGCAACGATCATCGTGGCGGCCACTGTTAAAGAGCCCCATTTCTTTTGGGAGATGACAAAAGCGAAGTCTCGACGGGAAACTTTAATAATTTCTTTTTTTAAAGAGCCAAATTCTTTAATTTCTTGAGAGCTTAAACCCACGACAATTTCGCCATCAATGATGCCAATAGTGGCTGGTATGGCCCCATTTTCTTTAATGATTCTTTCCACTTCCAGGGCGGTCGCAATATTATCAGGATAAGGCATGCCGTGGGAAATAATCGTTGTTTCCAAGGCCACAACGGGTAGATGATGAAGCAGCGCATTTTGCACGAGAGGGGAAATTCTCAGATGAGAGGCGATCATGGATTATCTTTAGTATCAACTACTTAAATCTAACGCGATCTTTCGTATAAGAAGTATGTAATAACTCGTGAGCTTTATGAGAATTGGGCTTTTGAAGATATTCACGATAAAGAGTTTGAATATCTTTGTTATTATGCGATTGACGAACAAGGTTTTTAGAATCCTCATTATAAAGAACGCTGGCCCTTTTTTGTAAATAAGTGGCTAAAATATTATCTTCTTCATTAGGTAATAACGCTGGTTTGACATAGGGTTGACCACCACCATTAATACAGCCACCTGGGCAGCCCATTAATTCAATGAAATGGTAAGGAGACTTTCCGGCACGGATATCTTCTAATAAGGGTTTAGCATTAGCCATTCCACTAACGACCGCTACTCTAATGACTTGACCATTGATATTAAGGGTCGCTTCGCGGGTATTTTTAATTCCTCTAACGGCACTAAATTCAATTTTTTCATATTCCTGACCAGTTAAGGCCTGATAAGCGGTTCTTAATGCGGCTTCCATGACTCCCCCGGAAACACCAAAGATATGACCGGCTCCACTTGCATCGGTTAAAAGGTCGCGATCAAATTCTTCATCAGGTAATTTAGCCCAATTGATTCCACTTCGGCGAATTAAACGACCAAGTTCGCGAACTGTTAAAACGGCATCAACATCGTAAAGACCATTGGTAATGTGACGTTCTTTCTCACCTTTTTTACAAATACAAGGCATCACGGAAACCACATAAATATCTTGCGGGTCAATTTGATGCTTTTGGGCATAATAAGACTTAATAATCGCCCCCATCATTTGATGTGGTGATTTACAAGAGGAAACATGTTCCATTAAGTCACTATAATAATATTCCATATAATTAACCCAACCTGGACTACAAGAAGTACACATCGGTAAAACTCCCTGATGGGTAAAACGTTCTAAAAACTCGTGGGCTTCTTCCATAATGGTTAAATCAGCCCCATAATCGGTATCAAAAACGCGATAAAAACCTAATCGATGAAGAGCCGCTACTAACTTACCAGTTTGATTAAGGGTCCCAATCGGTAAGCCAAATTCTTCCGCAATCGTTGCTCTAATGGCTGGAGCGGTTTGGACAATCACCTTTTTGCCGGCTCTTAAAGCACTATCGACCCGCCAGATTTCATCTTTTTCCATTAAAGCTCCGGTCGGACAAACATTGACACATTGGCCACAATTTAAACAAGGAACATTTTTAAAACTCTTATTACCAGCCGGTCCCACAAAGGTATTAAAGCCTCTTTTTTCTAAGCCTAAAATGCCAATCCCTTGGGCTTCTTTACAACGAATAACACAACGTCCACATAAAATACATTTGGATGTGTCACGAACTATACAATCTCCCAAATCTTCATAAGTATTTGGAGAATGAACTCCCTGATATTTATCATCCCTTGCTCCAACTATTTGGGCAATATTTAATAATTCACAAGCCCCATTTTTACGACATTGTTGACAATTTTTATTATGGTTAGATAAAATAAGTTCCACACTAGCGCGACGAGCGTTAATGGCACTCGGTGAGGAAATAATAATTTCCATTCCTTCATTAACGGGATAAACGCAAGAGGCCACTAAACCTCTGGCTCCTTTGACTTCCACCAAACAAACACGACAACTAGCTAAATTATTTTTATCATGATCAAAACTACAAAGTGAGGGGATATTATAACCGCAAGCACGAGCGGCTTCTAAAATAGTTAGGGATGAATCAACTTGATAATTAATTCCTTCAATTTTAATATTTACTAAACTCATAATTTTCTCCTTATCTCTTTATTATCGAATCAAATCGACAAGAACTAATACATAGTCCACATTTAATACACTTACTAGAGTCAATGACATAAGGAGTCCCATTGGGACCAGGGGTTCCGCTAATACAATGGGCTGGACAATTACGAGCACACAACGAACACTTCTTACATTTTTCGGGAACAATATAATATTCCATTAATTTTTTACAAACATGAGCTTGACATTTTTTATCAACTATATGTTCAAGATATTCATCTTTAAATTTGGAAATGGTTGAAAGAATGGGATTGGCGGCGGTTTGACCCAGAGCACAAAGAGAATTAGCTTTAATATGATTAGCCAGTTCTAATAAATAGTCTAAATCCTCAAGCTTGCCATCACCTAAAGTAATGGAAGTAAGTCTTTCTAGTAAACGTTTGGTGCCAATTCGACAGGGAGAGCATTTACCACATGATTCATCACAAATAAATTCCATGTAGAATTTCGCCACATCGACCATGCAATTATCTTCATCCATAACGATTGCACCACCACTACCCATCATCGAACCCTTAGCCACTAAGTTATCAAAATCGATCGGGGTGTCTAAATCGGCAGCTGTTAAGCAACCACCACTGGGACCTCCGGTTTGAATTGCTTTAAAAGCTTTACCATTGGGAATTCCCCCACCAATATCATAAATTAGTTCGCGAAGAGTGGTTCCCATTGGAACCTCAACTAGACCAACATTGTTGACCTTTCCCCCTAAAGCAAACACCTTGGTGCCTTTGGATTTTTCGGTTCCGTATTTATTAAATGCCTGTGCTCCTTCTCGAATAATAGTTGGTACACAAGCCAAAGTTTCGACATTATTGACAATCGTTGGTTTTCCCCAAAGACCTTTAATGGCTGGAAATGGGGGACGTGGCCGTGGCATTCCCCGACCGCCTTCAATGGAATTAAGTAAGGCGGTTTCTTCGCCACAAACAAAGGCCCCAGCCCCGAGTCGGATTTGACAATTAAAACTAAAATCCGTACCTAAAATATTATTTCCTAATAAGCCCACTTTTTGCATCGCTTCAATCGCTAGTTTTAATCTTTGCACCGCGATAGGGTATTCTGCTCGCACATAAAAATATCCTTCACTCGCCCCAATCACAAAACCCGCAATCATCATCCCTTCGATAACCGCAAAAGGATTACCTTCCAAAACACTACGATCCATAAAAGCTCCCGGATCGCCTTCATCACCATTACAAACCACATATTTTTGATCACTAGCCACGTCATAGGCAAATTTCCATTTTAAATGAGTTGGAAATCCTGCTCCACCACGACCACGTAAACCTGAATCTTTCACTATACTTAGCACTTCTTCGCGCGGCATCTTGAGAGCTTTATCTAAGGCCTTAAAAGCATCAAAGCCCAAAGCCTCTTCAATATCTTCAGGATTAATTAATCCGCAGCCATGCAAAGCGATGCGCACTTGTTTTTTATAAAAATTAATATCTTCTTGTCTTTTAACTTTTTCTTGCGTATGAGGATCAACATATAAAAGATCTTCAATCACTTGCGAATTAATGATATCCTCGGTGATAATTCGGCGGGCATCAGCAACCTTGACTAAACGGTATAAGGTTCCCTCAGGTAATATTTTTACAAATGGTCCCTGACTACAAAAGCCAAAACAACCAACTAAATTCACGCTCGCTTTTTGTGATAAATCATATTCATTAATTAGTTCATCAAAAGTAGTTTTGATTAACTTCGAATCGCTCGATAAACAACCAGTTCCCCCACAAATTAAAATAGCTTTTTTCCCATCTAAAGCATTAAATTTGGTCTCTAGTTTGAGGCTACAGGCCTTGATTACTTTATTTAAACCTTCCGTATTTTTAATCTTCAACATTATTCCTTACCTCGATATTCACTAACAATTTTATTCACGGAGTCCAAACTAACTTTCGGATAGACCTTCCCATTGATGGAAACAGCGGGAGCAATCCCACAAGCCCCGATGCAGCGTAGGGCATCCAAAGTAAATAAACCATCCTGCGTGGTTTCTCCCGGCATAATCCCTAAAATCTCGGAAAATTTATCGATCACGTTTTGACTACCCTTCACATAACAAGCAGTTCCTAAGCAAACCCCGATAATATACTTACCCTTGGGAGTTAAAGAAAAAAATGAATAAAAGGTAACCACTCCATAAATTTCGGCCACCGGTAAATTAGTATGTTCCGAAACGATTTCCTGAACTTCTAAGGGGATATACCCATATTCCTTTTGAATATCCGACAAAATCATCATTAATGGTGTTTTCTCGCCTTGATACCTCATGCATATTTTTTCAATTTTTTTAACGGCAGCTGGGTTTAATTTACTCATATAAATCTCCTAATTCTCACCTAATTATTATATAACAACTCGTAAATAATTTATTTATTAACAATAGTTTTTATAAGTAAGCTAGGGCTAACCAAATAATTTCCTTTTTTTATAAGAAAAAAATCAGCCAAAGAGGTAATTTAGGCTCCTAATCAAAGAAGTTATTTGATTAGGGTTGGTTTGGTTTTAAATTTCGTATCTAAGAAATAAAGTAAAAATGTTACTCCCACATAAACTAAAACAATCGCCGGTAAAATGATTGCTCCTGGCAGAGCCGACTTATGAAAATTCATAAAACCATAGGGGAAATAATTATCACTTTCAAAAGCAACTAATTTTAAAAAACCAATGATAATAATGAAAATCCAATAGATTAATGGGGGAATGATATAGATTATTAAATCGATTTTTTTCATAAAATTACTCCCACGCACGACAATATAATCCACAATTACCAAAATAGGAATTACCAAATGCAAAGTTATATTTAAATACGTAAAAAGATTGGAATCTTTCCCAGGGGCGACAATGGCCCAGTAAACCACTAAGGTAAAAAATATTAAAATGGTCGCGATACCTTCAAGGCGTGGAAAAAAGGAACTATCCCCATGAGCGCCCTCTTTGATCAAAGAAATAAGCGTACGGATAGCTAACATCCCCAGTAAAACACAAGCGAATAAACACGATAGAAAAGTAAAAGTCAAGACATCTTTCCAGAGCCTTACTTCCAACAATTTTATAATAATACCACTTAAAGCCAAGCCAAAACCCACTAGACGATATCCCAAAGAAAATATTTTATTTTTAATCATTATTCTTATACCTCAAATAGTATTCTATCATATTTCCAATAAAACATCCATTTTTAGATAAAATGTATAACTTTTTAAACTTTGTTTTCCTCGATATTCGATCCATCAGGATTCTTTTGATCAAAAATCCGAAATTTATGATAGGACCTTAATTCTTTGGGGTAAGCGAATTCCCCTAAATAACCAATCAAAGCCACGAAAAGACAGCTCAGGGGCATGATCACCCAAATGGTCAAGGGAGTATTAGGAATTGCTGGAGTGCCAATATACATAATATGTAAGTATGGTGCTCCACTGATTTTAAAAATAGAGAAATTAAGCAAACCGATTATCAGACCACCCACACAGCCCAGGGCATAAGGTATAATATTGGTTAACCTTATTTTAAAATAACCACCTAACAATAACCACCAACAACAAATAAATAACGTCGAGTGCGATAAGAGAGATTTTACGGCCTCAAAAGTTAAACCATCATAATAGTAGGTGGGATAAAATAAGCCCGCTAAATTACCAACGATCCCCACGTAAAAAGCAAAACAAGCGCTTCCTTGAAAAAAATAAGTATTTTTCCGCCGACTACCACCCAAATAAAGGACCATAAACATGACCACATTACAAGGGTAAATCGCAAATAAAATATTATCATAGGCGATTGCTCGCCCGTAGATAAAAAATTCTCCCCACAGCAAACTAATATGAATCGCAAAAGGAAGAATACCAAAAACTAAAAGAAAAATATTTTTAGCCCTTTGTTTTTTTAGCAACAATTTAGCCAAAACTAAGATCACGGCACTCAGAATTAAAGAGGTAATTAAATATGAAAGATGAAAAGTATCAAATGGTTGGGTTGGCAAAGTAAATCTTCTCCTCATACTTGCATCAAAGATTATACCATTTTTACGTATTCCCCTACTTTACAACCTAGCTAATTAGTCAATAAAGAAAAAAAATGAGGCTCCCAAATGGACTATTCATCGCAGCTTAGTTTTGCTGGACTTTAAGTTATTTTTAAGAAAAATTAATAGGCTGTTTTCGTTAAAACAAGCGATTGAGCGTTGACGCAGTTGATTTGAATATATACTATATAGGAGACAACCACTGGTTGAAAGCCCCGGCTCGAAACTCCCAAGTCTAAATAGATGGTTTTATTTTTCACAGATAGTTGATTCACTTTAAAGTTATTTTCGCCTAAGCCATTACCGAAGAGATGAAAAATAACAATTAATTGTTTAGTAGTAAAATAATCATCATCAAAATTGTTGATTAACTCTTCATCACCTAATTCTAGCAGTTGGTGGCGATCCTCAATGATGAAGGCCTGATTCTGCGTGGTATAAAAACCATGAAAATTCAATTCATAGTCTTTAATTGATTTCGTACAACTAATAAAGATAATCATTAGTGGCAAGAGTAAGAGTAAATAGATAATTTTTTTCATAACCCTCCATTTCGTAAAATAAATCCCCTATTATTATACCACTATTTTCTTTAAGTGGGACGGTCTTCCCGCTGTTGATATTATTAGTAACTTCTAAAAGTAACTTGCGTTTTTAAGAGTGTTCAAATATAAAACTAAAACTTAACTTTGGACATTTAATATACAATAATAATGGGGTTGATATTATTGGCTAAAACCAGGGTTGATAAGCTAAAACGCGAAAGGTGAGCCTTAAAAGAATTATTTTACCGAGCTTTGATATAATTATTCATGTAAAAGGAGCGATATATGGTATTAGAAATTATTAACAACGAGGTTCAAAATTTACTAACTAATAAAAAAGTTATTATCGATTTTTATGCAACTTGGTGTGGACCTTGTCGGATTCAAGCTCCAATTGTCGAAGAAGCTAGTCAAGAAACCACTGAGGTTGTTTTTGCAAAAGTGGATGTTGATCAAAATAGAGAGTTGGCTATTAGTTATCAAATCACTAATATTCCCACTATTTGTTATTTTGTTGATGGCAAGCTGCAAAAAAAATTGGTTGGCGTTCAATCAAAATCCACCCTTTTAAATTTGTAAAAATGTGGGATGTAATCGTCGTAGGCGGGGGGCCTTGTGGGCTTAGTGCGGCCACATATCTAAAAAGATTTAACCGCCAGGTACTGGTTTTATCTAATGAGGATAGTATTCTCAAAAAGAAGAATCTCCAAATCGATAACTATTTTGGCGTTAATTTAGAAAATGGGACTTTGTTAATCGACAATACCATGGCTAAATTACAAACCTTAGGAGTTCAAGTAGAAAAAGAAACTGTCTTAGATATCGTATCTATAGATGGTTTTTTACGAGTAATTACCAATAAGCAAAGTATTTTAACGAAATATGTGGTTTTAGGAATTGGTCTCAACTATTCCTCCAAAGTAAAAAATGTGCAAAAATATTTAGGCAAGGGAATTAGCTATTGTGCTAGTTGTGATGGCTTTTTTTATTTAAACAAAACAATTGGTCTTTTTGGCAGTGGTGACTACCTCCTGCATGAACTAGATATTCTTAAAAATATTACCAATAAGATTCTCATTTTTACTCCTGATGAACTAAAACTTCCAAAATACCAGATTATTCCTACGAAAGACCTGAAGCTTCAGGGAACCCAAACTTTAGAAGCAGTTTTAGCTAATAACCAATTATATCCCATCGATGGTTTATTCATCGCCGATGATAGTCCTGGCATCCTGGGCTTTGCGGGAAAATTAGGTTTAGAATTAAAAAATAATAGTATTGTGGTGGATCAAGATTACGCCACCAGTATTAAATCTATTTATGCCGGTGGGGATTGCATTGGTGGTATTAAACAAATTACCAAAGCCAGTTATGATGGAATGATGATTGCTTACGCGATTAATCAAAGGTTAAATAATGAGTAAGAAATTAATTATCTTTGATGTCGTTGTTTTTGTTATCTCCTTAGCCATGATTATTACTTCCAATATTATCTTTGGCTTTAGCCCCCTAAGTATCATATCTAGTATAGCAACAATTTTTGGAATTATTTATTCTTTACTAGCCATTGGGGCATCGAAAAAAACTTTTTATTTTGGAATTTTAAACAATATCTTTTTTGGGGTGGCCTCGATGCTTAATAAGGTTTATTTACTGAGTGTCTACGCGCTAGCTTTTTGTATTCCTTTTTTAATAATTGGGATTATTAAGCAATATAAACACCCAACTAAAAATGAACCCCGACTGCGACATATTAGTCTAAAGTACTTTTTTTTACTCTTAGGTATTCAAGTCCTAGCCATTGGTATCTTTTTAGTTGCCCTCTATCTGCTGCATGGTTCTTATTGGTATTTAGATGCGGTGGGTACTTCTTTTTTATGTATTAGTTTGATTCTTTTAACGACATATCGCATTGAAAGTTATATATACTTTACTATCGGTAATATTTGTAACTTAGTTCTTTATACCTTATTTACCATCAACGACATTAGAAATATTACCACGATTATTATGTGGTTAATTTATTTTATTTCAGGAATTATTGGTTATATTAATTGGCTACGTATTTATAAACGCCAACAATTAGAAACCATCAGTCTGGAAGAAAATAAGACAATTAATTTATCAGCTTAAGGGCGTTTTGGGCATTGTTATTGCCTAGAGATGCCGATTTTTGATAAAGGGCTTTCGCCTTGGCTAAATCAACATTGGTCCCATAACCATATTGGTAGCAATACCCCGCATTATAGAGAGCTTGAGCGTTATTTAGATTAGCAGCTTGGTTGTAATAAAAGAGGGCAGCTTTATAGTCTAGGGTGACTCCCTTACCATAAAAGTAGCAGACTCCTAAGAAATTGAGAGCTTCCGGATTTTTATCTTTGGCAGCTTGCGAGAAAAGTTCAAAGGCCTTCACATAATTAATAGCCAAGCCGCCACGACCATAGTAGTAACAAACCCCTAAAAAGTAAGTAGCATTTTGGCTGCCCAAATTAATCGCCTCATTAAAATATTTAAGAGCCGCTGGAAAGTTCGTTTTTCCCAAAAAGCCATTATATTCAATTAATCCTAAATAGTAGGTAGCTTCCGCAACTTTATCATTCACGCTTAAAAAATGATTCCTTGCCTGTAAATAATCAATCGTTTTCCCCAATCCAAAATAATTCATTAAGCCCAAATAGTAATGGGCTTGGAATAGTTTTTGATCCAAAGCCTTGTTCAAGTATTCCAAAGCAAGGGTGTACTTCTTTTCCTCATAATAAACAATCGCCAAAGATAAAATATCATGAGTATGGCCTTTATTAATATTATCTACTAAAGTCTTTTCATCTTCCTTGCTATTGATAACATAAACAGTGGCCAAGGGACTATTTAACACAATACCACTATCACTATAAGCTTTGATAATATTTACTTTTTCTTGCTCAAAAGCTTGTTTATTAGCCAAAGAAAACAATTCAAAGGCCTTATTAGAATCACTATCACTGGTATTGATATGATAATTGGCTAGTAAATTTGTAGCCTCACTATCCCCCTTAGCACTTCTTTCTTCCAAAACTTTAAGTTCTTCTTTATTCATGTTTTTCTCCTATTATTTTTTGTAATACATCAAATGTTTCTTCACTAATCACATGTTCAATTCGACAAGCATCCTTTTCGGCAATTTCTTCTTCTAAACCAATACTGAGTAGGAATCTTTTAATTGTCAAATGTCTGGCATAAATACTTTTCGCCTTTTGTAAACCAGAAAGCGTTAAATGCAAGTGATTTTCTTCATCAATAATCAAAAAACCTAAGTCCACTAATTTATGGATAGCCCGGGAAATCGATGGTTTCGAATAATTAAGATGTTTGACCAAATCAATGGAATGAAAAGATGAATTATTTTGGGTTAGGAGGTAAATTGTTTCGATATAGTCTTCAAGTGACTCTTCTGTTTTCTTATTGTTCACACAATAATTATATCAAAGAAAGCCTAAATAAAGTATAGAAGATACCCAAAATAAACCCCCCTTAAGAAAACCTCATATTAACTTACAAAAAATTATTTTTTTAAATAGATAGATAAGGTCTATCTTAAGACAAATAAGATGCCTCATCCAGCCAAGAACTTGGAAAGTAGGCAAAATACTTCTTACTCACTAAACTCAATTAATCACCAATTATTTTTAAGATAAACTTTTCAATAACAGCAATTTCCGTTTCGGTAAAAGATGAAAATATCCAACCTTTTTCGGCCATCTGTATTTCATATATTTGTTGCATGAGTTTTTGTCCAGCCAAAGATAACGAAATTGGATACTTACGTTGATTATGTGATAAATCCTTTATAATATAGCCTTTGTTTTCCAGTTGCTTAATAGTTCTTGTCGTGTTTGATTTATCAATGCCTAATTGCTCAGTTATATCCGTCATGCGTATTACACGATCATTTTTAAAAATTATCATTAAAAATACTACCTGTTGTTCGGTCAAACCATATTCATTATGTAAAAGGCTTTGTTTCTTTAAGTAGTTTTTATAAATTTTAGTCATTAAGACCAGTGGTAAATCATTCAACATTTTTCTTCCCCATTTATAGTGGTAAATCCTTTTTTTTAAATATCAGATGTCCAATAGTAAAAGTCACAATCGCAATCAAGGCCAAGGCAATAAATGACCATATAATATTGGAACTTTTAGCCGCAATATCACTGGTGTTAAAGAGTGACATAATCGTTACGTACTTAAAATTGGCTAAGGCAGGAATCCCATCCATACCTGGTACTGATGGTTCGCCCATTTGCGCCACCATCGAAAATACATAAAATAACACCGGAACACCCGCTCCAATTAAAAGAGAATTTTTAGATAAATTAAAGATGCAGGATGCCATAAATGAAATGCCAGCAATCGCACAACTCAAAAGAAACAAACCTAAATTTACTAAAATAATTTGTCCGAAGTTGATCGTAATCCCCCCAATTAAACTACCAAGCACGTGGGAGACAATAAGAACCAAGCTCGAAGCCAATAAAGACCCCAGTAAGTAAATCATTTGCGTCATCGTCACTGTCGTTCGTTTTATTGGCGTTGATAAGGTATAAGACATGGAGCCTTTATCAACTTGGGAAGCCACAAGGGCGTTCGCTGTTATGATAACATATACCAAAATTATCATAACTGCCATCTGACCATAAAACATATTTGATGCGACAGCCATCGGGTTATTAGCTCCCATCATCCCAGCCATTCCCGGATTATCGGCTAATCTTTTTGTGATTACGGAGCCCATCACACCGGTAATCATTATTAAAAGTAAGGCCATGACACCAGTGATAGCGGCCCATAACTTCCAGTTTGATTTTAGCGTTTGTTTAAATAATGGTTTACTAATTAATTTCATTTCTGTTCTCCTTTTTTATATTCTTCCAAGAAATATTCTTCTAAAGTGGTTTTAATTTCGGTAATATACTTTATTTCATAATTACTTAGTATAGAAAATAAAGTGTTAATTTGCTCATCGTGGACCACTACTGACAACTGATTATATTTGGGCTTTTCCCCCCGAATAGTTATTTTTTCTTTTTTAAAGTTTTCATAATCCTCAGCTTTGTTAAATTCGATCTTATATTTTTTTTCTTTATTATGCCTGATATCTTCGATATTTATTTCACTCAAGATACGACCATCCTTTAACAATATTATTTTGTCGCAACAATCTTCTACTTCTTCAAACATATGGCTGCTCATAATTATGGTTCTCCCTTTTTCTTTTTCGCGTTTTATCACATCAAGAAAGACATTTCGCATTAAAGGATCCAGTCCGGTTGTTGGCTCATCAAAGATTAGAATATCATTATTTGGTATAAAGGCCGTAGCAATAGCCGTTTTTTGCTTCATTCCCTTACTCATTCGTTTTAAAATTGCCGTCGTATCGAGTTGCAATCGCCTGGTTAAATCTTTCGTTGGTGTTAAATCTTTTTCATGCCAAAACTGTGCTTGCACTTTAATAAAATCATCGCCATATCGTAACGCAGGAAAATTTATTTCCCCCGGTATGTAAGCGATAAGTTTTTTAATTTCCTCACTATTTCTCCAACAGTCCATGCCATTGATCATACAACTTCCCTGATCCTGATGAATAAAGCCCATCAATAATCGCAGGAGGGTGGTTTTACCAGCTCCGTTAATTCCGACAATACCAATTGTCTGTCCTTTTTCGACCTTAAATGAAACATCAAATAATCCCCGATTATTACCATAATCCTTAACAATTCGATCTATTGTGATATAACTCATACCAGCACCCCTTGTTCACTCTTTTCATAAAAACGCATAAAATAGTCTTCCAAACTATATTTTTGTTCCGCAAAGAATTTTATGCGATATTTGGTTACTAATTTGATAAATTTATTAATATCTTCGTCTCGGATGCTTATTCGCACTTGGTGCTTCTCTTCGCTTTTTAAAACAAAATCCAGATTTTCCGTTAAAAATTTCGTGTATTCATTGATATCAGCAAATTCAATTTTATAAGTTTTTTTCTTTTGTATTTTAATATCATCCAACCAACAAGTAGAAACTACCCTGCCATCTTTGATAATTGAGATAATATCACAAGTAGCTTCCACCTCATTAAAAATATGACTAGAAAGTAAAATTGTTTTCCCACGTTTTTTTTGTTCACAAATAAAATCAATAAACACTCTTTGCATCACGGGGTCAAGTCCGCTAGTAGGCTCATCCAAAACCAAAATTTCGGGGTCATGCATAAAAGCCGTAACGATCGCCAGTTTTCTTTTCATCCCTAGTGACATTCTTTTTAATTTTCCCGAAGGATCTAACTGAAATTTTTTGACTAGTTCGTTAGTGTATGTCATATCTTTGATCCCCCGCATATCCGCCATATATTTAATAAATTGGGTTCCCGTGAGATTTTCTGGTAAGGCGATTTCACCCGGCAAATAACCCAAGTTTTTTAATATCTCCTGGGAATTTTCAAAACTCTCTAAGCCCTGAACTTCCGTTGTACCAATATCAGGATTAGAAAAACCCATAATGTGCCTGATCGTGGTGGTCTTACCAGCGCCATTAGGCCCCAGAAATCCAAATACTTGTCCCTTTTCTATCGCAAACGAAACATCAAAAACTCCCCGCCCAAAGCCATAATCTTTGGTTAAATGTTCAACTTTTATTACTGGCATAATCCTCCAAAGTTAATACTGCAAAAATTAAGTTGCAATATACAACCTAAATTATATCATCAAATTTTTTCTCATCATTAATAATGCTTAAAACCCAAAATTTCCTTAAGTTTTGGGATAAATCTATGATAAATAATTATATCCATTGTGCCTGTTGCTCATTGCTCAATAATTAATTTCCCTAACTGATAAATTCCTAAGAAATAACTAGTCGTTGTCGACGACTCTAAAATTAATTAATTGTTTTCTGAAATTTATACTCAATATTAAACAATAAAAAAAACTTAGGGGTTGCCTAAGTTTTTTTAACTTCCATTAGATTAGATTAATAATTGCCATTTCGGCCGCATCGCCCCGACGAGGAACGGTTTTAATTATTCTTGTAAAACCACCTTTGGTATCTTTATACCTGGGAGCAATCACATCAAATAATTTCTGCAGAGCGTTTTGATCTTTGGTCACTTGTTCGAAACGAACAGTTTCAGCCACTTGTCGGCGCGCTGCTAAATCTCCTCTTTTAGCTAAAGTGATTACTTTGGCGATCGCTTTTTCCAATTCTTTCGCTTTGGCTTGGGTGGTAATAATTTTTTCATTAATGATTAGGTCAGTTACGAGATCTCTTAAAAGAGCCTTTCTTTGATCACTGGTTCGTCTTAATTTTGAATATGCCATAATTATTCTTCTCCTTCTTCGTTGGTAGCTTCATTTTCCGCTACTTCAGTTGAATCTTCTTCTTCTAAATTCTCGCTATCTTTAAGCTCTTCATTAGCCGATTCTTGTTCTTCAATATCCGGAGCTAGCGAAAGGCCTTTTTCTTTCAGACGAGCACTAATTTCTTTAAATAAAACCACACCGATCCCAGGAATCTTCGAAACTTCTCTTTCACTTAATTGAATTAAATCGCCAATGGTCCGAATGTTTTCTCGTTGAAGAGCATTAGCCGATTTAGTAACTAAATCTAAAAAGTCGCCAACTGGCATGTTTTTATCGATGACATCATCTTTTTCCGTATCTTTCTTTTCGTCTTCTAAGAAATTACGACTCTTGGCAATTTCCGATAAACTAACAATAACATTTAAATAATCCGATAAAATCTTGGCGGCATTACCGAGGGCATCTTTAGGTAGAACTGTCCCATTAGTTTCCACTTCAATAACTAGTTCATCCTCATCATCCATTAATTTTTCCACATGATAAGCTACTCTGGTTACTGGTGCAAACAAAGAATCAATCGCAAAATAGCCAGTTTCTCTTTGGTGACCATCGATGGTTAAATGTGATTTATTACTCTCAAAGGAAACATAGCCAGCTCCCCGATTAACAATAACTTCCATCGAAAGTTTAGCTCCATCTTCTAAGGTTGCTAGATGTAAATCTGGGTTAATAATTTCTAAACCATTAACAATTCCAAAATCACCAGCCGTAACTTTTTTAGGACCATATTCCACTAAAGTGAGAACTTGTTCATAGTTATCATCTTCCGAATCAACTTTAATGACCACCTTCTTTAAATTGAGGACAATTTTTACCACATCTTCATAAACTCCCTCAATAGTAGAAAATTCATGCGTAACTCCGTCAATCTTAACACAAGTGATCGCTGCTCCCGGAATAGAAGCAAGTAAAGTGCGTCGTAGGGCGGTACCTAGGGTATCACCATAGCCACGTTCTAAAGGTTTAATAACATAACGACCTAAAATTTTATTTTCTTCTTTATTGGATACTTCAAAGGAAGGACGTTTAATCTTTAAATCTTTCATCTTATACTCTCCTACGTTTAGGTGGACGACAACCATTATGAGGAACTGGGGTTACATCATTAATAGCACTAACCTCTAAACCCATCGCACTGATTTGACGAATTGCGGTTTCTCGACCTTGACCAGGACCTTTAACATTAATTTGGACCCGTCGAAGACCACTTTCCATCGCTACCCTTGCTGCTTGTTCAGCAGATTGTTGAGCCGCAAAGCCAGTCTTTTTTCGAGAACCCTTAAATTTCAGTAAACCACTAGAACACCAAGAAATAACATTCCCGGCCACATCGGTAATGGTTACAATCGTATTTTGAAAAGTTGTATGAATATGAACGATACCTTCGGTTATATTCTTTTTAACTTTTTTACGAACAGTTTTCTTCTTTAATGCCATGATTACTTACCTACCTTTTTCTTCCCAGCGATAGCTGTTGGTTTACCTTTACGAGTCCGAGAATTGTTTCGGGTATTTTGACCACGTACCGGCAAGCCTTTACGATGTCTAATTCCGCGATAACAACCGATTTCCATTAATTTTTTAATATTTAAGTTTACTTCTCGGCGTAAATCACCTTCGACCTGGTGTTTAGATACTTCACTTCTAATCAAAGTTAATTGATCTTCAGTGAGTTCTTTGGTGCGAATATCTTCACTGATATTCACATTTTTTAAAATAGTTTGGGCTAAAGAGGCACCTATACCATAGATGTATCTTAAGGACGCTACAATTCTTTTTTCATTCGGGATATCAACCCCTGCAATACGTGCCATAATTAATTACCCTTGACGTTGTTTGTGTTTAGGGTTTTCACAAATAACACGAACAACTCCTTCTCTTTTTACTACTTTACATTTGTCACAAATTGGTTTTACTGATGCTCTTACTTTCATAATCACTCCTTTTTAATCAGTTTTTCACGATAAGTTATTCTTCCGTGGGACAAATCATATGGTGATAATTCTACTTTAACATTATCACCAGGTAAAATACGAATCTTATTTTGACGCATTTTACCGGAGGCATAGGCTAAGACAATATGTCCATTTTGCTTTAGCTGCACTCGAAATTGGGTATTAGGTAATACATCGATCACCTTGGCTTCGACTTCAATAACGTTAAGATTAGCCATTGGTACCCTGCATTGGCGAAGAACCATCAGATAAAATATCATATCCGCTTGCTCTAACTGCCACCATGTGCTCAAAATGAGCACTTGTTTTGGCTTCGACACTTTTAACTGTCCAGCCATCTTTTAATACTTTTACTTTTCCACTACCTAAGGTAATCATTGGTTCAATACAAATAACCATTCCTTCTTTCAATACTACTCCTTGTCCTTTTTTTCCTTTATGAGAGACATGAGGATCCTCATGTAAATTTCTCCCAATACCATGTCCCCCGAAATCTGTAACAATTCCCATATGATGTGGTGATACGAATTGTTCAATCGCATATCCAATATCTCCTAAATATGCTCCCGGTTTTACTACTCTAATAGCTTGATACAAAGCCTCTTTCGTCACATCTAATAGCTCTTGATCTTTTAAGGAGATTTCACCAACTCCATAGGTCCAAGCCGAATCGCCATGATAACCATTTAAAATACAACCCATATCGATACTAATGACATCGCCTTCCTTTAAAATCATATCTTTTCGCGGAATTCCATGAATAACTGTATCATTAATGGAAGCGCAAATCGTATTCGGAAAGCCATTATAATTTTTAAAGTTTGGTTTGGCTCCCTGGGCTAAGATATAAGCTTCCGCGATTTGATCGAGTTCTAAGGTCGAAATTCCCGGTTTAATCAAAGGCTTTAAAACTTGATGGAGGTCGTAAATAATCTTTCCAGCCGCTCGAAGAAGTTCAATTTCGCGAGCCGATTTAATTGTAATCACTTACTTAAGACCTCATAGATTTGTTTATTGACATCTACTTCGGCTAAGCTACCATCAATAACTCGAACCTTCCCTTGGGCTTGATAATAGGCCACAATGGGTTCCGTCTGATCATGGTAAACCTTTAAGCGATCACTAATCACTTCCAGAGTATCATCAACCCTCGTAACATAGGTTCCCCCACAGCTGCAACGATTAGATTGTAAGTGATCAATATGGGAAATATTCCCACATTTATTACATACTCGACGGCCACTTAAACGCTCAATGATGATTTTATCTTCCACATCAATCCAAAGAACATGTTCTAAGCGACGACCTTGTTGTTTTAACAAATCATCTAAAAAGCGCGCTTGTTCTAAATTCCTTGGAAAGCCATCCAGAAGGAAACCTCCTTTGGCATCGGGCTCTTGTAATCGTAAATCCACCATTTGATTAGTTAAGTAATCAGGAACCAAGAGACCTTTATCCATAAAAGTCTTGGCCTCTAATCCTACTGGCGTATTATTTTTCAAATGATATCGAAACATATCACCAGTAGAAATATGAGGAATATGGTATTTTACCGAAATACTTTTCGCTTGGGTCCCTTTCCCGCTACCGGGAGGACCAACTAAGATTACTTGCATTAATAGATTCCTTGATATTCGTCTTTCTGACCTTCAGAAACAATTTGTAGACATGTTTCAATCGCCACACCGACCACAATCAATAATGATGTCCCACCAACACTAATAGAAGTTGGTAAATTAAAGATTTTACAAATAATAATTGGCATCGCCGCAATGAACATTAAATAGAAGGTTCCAATCACGGTAATCTTAAATAGTAACTTCGCCACATAGTTTTTCGTATCTTCTCCCGGTCTAATACCCGGAATAAAGGCATTAGATTTGGAAAGATTTTCACTAATTTTATCCGGACTCGTTTGTAAGAAAGAGTAGAAGAAACTAAAGACGACAATTAAGAGCATGTAAATCACAAAACCAATCGCATTACGGTTATTGAATATTTGGTCCAACCAATAACCGGCCCCTTCACTGGAACTAGCTTGGAAAAACCCCGCAATAGTTAGAGGGATGGACATGATCGTTGAACCAAAGATGACTGGCATTACGTTAGCACTATTGATCTTTAAGGGGATATCAGAATTAGATTTACCTCCCCGGTTAGCGTAATGAACCGGTATTTTCCTTTCGCTTATTTGAAAGAAAGTGACCAACATAATAGAGCCTAAGAATAACAGAATAATAATAATGAAGTATAGAATTTGATACCAAGCTGTCCGATCAGTGATAAACTTTGTATAAGTGAAGACACCCATCGAAGGTAAAGAAGTAACAATACCCGCTGTAATTAGTAGCGAAGCTCCATTACCAATACCTTTTTTCGTGATGATATCCGAAATCCAAATACAAATACAAGTTCCGGCGGTGATACAAAGCGCCATTAAAATATAATATGGCCATCCACTAGCTCCGTTTTGTAAAACACCAGGATAGATAACATTGGTCGCATTGGCACTGGAACCAATAATCAACATCAACCCTTGAGCAAATGACAACGCCACCGCGATGTATCTTGTCATCTTCGCCGCTTTCGCATGTCCGCTTTCGCCTTGATCTTCCCACTCTTTAAGTTGAGGGATAACCATTTGTAGCATCTGCACCACGATTGAGGCCGTGATATAAGGAGTAATTCCTAAAGCTAAAATTGAAGCTTGTTCTAAGGCGTTTCCCCCGAAATTATTTAAGATTTCAAAAAATTCATTGTTGGAGATCCAGCTTGTTAATAATTCCCGATTAAAAAGTGGGATTGGTACAAAGATTAATAATCTAAATACTAATAACATGAGAAGGGTAAAAGCTAATTTAGCAATTAAGCTTTTCGAAGTAATGAACTGTTTAAACCTTCGCCACATAATTATAATACCTCGGAAGACGAACCGGACTTATTAATTTTTTCTAATGCTGAGGCACTAAATTTATGGGCTTGAATAGTTACCTTCTTAGTTAAATCACCATCACCTAAAATTTTAAGTCCTGATTTTAACTTCGAAAGAATTCCTCTTTTTAATAATTCACTAGGATTAACAACATCCCCATCAGAGAATAACTCCTCGATGACATTTAAATTAACACAAGCAAATTCCTTGCGGTTAATGTTGGTAAAACCTCTTTTTGGTATTCTTTGGAAAAATGGTATTTGACCACCTTCAAAACCAGGTCGAGGTCCCCCGCCACTACGAGCAAGTTGACCATTGAAACCTTTTCCGGAAGTTTCACCCCAGCCTGAGCCAGGACCACGGCCGATGCGGTGTTTAGTATGACGAGCACCCTTTGTGGGTTTTAAATTATTTAACATAATTATTCTCCTAATTCCTTGACACTAATTAAGTGTGCAATCGTTTTAATTTGACCAAGAATAGCATCATTAGTTTCTTTAACAACTTTACTGCCAATTCTTTTGAGGCCAAGAGCTTGCGCGGTAGCAATTTGGGATGGACGACGACCAATTAAGCTTTTTACTAAAGTTACTTCTACTTTACTCATTGTGACCACCTTCCTCAATATTTTCTTCCCCTAAAGTTTCTAATTCTTTAGTAAAATCTGGTAATTCCACCACTTGTTCTTTGGTTAGTAAACCGCGATTAACAAATAAGTGTTCCTTGGTGTGTAAAATATTTAAACCTTCAAAGACCGCTCTTACCATATTAATCTTGGTGCGTGAGCCCAGAGCCTTGCAGGAAACATCGGTAATACCGGCTAATTCAAAGACGCCACGAGCTGCACCACCCGCAATGATACCTGATCCTTGAGGAGCTGGTTTCATAATTACTTTCGAAGCTCCATAGGAAGCTACTACTAAATGCGGAATTGTGGTATTAACTCTCGGTATTTTAAAAACATTCTTACGAGCAGCTTCGCCACCTTTTTTAATGGCATCCGTTACTTCTCGACCTTTACCAGTTCCAAAGCCAACTCGACCATTATGATCACCGACAATAACTAAAGCCGAGAAACGTAAACGACGACCACCTTTGGTAACTTTTGTGATTCGATTTATTGTAATTAATTTTTCATCCAATTCTTGGGTACGTTCTTTATATTCCATAAATCCTCCTAAAAGTCCAAACCGGCTTCCCGGGCACCATCGGCTAAAGCTTTAACCTTACCAGTATAAATGTAGCCACCTCGATCAAAAACCACTTTCGTAATTCCCGCATCGATCGCTTTTTTACCAATTAGCAAACCAACCTTCTTCGCATTTTCGATGTTGGACCCTTTAAGTGCGGCTTCTTTGGTCGAAGCACTTACCAAGGTGTGTTGGCGAACATCATCAATTATTTGCGCATAAATTGCGCTGTTGGAACGGAAGACTACTAAACGAGGACGCAGCTGAGTGCCATTAATGTGATTTCTAATTCTTAAGTGTCTTTCTAGACGAACTTCATTAGATGATATTTTTTTAATCATATTTTCTCCTTATTTAGCAGTTTTGCCGGCTTTACGACGAACTGTTTCTCCCACGTATCGAATACCTTTACCTTTGTAAGGTTCTGGCTTGCAGGTAGCTCGAACTACCGCTGCAAATTGACCAACTTCTTGTTTATCACTACCACTAACAATTATATCAGTAGGTTTGGGAGTTTCTACTTTTAAAGTCTTTGAGATTTCAAAGTAGACAGGATGAGAAAAGCCTACATTCAGAACTAATCGACTACCTTCGACCGCCGCTTTATAACCAACCCCTTGAATTTCGAGTTGCTTTTTAAACCCAGTCCCCACTCCAGTAACCATATTGGCTAGTAAAGCTCTTGTTGTACCATGAATTTTACGAGTAAAACCTAAATCATTAGGTCTTTCTAATTTAATGGTTGAACCTTCTTTTGTAATTTTAATTAGCGGATTAAAGTCATTGCTTAATTCAATTTTATTAGCTTTGACCACCACGTGATTATTTTCACTAATAATAACTTCGACTCCCGCGGGAATATTAATAATTTTATTACCTATACGACTCATTATTAACCTCCTACCAAATGTAAGCTAGCACTTCGCCGCCAATTTTAGCGTTTCTAGCTTCCCTATCTGTTTTAATGCCTTGACTAGTCGAAAGAATAGCAATTCCTAAACCACCAAGTACGCGAGGTATTTCGTGAACCGAGGCATAAACTCTTAAACCAGGCTTCGATATCCTTGTAAGACCATTGATAACTTTATCTTTAGTCTGGGTATATTTCAAAGTGACAATTAAATCTTTTTTAATTCCACTTTGCGTAGTAGCAACTTCTTCAATATAGCCTTCCCGTTTTAAAACCACTAAAATTTCATGTTTCAAATGGGAATGAGGCATTTTTACTGTTGGAAGATGTACCATATTTGCGTTGCGGATTCTTGTTAATAGATCCGCAATAGGATCAGATATAACCATTTTGAGTTCCTCCTACCTTACCAAGATGCCTTTTTGACACCAGGTATTTTACCTTCGCTTGCTAGTTCACGGAAGTGAATTCTGGCAATACCAAATTTTCTTAAATATCCATGAGGTCGACCATCGATGGAATCACGATGACGAACTCGTACAGGAGATGCATTTCGTGGAAGCTTTGCTAGACCAGCATAATCGCCTTTCTTTTTTAATTCCAGACGTTTTTCTTGATAGCGAGCAACAATCACTTTTCTTTTTTCATTTTTTACAATTTTACTTACTTTTGCCATAACTCTCCTTATTTCCTAAATGGCATTCCAAAGCCTTGAAGCAATGCCTTGGCTTCTTTATCGCTTTTAGCAGTGGTCACAATGACAATATCCATTCCTTTAATTTTTCTAATTTTATCAAAGACAACTTCTGGGAAAATGATTTGTTCTCTAATACCTAAGGTATAATTACCTCGTCCATCGAAACTGTTTTGATTAACACCCCGAAAGTCTCGTACTCGCGGTAGAGCCATAACGATCAATTTTTCGAGAAAGTAGTACATTTTTTCTCCTCTTAGAGTCACTTTAACCCCAATGGAGACACCTTCTCGTAATTTGAAATTAGAAATTGATTTTTTAGCCTTTGTAATAATCGGTGTTTGACCAGTTAAGGTTTTTATCTCTTCCGCAAAAACATCAATAATTTTCGCATCAGTAATCGCTTCCCCAGCTCCGACATTAACCACAATCTTTTCTAGTTTAGGAACCGCCATCACTGAAGAGTAACTAAATTCCTTAATTAAAGCCGGAGTAATGGTATTTTTGTATAATTCTTTAAATCTTGACATTATTTCGTCTCCTTCTTAACTTTTGGTTCCTTAGCTTTTACTTCCTTAGGAGCAGCAGTTTCTTTTGCTTTCACTTCTTTAGGAGCGGTGGTTTCTTTTGCTTTCACTTCTTTAGGAGCGGCAGTTTCTTTCGCCTTGACATCCTTAGCTTTTACTTCCTTTGGAGCGGTGGTTTCTTTTGCTTTGAGAGCCTTTTTCGAAGTGCTAACTTTTTCTAAGAGTTCACCACTCTTGCGGGCAATTCGAACATTCGTTCCATTGACATTTTTGTAACCAACTCTCGTCGGAGTATTAGTCTTAGGATCAACAACGGCTACGTTAGACACATGAATTGGAGCCTCAGTAGTAATAATCTTCCCATCCTCGTTCTCTCTTTGGGGACGTTGATGTTTTTTAATCAAATTAAAACCTTCGACAATAACTTTTTCTTCTTTCGGTAAAACTTTTAAAACTTTACCAGTTTTACGAGATTTTACCCCTTTTTTATCTTCTACAAACTTGTCTTTCTTATCACCTGTTAAGAGGACAACTGTATCGCCAACTTTTATTTTCATATCTTCTCCTACAATACTTCGCTCGCTAGCGAAACAATCTTCATAAAATTCTTTTCTCGAAGTTCGCGAGCCACTGGTCCAAAAATACGTGTTCCCCGCGGATTAAGATCTTCTTTGATGATAACGCAAGCATTTTCATCAAATTTAATGTAAGAACCATCAGCTCTTTTTAATCCGGAAGTTGTTCGCACAATAACTGCTTTAACAACATCGCTTTTTTTCACCAAGCCAGAAGGTATAGCTTTTTTAATCGTCACGACTACCACATCACCAATATTTGCATATCTTTTTCTGGTGCCACCTAAAACTTTAATAACTAAGGCTTCTTTAGCGCCACTATTATCAGCAACAATTAATCTCGTTTCTTGTTGAACCATTATTCCTTACCTCCCGCAGTTTTTAAAACTTCCAATAAACGGAAAGCTTTGGTTTTCGAAAGAGGTCTTGTTTCAATAATTGAAACTAAATCACCTTCTTGGGCGAGGCCTTGTTCATCATGAACATGAAATTTTTTTGATACCTTTACTCTTTTTTTATAAATTCGATTAATTACGAAATGATCCACACTAACCGTGATGGTTTTTTCCATTTTAGTCGAAGTTACAATTCCGATAAATTCTTTATGGGCCATATTATTCACCTTTATCCTTTTTTTCGGTAATGATTGTTAAGATTTGCGCAATCATTTTTCTAGTTTGCGGGATTTTTGCGGTTGATTCTAAATTACCAGTGGCATTTTGAAATCGCAGATTAAATAAATCTTTTTTAAGTTCCTCAGCTCTTTTTGTGAGCTGCTCAACGCTTAATTTTCGATATTCTTTTAAATTACTTGTTGACTTCATTATTCCATGCCTCCTTGGTAACTATCTTACAACTTATCGGCAATTTATGGGTGGCTAAACGCAGGGCTTCCCGAGCGATTTCTTCACTAACTCCATTTAATTCAAACATAACTTTCCCAATTTTAACTACCGCAACCCAATGGTCGGGAGCACCTTTACCACTACCCATACGAATTTCCGCTGGTTTTTTCGAAATGGAAAGATGAGGGAAGATGTTGATCCATAATTGACCTAATCTCTTCATGTGCCTAGTAATAGCAATTCTGGCAGCTTCAATTTGGCGACTGGTGATCCAAGCACCCTCTAAAGCCACAAGACCATAATCACCATTTACCATGGTATTTTTTCCTTTAACATGTCCTTCATATGAAACACGATGAGGACGACGAAACTTTACTCTTTTTGGTTGTAACATTATTCATTACCTCCATTATCTTCCGAAATTTTAGCAGCTCGGGCCTTACCCAAAGACTTATTCCCCTTATTTTGATTATCATGAGGACGATCATTAGTATAAGTTTGATTAGGTCTTTTTTCCGGTTTTGGTGCTAAATCAGCTCTGGTCATACCGGGTAAAACTTCACCCATATAAATCCAAACTTTCACCCCTAATTTACCATAAGTGGTATTAGCTTCGCAAGTTGCATAATCAACATCAGCACGAAGTGTATGAAGGGGTACACGACCTTCCGCATATCCTTCAGTTCGAGCGATTTCTGCTCCCCCTAAACGACCAGCGACTTTCGTTTTAATTCCCTTAGCACCAGCTCTTAAAGCTTTGGAAATAGCGGTCTTTTGGGCCTTTCGGAAAGATACCCGACCTTCTAAATCTCTAGCAATATTACAAGCCGTAATATAAGCCACTCTTTCGGGTTTAACCACCCCTCTAGTACTAATTATTACTTCTTTTTTAATTAATTTACTGAGATAGGCATTCGCCGCATCAATGTAAGAAGGATTTTTTTGCGGATTATTGTCCTCAGTTTTCTTCACTTCCGAACGGAGGGAAGCTTGCTTAGCCGCATACACCGTAACTCGTACGCTATGCTTTTCGACCCCTTTATCGTCTTTAATTTTTGATCTTTCAATTTCAATATGCGAAAGACCAGCAAATTTAAATTTCGTAAGTAAATATTTTCTAATTTCATAATCTTCTTTAATTAAAGCAGGAACTTCGAGATTTCTAGCATACCACTTAGAATCCCAGCCTCGAATTATTCCGGTTCTTAGTCCGATTGGATTAACTTTTTGTCCCATACTTAATTACTCCTTAGTGTCTAGTATCACAGTAATGTGGCTAGTCCTTTTCATGATTGGTGATGCGGAACCCTTAGATCTTGGTTGCATTCTTTTTAAAGTCTGACCTTCTGATGCAAAACAAGTTTTAATATAAAGAGCTTCTTCCTTTTGTTTATTGTTATTAACGGCATTAGCGACGGCGGAATTTAAGACTTTTAAGATAATTGGACTGGCAGCTTTGGGCGTAAACATTAATAGAGCCCGGGCTTCCTTGATTTTCTTACCGCGTACTAAATCTAAAACTATTCGGACTTTCCGCGGAGCAATGCGTTGCATTTTGGCAATTGCAAATGATTCCATAATTATTTACCTGCCTTTTTATCTTCTTTTTTATGCCCACGAAAGGTTCTTGTTGGAGCAAATTCCCCAAACTTATGACCTACCATGTCTTCCGTTACATAAACAGGAGTATGTTCTTTTCCATTGTGAACAGCGATAGTATAACCAATGAATATTGGCGTAATCGTTGATCGGCGAGACCAAGTTTGAATTACTTTCTTTTCATTAGCTTTTTTTAATTTTTCAACTTTCGCGAGTAAGTGTGCGTCTAAGAAGGCGCCTTTTTTTACTGATCTTCCCATATCAACCTCTATTTACTTCTTCTTCTAATAATTAACTTACCAGAAGCTTTCTTCTTGTCTCGAGTCTTCACCCCTCGAGCTTTCTTTCCCCAAGGAGTCATTTGTGACTTACGACCAATTGGAGCTTTACCTTCACCACCACCGTGTGGGTGATCGTTAGGGTTCATTACTGAACCACGAACTGTTGGGCGAATTCCCATATGTCTAGTTCGGCCGGCTTTTCCAATATTAACCAGATTATATTCTTCATTACCAACGACTCCGATGGTTGCCATACATTCGCCTAAGACCTTACGAACTTCACTAGATTGTAATCTAATTAAGACATAGCGATCTTCTCGACCAAGAATTTGGGCCGAAGCACCAGCTGCCCTGGCTAATTGTCCACCTTTACCAGGTTTTAATTCAATATTATGAATGGTGGTTCCCACGGGAATATTTTTAATTCTCAAGGCATTACCAACCTTAATATCCACCGCTTCACCAGCGATAATGCTATCACCAATATTTAAGCCCTTTGGCCAAATGATGTAACGTTTTTCGCCATCAACATAATTAATTATACAAATATTTGCATTACGATTGGGATCGTATTCAATACTTCCAACCTTGCCAATAATATCAAACTTATTTCTTTTGAAATCAATAATTCGATATTTTCTTCTTGAGCCTCCACCTTGATGTCTTACGGTAATATGTCCTTCACTATTGCGGCCAGCATGATTAGCCAGCGAAACAAGTAGTGATTTCTCAGGAGTTTTTGTTGTAATTTCTTCGTAGGTAAGGGAGGTCATATTTCTTCTACCGTTAGTGGTAGGTTTATAGATTTTTATTCCCATGTTTGTTCTCCTCTAATGTTTTTTCCATATTAAACATTGAATGCTGCGATCTTTTGACCTTTAGCAAGTTTTACCACAGCTTTCTTATATGCTGGTTTAAAGCCAGTGTAATTACCTCTACGAGTAGGTTTCTTGACATAATTAGCCGTATTGATTGATTCAACTGTGACATTGAATAAGCTTTCAATCGCTTTAGTTATTTCATCTTTATGAGCATCACGATTGACTTTAAATGTGTACTTATTTTCTTTTTCCACTAATTTTAGGGATGCTTCGGTGAGCATCGGACTTTTGATAATATCGACATAATTACTCATGATATACCTCTTCATAATATTTAACCGCACTTTCCGAAAGAATTAGGGTTTTAGCATTTAAAATATCATAGACACTGGAACGATTGACTGATTGGATATTTACTGATGCAATGTTTCGCGCACTTAATGCAAAGTTGTCATCGAATTGACAATCGAGAATTAAGTTCTTATTAGAAGCGCCAACTCTCTTTAAAAGGCTAGTTGCTTCTTTGGTTTTTACTGCTTCAAATTTAAGGTTATCAATAATAATCAAAGTATTATTCTTGAAATGATAACTAAGCGCACTTCGCAGGGCTAATTGTCGCACCTTTAAATTAATTTTAACATTATACTTATGAGGTTGCGGTCCAAAGACAATACCACCATGATACCATTGAGGACTTCGGGTAGAACCTTGTCGAGCTCGACCAGTACCCTTTTGTTTCCAAGGTTTCTTACCACCACCGGAAACCATTGCGCGGGTTTTGGTGGCATGAGTTCCTTGACGCATGGCGGCTCTTTGAGCATTAACTACATCATAGATCGCTTGATTATGGGGTTCAATACCGAAGACATAATCGGAAATAGTAATTTTTTCTTTGGCCCCATTTATTAAATATTTTTCTAATTCTGCCATTTTAACCTCTTACATTGGATTTGATCGCCGTTTTAACGACCACCAATCCTTTTTTAGGTCCGGGAATCGAACCACTAACTAATATTACTTGATGTTCTGGATATAAAGCCACAATTTTCAAGTTTTGAATGCTTACTAAATCTGTTCCCAAATGTCCAGGTAAATTCTTACCAATAAGTTTGCCTTTAATGGCACCCATTGAACCGGGTAAACGATGGTAGTTAGAACCATGGGTTTCTGGTCCTCGATGTTGGTGATGTCTTTTAACCACACCAGCAACTCCTTTACCTTTGGTAATTCCTTGAACATCCACGATATCTCCAACTTGAAAGATATCTTCGATTTTCAAGGCTGTCCCCACTTCTAAACTAGATAATTCATTTTCTAAATAATCGAAACGAATTTCTCGCAGAAAGCGCTTAGGTTGGGTATTAGCTTTTTTAACGTGCCCTACTTGGGGTTTGTTAGTTAATTTTTCTCGTAAATTTTCAAAGCCGATTTGGGTAGCGGTGTAACCATCTACTTCTTTGGTTTTTTGTTGAAGAATGACATTTTCTCCAGCTTCTATTACTGAAACGGGAATTACTGCTCCCTCTTCACTAAAGATTTGGGTCATTCCGAGTTTTCTTCCTAAGATTCCTTTAGCCATTGCTTTATCCTCTCTTTACTTCAACTTCAATGCTGGAAGGCATAGAAATTGACTTAATTAAATCCAATGTTTTACCATTCGGATTAGTAATTAAAATTAACCTTTTGTGAGTTCTTCTTTCAAATTGCTCACGAGAATCCTTGTTAACATGAGGGGATCTCAAAACAGTAAAGATCTCTCTTTTGGTCGGTAGCGGAATTGGACCATCGACTAAAGCCCCAGTCTTGGCCGCCCCCTCAACGATTTCTTTAGCTTTCTGATCAAGAACTTGATGATCATACGAACGCATTTTTACCTTTAATACAAAATTTGCCATTATTCTCCTTCGTCATATATCGGTGTATTGACTCGCTATCTGGAAATTACTATCAACGGGCAACGGCTTACCGCGTTTCTACAACCTTCCATATCAACGCTATCTTGTGTAAACACAAGTATTAATATTCTACCACAAGTAGGTTTAAGTTGTCAAAATATGATAAAACTAACCACAAAATAAAACATCTATCCTTGAATTAGCTCATAGATATTTTATTTAGTAGTTATTAACTATGAATTATTTGTTATGCAAAGTTAAGTTTTAGTTTTATATTTGAACACCCTTAAAAACGAAAGTTACTTTTAGAAGTTACTCTTTTTAATAAATAAATGAATTATTTAAAATAATGTGATAGAATATAAGTAATGAGTTAGTAATATAGGGCTCCAGGATTAGTCAAATGGCTAGTCCGTTTTTTATTTAAGATACTTCCCAATAAAAACTTCCATGTTCCTAAACCGCTTATTTTAGGTAATATTAGCTGCAATATATTCTAATAAAACTTGTTGGCTTTCATAGTTTGCTGAATTGACCAAAAAATTAAAAGAAGGAGTCCTATAGGAATAATTAATAGCTAGATCAACGGGGTTTAGGGATAATTGCTCCAAAAATAAATTAATTTCTCTAAAATAATAGCTTTGCATTTCGTTGGTTAAGCTCCAAAGGATTTCATTAATCTTTTCCTGACTAGCAGCACCGGTCAACTCGTCTAAATAAGGCGTTGTATCAAAGATGGGAAAATTTAAATAGTAGTTGGCAATCAATGATGTCCCATGATGAGATAGAATAAATTTTTCTTTATTAACCGCCTGAATAAACTCATTACAAGCATCAACAATATCTTGATTCTGATTAATAATGCTGAGATTTGGATTGTATCCATCCAAAAAATAACGAACAGCACTACGATTAGAATGCTCCAAAGCATAAGAAAATTTCTCTCCTCCGCCTAACAAACAATACTTATTAACATACTTATTGCGATACTCAGCGGTTGACATTTTATAATCATCCCAAATACTAACACTAAAGGCTGTTAAGTTTAAATTATTTTCATTAGAAATAAATTCAAGAGGTTGAACTTCAAAATTAACAATACCCTTAGATGGTCTATTTAAATACTTACTGATTTTAAAAACTCCCACATATTCCAAACTATCAATTACTTCATAGGGATTAGACCAATCCGTCACAAATGGTAAACTTTTAGACTGTTGACACGAGGTTAAAATAACTAGGGAAATAATAAGATTTAATAATAAGATAATTTTTTTCATTAAACCGCACCTAACCAATTTAAAAAATTATAATATTGATTATTTAGCTCAAATGGGTTCCTAGGAAATTTTAAAATAACTACACTAGCGCTAATTAATACAGCAATTAATAAAGATAAAAATTTTTTCATACTTCTCTCCTTAAATCTTTTTACTTAAATATTATACACCTTAATATATTTTAAAAAAAAAATATGATAATGACTATTAATGGACAAGGTAAATGCACGGGTGGGTAACACTAATGAGCACCATGGTACATCTGCTCATTTGTAACACCAATGTTCCTAACCGATATTTCTGATAACCACATCAATGTCCGTAATTTCCATATTTTTAATCACTATTTCCTCGGTGTTTTCGAAAAAGGTTGTGACAGCAAACGATAAAAAATGCTATAAATCCTCTAATAGTTAAAATATCGAAGATATGATATAATTTTTAAGTACATGGAGGACATATGGCGGTCATTGAAGGAAAAAAAGTAAAGATATTTGCTCTAAGTTCAAATCCCGAATTAGCAGAAGAGATTTCTAAAGTATCAGGGATTCCCCTTTCGAAAGTAGATATAGGTCGTTTTAGTGATGGGGAAATAAGTTTAAATATTAGCGAATCAGTTCGTGGCAATGATGTCTTTGTCATTCAATCAACTTCCAGTCCAGTCAATGAAAATATTATGGAATTACTTATTTTGAGTGATGCCTTAAAAAGAGCATCAGCAAAAAATGTGACTTTAGTTATTCCTTATTATGGCTATTCTCGACAAGATCGTAAAGCCCAAAGTCGTCAGCCAATTAGTGCAAAGTTAATTGCGGATTTAATTCAAGTGGCCGGAGCTAATCGCGTAATTTGTATCGATCTCCACGCTGCACAAATCCAAGGTTTCTTCAACATTCCAATTGACAACTTCCCGGCTAGTCCTTATTTAGCCTCATACTTTAAAAAAATGCGTTTGTCCGATATTGTGGTGGTTTCTCCCGATCATGGAGGAGTGACCAGAGCACGAAAATTTGCTTCTTATTTTCCGAATTCTAGTTTAGCAATTATCGATAAAAGAAGGCCCAAACCAAATTCTTGTGAAGTGATGAATATTATTGGTGATGTTAAAAATAAAATAGCGATTATCATTGATGATATCATCGATACGGCAGGTACCATTTGTGCGGCCGCGGATGCTTTAATTGTCGAAGGGGCCCTCGAAGTGTATGCAGCCGCTACCCATGGAGTCTTATCAGGCGATGCCATTAAGAATATCAACGATTCCAAAATTAAGAGCTTAGTCATTTCTAATAGTATTAAAATTACCCCCGAAAAAATGAGTCCCAAAATTACTATTCTCCCTATTGGCGCCCTTTTGGGACGAGCCATCTTAAACATTATAAACGACGAACCAATCAGTCAAATCTTTGATAATGTTGTTAATGAACAATGAAATTAATCGTCGGCATTGGAAACCCGGGACCTCAATACGATAACACTAAACATAATGTCGGATTTAAAGTTCTTGATTTTTATGCCAAGGAAAATCATTTTTCTTTTAAATTAAGCAAAAAATTTTCTGCTCTGCTCTTAGAAGTTTCCTCCACCAGGGAAAAGATTATTTTTTGTAAACCCTTAAGTTTTGTCAATCTTTCCGGGGAAGTAGTTAGTAAAATTATGAATTTTTATCAAATAGAGTCTAACGATTTATTGGTCATATCTGATGATGTTAATATCGAACTTGGTCGCTTAAGATTACGACTGGAAGGAAGTGCTGGAGGCCATAATGGTCTGAAAAATATTATCACTTATGTAGGTGAGAATTTTAAACGTTTAAGAGTAGGAGTTGGATTGAATACGCAATTCTCCTTACCTAATTATGTTTTATCGCAATTTAAGCCGGAAGAAGAAATAATTTTAAAAACTAGTATGACGGAATGCTTAAAAATAATTGATGATTTTATGGAAGGTCAACAGCTAAGGGCTTTTTCGTTGGACCTACGAAGCACACCTAAATTAATTTTAGATTCATGAGTATTTTTCATCACCCCATCTTTCAGCATCATTTTTTTACTTCCACTTTCGCAACGACAGATTTAAATTATCTTAGTGCCTGGCTTTTAACCACTTATGCTAAAGAAAATAAAACTATTTTTGTCGTTTGTAATAATATTACGACTTCAACCAAATTATATGACATTTTAATGAACACCAACCTAGCTGAAAATGTTTTATTTTTCCCTGGAGATAGCCCCTTAACTAGATTGATGAGCATTCCGTCAATTGAATTTAAAAGTGAAAGGCTTTTTACCTTACGAAGTCTTTTGGAGGATAAAAACTACCTTGTTATTTGCGATTACTATTCCTATCACCAATTAGAATTAAGCAAAGAAGATTATCAAAATAGCATCTTTAAATTAAAAGTAGCCCAAAGCTACCCAATAAGCAAAATCATTAAACTTTTAGAATACAATGGCTATCAAAGAGTATATACCGTCGAAAAAAAGGAAGATTATGCCTTAAGAGGTTCCATCTTAGACATTTTTAGCATTAATATTGCCAACCCTGTTCGTCTAGACTTCTTCGGGGAACGAATTGAAAGCATCAAAGAATTTAATGTTCAAACCCAAAGAAGTCTCCATAATATTGAGCAATTAGAAATTGTTCCGACGACGGAAACCTTTTACACTAACGAAATGAAAACCCGGGCCATCCAAAAAATTAAGGATTTTTTTGCTAATGATTTTTTATCTTCTGAAGAACAAAGCAAATTAAACCAGGATCTCGAGAATTTAGAAAACCGTTTAAATTTAGATACCTTAACCATTTATTTAAGTTTTTTCCACAATACCCCAACCACCATCAAGGATTTTAAAGAAAATAGCTTGACTGTTTATTTAGATCTTAACTCTATTAAAGACAATATTGTTGAAGATCAAATTAATATTGCAGCCTTTAATCAAAGATACCATGGTCATAGCCTTTCAAGGCTCCCGATCACGCAAGTTTTAAAAATTAACGAATCCGACATTACGTTGGAAAATAGGTTTGCTTTAGAGGGACTTAAAGAAGGAATTAATGAATTTATTAAGTTGGTAAATAACTATCCCCATTATACTTATCTACTGGGTATTAAAGATCCAATCAATATCGATTGTCTTAAGGAATCGTTAAATAAATTTGGTTTACTATATTATCAAGATGACTTTCATCTAAAGGCAATTAATATTATTAACGAAAATTTTAGTTTTAATCTCTTTTTGCCTAGTGAAAAATTAGTTATTTATAACGAAACCAAACTATTTTTTACACGATCAACAAATAAAATTAAATATCGCAGTATTTTAACGCAGTCCACAAAAATCCATAATATCAATGAAATTAGCGTCGGAGATTATGTCGTCCATTACAATTATGGGATCGCTCGATATTTAGGAATCGTCACCAAAAAGGTCTCCTACGTTAAATGTGATTATATTGAATTGGAATATAAAAACGAACAAAGAATTTTTGTTCCCATCGATAAATTAGAATTCATTTTAAAATATAACTCTTTTGAAGATAGCCAACCAAAACTTACCGACCTGCAAAGTAAATCTTGGAGCAAGACCAAAACCCACATTAAACAAAAAATTAAAGAAATTGCGAGCAAACTTTTAAAAATGTACGCCATTAGGGCGGCCAATAAAAGAAAACCCTACCTGGAAGACGACGACAATCAATTAAGATTGGAAGCAGATTTTCCATATGAAGAAACTCCTGATCAACTAGAAGCAATCAAACAAACAAAGGCCGACATGTTGAAGGATACCTGGATGGACCGGCTCATTGTTGGTGATGTGGGCTTTGGAAAAACTGAAGTGGCCTTAAGAGCCGCCTACAAAGCGGTTTTAAGTGGTCGACAAGTGGCTTACTTAGTACCAACGACGATTCTTGCACGTCAACATTATTTATATTTTAAAAGCCGCCTAGAAAAATATGGGGTGATCGTTGGTATGTTTAGTCGTTTTGTCGATAACAAAGAAAGCAACATTCTCTTAAATAAGGTTCATAGTGGCTATATCGATATTATCATTGGTACTCATCGCTTACTTTCTGAAAATCTTGTTTGGCGAAATTTAGGTTTACTGGTAATCGATGAAGAGCAAAGATTTGGCGTTACCCAAAAAATGAAAATCAATAATTTAAGATCCGGGGTTGATACACTCAGTTTATCGGCCACGCCAATTCCCCGCACTTTGCAAATGGCGATGTTGGGAATTAAAGATTTTTCTATCATTGATACCCCTCCAACCAATCGTTATCCAATCCAAACTTATGTGGTTCAAAGAGAAGATGGCATCATCAGTGAAGCTATCAAGCGTGAACTCTCACGGGGTGGTCAAGTGTTCTACCTATATAATAATATCCAAAAAATGGATTTAATCGTTAGCAAATTAAATAAGTTAGTTCCGCAAGCGCAAATTGCGGCTATCCACGCCAAAATGGATAAAGCGTTGATTGAAGAAACTCTGAGTAGATTTATTAACAATGAATATAATGTTTTAGTATCCACAACTATCATCGAAACGGGAATTGATATCCCTAATTCTAACACTCTCATCATTCATGATGCTACGCGCTTAGGTCTCTCGCAGCTATATCAGTTAAGAGGGCGAGTTGGCCGAAGTGATAAGATTGCTTATGCCTATATATTTTATGATCATGAAGCGCTTTTAACAAAATTAATGAAAGATCGATTAGCTGCGATTTCGAAATTTAGTGCGCTGGGAAGCGGCTATAAAATTGCAAAAAGAGACTTAGCAATTCGGGGGGCCGGTGATATCTTAGGCAGCGAACAAAGTGGCTTTATTGACTCCGTTGGTATCGAATTATATCTCAAATTGGTCCAGGATAGTATCAAAGGAATCGATTCTGATCAAGAATTAAGTAAATATACTAAAAAAGATGGTCTAAACATTCATGGACACTATATCGATGAAAATTATATTAATAATGATGATGTCCGCTTGGAAATTCACCGCAAAATTATGGCAATTTCTCAACTTAAAGATGCAACCAATATCATCGAAGAACTAGTAGATCGATTTGGAAAAATAACAAGTAATATGGAAAATTATATCTATGAAGTGCTTTTTCAAAAAACTATTTACAAACTTGGCAAGTCAAATTTCTTTGAAGAAAAAAATACCTTCTCTTTTACTCTTTATGATTATAAAAACATCGACTTGGAAAAATTTTTCGAAGTTGCTAACCAATACCCCGAGCAAATAACCATAAGTAGGGACAACCTTTATATAAAGGTAAGTTTTAATCTAAATAAGTTAAAGAATCACCACTTTCTCGAAGCAAGTAAGTTTATTGAAAAATACCTTAACTAAGCCAATAATTCTATAATCTGTTTAATTAACTCTGCTAAATTATCAACACTTAAACCAGCATTAAGACGGGCCAAGTTATAAATAACCAAGGATATATCCTTAAGTTCAACTGTTTTATCCTTAATATTTAATAATTTATCGTGTAATTTATGGTGACGATTAATTTCTAAGGTTTTTTTGGACTCAACTTTCTCTTCGCTCGGATTTTCTCTTAATACTCTTTCCATTTCCACGGATATTGGCCCACTAGAGGTAAAAGTCACCGGATATTCTCCCAAAGTGGAGGAAAATTTTACGGCTTCTACCTTGTCATCAAGGACTTCTTTAATGGACTTTAAAAGCTCCTCTTCCTCGGCAGTTAACTCTTCTACTTTTTCTTCTAAAGAACCGCTAGTAATGGATTTAAACTCCCAATTTTTATATTTACTCATAACTTTGGAGATAAATTCATCAACGTCATCGCTAAAAAGTAGAATGTCTTCTTCTTTGGCTAAGAGATAACCAGCTTGAGGAATGGATTTAGCCGCTGAAATATTCTTTTCCTTAACAAAATAAATATATTTGTCTTCGGCTTTTAATTGATTGGTATATTCTTCTAAAGTGAGGTATTTGTCTTCCTTAAGCGATTTAAAAATCAGTAAATCTTTTAATTCTTCGCTCAAAGCACCATAAGATTCCCAAATGCTATATTTTATCCGCAAACCAAAAGACTCAAAAAATTGCTCATAATCACTTCTTTGTTCTTTCAGAATATTTAATAGTTCATCTCGAACTTTTTTATTAATTGACTTTTCAATTTTATCTAACTCCTTGCTATGTTGAATAGTTTCTCGGGAAATATTTAAATCTAAATCACAAGATACCACTCCGCGAACAAAACTTAGATAATCGCTTAATAAATTAGGACACTTTTCCATAATTAAAACATTATTCGAATATAATTTTAATCCCTTTTCAAAACTCTTATAGTAGTAGTCGTAAGGAGCTTTGCGGGGGATAAATAAAACCGCCTTATAGGGAACATTACCTTCTAAGTCCAAAAATACCGAAGAAATCGGATCTTCATATTCGTTAAATTCATCTTTAAAGTATTGGTTAATTTCTTCAACACTTAAATCTTTTTTCTTTTTGGTCCAAATAGGTGCCATGGAGTTGATAATTTCTGGGGCTTGATAAGTTTTATCAGTTTCTTTCCCATCAGCATCTAATTCATGGTGTTCAACGTTTAGAATAATCGGATAACGAATATAGTTAGAATATTTTTTAATAAGATTTTTTAATTCATATTCTTCAAAATATTGATGATAGTGTTCTTCTTCGGTGTCATCTTTCAAGGTTAAGATAATGGTAGTTCCTACACTATCTCTTTTTGCTTCTTTGATTGTATAGCCTTCAATACCGCTCGAAGACCAAACCCAAGCCTCCGAAGCATCGTATTTTTTAGAAATAACCTTTACTTCTTTAGCAACCATAAAGCAAGAGTAAAAACCAACCCCAAAACGACCAATGATATTGATATCATCTTTCTTATTTAGCAATTCTTTAAAATTTTGCGAATCGCTTTTTGCAATCACTCCTAAATATTGATCTAATTCTTCCTTAGACATACCGATGCCATTATCGCTAATTGACAAACTACGATCATTTTCATTGCGTTCAACATGTATAGAAAAATCCGCTAATTGAAGGCCCAAATTCTCTTGCATACTCTTGAAATACAATTTATCAATCGCATCCGAGGCATTTGATAAAAGTTCTCTTAAGAAGACTTCCTTATTGGTATAAATGGAATTAATCATTAGGTCCAATATTTTTTTTGATTCAGCTTTAAATTGTTTCATCTTAATTCTCCTTTTTTCCTAAAATAATATATCACTTTTTCCCAAAAAACGAAATTTTTCGTTTTAAATAACCCTAAAAGTCATCATAAAATATCCATTGACCACCAAAAACATTTACTAGACAAAATAAAAATCTATCTTTGTTTTATTTGGGCTAGGAGAAGTTTTTAGTCGAAAAACTTAATAATCACTTGGTTGGGTGATAGTTTTGAGTACCACACTCTTTACTAATTTAATTATATCACAACCTTATTTAATGTGTGAAATATACTGATGCTGGTGTTCTATAATGTAAGAACCCATGGGTTCT